>NZ_JADDRN010000028.1:0-78302 GCF_017355445.1 Delftia sp. SD018
GACGAGTCCGCGCCCTTTTGCGTGCTGGTCGTGGAAGACCAGGCCTCGGTGCGCACCAGCCTGGTCAGCGAGCTGCTGCACGCAGGCGTGACCCGCGTGCTGGAGGCTGCCGATGGCCCCAGCGCCCTGATCCTGTTCCGCGAGCAGCGCCCCGACCTGGTGCTGCTGGACATCCGCCTGCCCGGCGAGGATGGCTACTGGGTTGCCCGCCAGCTGCGCGAGGCCGAGCCCGGCGAGTGGACGCCCGTCATCTTCCTGTCCGGCCTGGACAATGACCTGGATGTGTGGCGCGGCATCGAGGCCGGAGGCGACGACTACCTGGTCAAGCCCGTCAAGCCCATCGTGCTCGTGGCCAAGCTGCGCGCCATGCGCCGCCTGCTGGACATGCGCAGACGCCTGGTATCACTGTCGGCCGAACTGCACGAGGCCAACCAGAAGCTCAATGAAATGGTCGAGCTCGACCAGCTCACGGGCCTGGTCAACCGCCGAGGCTTCGACCGCATCCTGCATGCAGAGATCGCCTCGGCCCGGCGCGAAGGCCAGCCGCTGACGCTGATGCTCTGCGACCTGGACCATTTCAAGCGCTACAACGACACCTATGGCCACGTGCATGGCGATGAATGCCTGAAACAGATCGGACGCCTGCTGCGCGAGGTCTGCGTACGCCCCCGTGACGTGGCGGCGCGCTATGGCGGCGAGGAATTCGCGCTCATCCTGCCGCGCACGCCGCGCTCGGGCGCCATGACGTTTGCGCGCGCCGTGGGCCAGATGCTGCGCGTGCTGCGCATACGCCACCCCGATTCGCCCCATGAATCGGGTCTCACGCTGTCGGGCGGCATCACCACCTGCATTCCCGACGAATACACCAGCGCCGAAGCCATGCTCATGCGCGCCGACCAGGCTCTGTACGCGGCCAAGGCGCAGGGGCGCGACCGCTTCTTCAGCTTCGAGATGCAGATGGACACGGTGGAGCAGCGCCGCACCTGACTGCCGGGCCTTGCGCCTGCGCTTACGATCGCAGCTCAATGCCGGGCGCGCGCGAGCTGCGCATCCGGGTCCCGAAAGCGGATTCCTGTTTCCTGAATGTTTGAAGTTATGCGTCGTTTTCAAGCGCACCTGCCCACCTGGATGCAGGATTGGCTGGAGTTCATCATCCCCGGTGCCCAGATCCTGCTGATCATCGGTGCGGCCTGGCTGCTCAATCGCCTGGTTCGCCGGCTGATCGCACGCGCAGGCCGGCACTACGGCCTGCCGCCGGAGCTGCTGGTGCCGCTGCGCGGCGTGTTCCGCTGGATTCTCATCGCCGCCACCGTGCCCCTGGTACTGGAGCGCCTGGGCGTCTCGGCCACCGTCCTGTGGACGGCCTTCACCGGCTTTGCCACCGTGGGCGCCGTGGCCTTCTTCGCGGCCTGGAGCGTGCTGTCCAATCTGTTCTGCGCCCTGCTCATCGTCATCGTCGGGCCTTTTCGCCTGGGTGACTACATCGAGGTGCTGGACACGGCCGAAAAGCCCGGTGCCAAGGGCCGCGTGATCGACATCAACATGCTCTACACCACCTTGCAGGACGCCCATGCGCCCGATGGCTCACCCAACCTGCTGCAGATCCCCAACTCGCTGATCTTCCAGCGCGTGGTCCGGCGCTGGAAGGGCGGCCTGGGTGTGGATGGCGAGCATGCCAGCCATGGCGAGGAGGAGCGCGCCATCCGGCTGACCACGCCGCATGATGCCCAGCCCTCGCAGCTGCCCATGCACACGACCAACTAAGGCCCCGACACCGCATGAAAAAAGCCGCCGCCCGGCAAAGGGACGGCGGCTTCGCCATTGAGCAGCGCGCCTCAGGGCTTGCGCGGCCGGACCTTGCTGGCGGCCAGCTTGGCGTTGGTGCGCGCCTGCTCCACATCCTGGGCGCGCGCCAGGGCCACGCCCATGCGGCGCTTGACGAAGCTCTCTGGCTTGCCGAACAGGCGCAGGTCCGTGCCCGGCACGGCCAGGGCCTCGTCCACGCCGTCGAACACCAGGCCTTCGGCATCCTGCCCGCCATAGATCACGGCGCTGGCTCCGGGGTTGCGCAGCGAGGCATCCACGGGCAGGCCCAGAATGGCGCGCGCATGCAGCTCGAACTCGCTTTGCCACTGCGTGGCCAGCGTGACCAGCCCCGTGTCGTGCGGGCGTGGCGAGACCTCGCTGAACCAGACCTGCTCGCCCTTGACGAACAGCTCCACGCCAAACAGGCCCAGGCCGCCCAGGTCATCGGTCACCGCCTTGGCGATGTCGCGCGACTTCTGCAGCGCCGCCGGGTGCATGGGATGGGGCTGCCAGCTCTCCACATAGTCACCAGACTGCTGGATGTGACCGATCGGATCGCAGAAATGCGTCTGCACCTGGCCGTCCGCACCCTTGGCGCGCACCGTGAGCTGGGTGATTTCGTAGTCGAAGTCGATGAAGCCTTCGACGATCACACGGCCATGGCTCACGCGGCCGCCGGCCATGGCGTAGTCCCAGGCCTTGGCCACGTCGTCCGGGCCGTCCAGCTTGCTCTGGCCCTTGCCCGAGCTGCTCATCACGGGCTTGACCACGCAAGGGAAGCCGATGGCGGGCTGGCCATCCGTGCCGTCGATGGCGGCCTGCAGCTCCTGCTGCGAGTCGCAGAAACGGTAGGGACTGGTGGCCAGGCCCAGCGTCTCGGCGGCCAGGCGGCGGATGCCTTCGCGGTCCATGGTCAGGCGCGCGGCGCGGGCCGTGGGGATCACGGTGACCCTGCCTGATGCTTCCAGCTCTTCGAGCATGGGCGTGGCAATGGCCTCGATCTCGGGCACGACCAGGTCGGGCTTCTCGGCCTCGATCAAGGCCTTGAGCTGGGCCGGATCGCTCATGGTGATGGTGCGCGCGTGGTGGGCCACCTGCTGGCCGGGCGCGTTCTCGTAGCGGTCCACGGCGATCGTCTCCACGCCCAGGCGCTGCAGCGCGATCAGTACTTCCTTGCCGAGTTCGCCGCTGCCCAGCAGCATGACTTTGGTGGCATGGGGGGAGTAAGGGGTTCCAAGGGTGGTCATCTGCGCGTCCGGTGAGCCAGGCGGAGCCTGGGCAAGATAAGAAAGAGAGGGAGGCAGGCCTGCACGGCCCGCAGCAGCCCCCGATCATAGGACGCCGACGCAGGCGCCGCCTACAAACCCAGCGCCTGCGCGAGGTTGCGCCGCGCCCGCGCCTCCAGCCGTTGCCGGAACCAGTCGGTACAGTAGATGGCCTCGCGCTGCATGAAGCCCTGCAGCACCTCGCGGCGCTTGGCGCGGTACAGCGGCAAGGGCACCCATTCGTACTCGGCCCGCACCTGCACTTCGTACTCAGCAAACCGCAGGGGGTCGGCCGCCAGAATGCCCAGGTCGGCATCCACCAGCAGTTGGGCGTCGATTCCGGACGGCTGTGCAGCGTGGCAAGTCGCCATGATCAGGCCGTGCACGCGCCCGGCCACTTCCGCCGGCAGACCCTGCCCGCGCAGTACGGCGGCGGCCCAGTCGGCGCTGCGCGCCTCGTTGTCCTTGGCTTGCGTTTGGTAGATAGCGTCATGGAACCACAGCGCCAGTGCCACCTCGCCGGAGTGCTCGGCCAGGCACAGCGCCGGTTGCAGCAGGCCCATGGCCTCACCCAGATGCTGCAGCGTGTGGTAGTGGCGCTGGGGCTCGCTGTAGCTTTGCAGCAGCTCGGCCAGCACAGTCTGCGGAGCGCTGGCACCCAGTGCGGACCAGGCGCTCTCCCAAGAAGCCTGCCAGGTCTGCAGCGATGCATCGTTTGCGGAGGGCATTTTGGCCCGTGGTCCAGCATGGGTCATCGCCAGTTCCTTCAATTTTCAGAAGATGCCGGGCGCCAGCGCCCGCAGCGGCGCACCTGCCGATGACAGCAGCCATGCCAGCAGGCCGCAGTTGAGCACCACGGTGATCCAGAACACCAACTGGAACGAGGCCTTGCTGGACTTGTGCCGCAGCAGCCCTTGCGCCAGCAATGCGCCGGGCCAGCCGCACAGCAGTGCCAGCAGGTGCAGACGGCTTTCGCTGGTGCGCCAGCGGTCGTTCCTGGCGGCGGACTTGTCGAATCCATAGACCATGAAGGTCACAAAGCTTGCCGCCGCATACAGGCCGACCAGTGTCCAGGGCATGCGGCCGCTCCAGGCAACAGCCAGCAGCACGCAGAAGAAGGCAGCGGCCAAGCCTACCGCCACCGGGCCTCGCACAGGCGGTAGAGGCCGCGAAGGCATGCCGGCACGGCTTCGCCGCGCAGGCTGCGGGCGGCCGGTCCTTGGTTCGTCAATGAAGGCCACATCCTGCGCGCGCCATTTTCCCTGGGCGTTGCGGCTGGGCACGTAGCTGACGCGCTCTCCGCCCTCGGGCCTGCGGCGGCGATCGGTGAAGGACTTGATATGGACAAAGACCTGCGCGCCGCCTCCATCGGGTTCGATGAAGCCAAAGCCCTGCTCGTCCTTCCAGCCGGTGAGACGTCCCTGCTGCCGCATGGCGGGCTCAGTGGCTGCCGGCTGCGGCCGGCCGCACATCCTGCTTGCCTGGCTCGCCCAGGCAAATGCCTATGTCGCGCGCCATGGTGAGCAGGCCGTGGTCCAGGGGCACGGTGCGCTGGGTGTTGGCCACGCGTGAGATTTCCACGCTGCCGATCTCGCCCCCCTGCAGCGTGACCATGCGGCCGAAGCGCCCCGACAGCACCAGTTGCGCCGCATGGTGGCCGTACTGCGTGGCCAGCACGCGGTCAAAGGGCGTGGGGTCGCCGCCACGCTGTACATGGCCGAGGACCGTGGTGCGCACCTCGCTCCTGAGGTGGGGCTGCAGGCGCTCGCGCAGCACATGGCCGACACCGCCCAGGCGGACCGGGTCGGGGCTTTGCTCGATGCGCTCGCGCACCGTGAGGCTGGCGCCGCTTTCCTTGGCGCCCTCGCCGATGCAGATGATGGTGTAGCGCTGGCGCTGCTCGCGGCCCCGGCAGAAATCGACGATGGCCTGCAGGTCGTAATCGATCTCGGGCAGCAGGATGACGTCGGCCGCACCGGCAATGCCGGCCTCCAGCGCCAGCCATCCGGCATGGCGCCCCATGGTCTCGACGATCATCACGCGGTGGTGGCTGTTGGCCGTGCTCTCGATGCGGCGCAGCGCCTCGGTGGCCGTTGCCACGGCGGTGTCGAAGCCAAAGCTGCGCTCGCAATTGGCAATGTCGTTGTCGATGGTCTTGGGCACGCCCACGCAGGTCAGCCCCACCTGTTCGGCCAGGCCATGCGCCAGGCTCATGGTGCCGTCGCCGCCGATGGCCACCACCACGTCCAGGCCCAGCGCCCGGACATTGCGGCCCACATGCTCCAGCGTGGCCGCATCGCGCAGGGGGTTGGCGCTGTTGCTGGTGCCCAGTATGGTGCCGCCCACATGCAGGATGCCCGAGACCTCGTCCCAGCCCAGCGGCTTGACGCCGGGCGGGTCGAGCATCAGGCCCTCGAAGCCGTCGGCAATGCCCAGCACCTCGCACTGGCCGTGGTTGATCAGGGACTTGGTGACAGCACGGATCACCGCATTCAGGCCGGGGCAGTCGCCACCTCCGGTCAGCACGCCAACGCGCATGGGAAAACTCTCCTGTGAAACACCGGCCGACGCGCCCGTTACGACACGCACATGCCTTTGCAAAGCCCGCCTTGGCCCTCGGAGCGGCCAGCGGCGGCGTCCATCAATCCATCAAGGCAGCAGGTCCAACGCCTGCAGATAGGCAGGCTGGCGCATGAGGTCGTCCCAGGGCTGGGGCACGGTCTCCGGCAGCAGGGCCACGCGGCGCGATTCGCTGTCGGCATCGGGCTGCCAGCGGCCGCTGCGCTGCGCGGCCTCCATGCCGGCCAGCAGCTCGTCCACATGCTCGCCCAAGCCCAGGCTCTGGTTGCACAGCAGCACCATGTCGCAGCCCGCCTCCAGCGCGGCCAGCGCCGCGTCGGTATAGCCGATGAGCTCGCCGTCGATGCGGCGCGCGCCCTCCATGCTCAGGTCGTCGCTGAAAATGGCGCCGTCGTAGCGCAGGCGGCTGCGCAGGATGTCCTTGAGCCACTTGGCAGAAAAGCCGGCCGGGCGCTTGTCCACCTTGGGGTAGATCACATGGGCCGGCATCACGGCCGTGAGCACGCTGGACAACCAGGGATAGGGCGCGGCGTCCTCGCCCAGGATGGCGGTGAGGCTGCGGCCATCGACCGGAATGTCCACATGCGAATCGGCCTTGACGAAGCCGTGGCCGGGAAAGTGCTTGCCGCAGTTGCCCATGCCGGCCTGCAGCAGGCCGTGCATGAGGCTGCGGGCCAGCGCGGCCACCACGCGCGGGTCGCGGTGGAAGCTGCGGTCGCCGATGACGCTGCTGGCACCGTAGTCAAGGTCCAGCACCGGGGTGAAGCTGAAATCCACGCCGCAGGCACGCAGCTCGGTGCCCAGCACGTAGCCGGCCGCCGTGGCGGCATTCATGGCGGCCAGGGCGCCGCTGCCTTCACGGTGCTTGCTGCCCTTGCCGTCGTCCATCCACATCTGGCCGAAGGCGCGCATGGGCGGCAGGTGCGTGAAGCCGTCAGCGCGAAAACGCTGCACGCGCCCGCCCTCATGGTCCACGCAGATCAGCAAATCGGGCTTGACCGCCTTGATATCGGCGCACAGCTGCACCAGCTGCTCGCGGCTTTCCCAGTTGCGGGCAAAGAGGATGATGCCGCCGACCAGCGGATGCGCCAGGCGCTGGCGGTCCACATCGGTGAGTGCCTTGCCGGCGATGTCGATGATGAGGGGTGCGTGCTCGGTCATGCCGGGAATTCCTATGAATCCTGTGGAGTCAAAAAAGCCAGCGTCACGCTGGCCGGGTATCAGGCGCGGCGCTCGACCACGCAGAAGCTGGCCGCGTAGTCGCTCTCGTCGGTCACGGACAGGTGCACCTGCAGGTTGCGCGCCTCGAACCATTCCTTGAGCGCGCCGTGCAGCACGATGGCAGGCTGGCCACTGGGCAGTTTGATGACCTCGCAACTGCGCCAGGTCATGGGCATGACCATGCCCATGCCTATGGCCTTGGAAAAGGCCTCCTTGGCGGAAAAGCGCGTGGCCACGAAGCGGATGCCGCGCTCAGGCCAGCGCGCGCGGCGGGCACGCCAGGTGGCCAGCTCGCCCTCGGCCAGCACCTTCTCGGCGAAACGGTCGCCATGGCGCTCCAGGCTGGCGCGGATGCGGCGCACGTCGCAGATGTCGGTACCGATGCCGTAGATCATGGATTCGCTCCGCGAAAGCTTCAGGCGCGCGCCGCCATGCCCTGGTCTATGCACTGCTGGTAGGCGCGCACGGTTTCGGCGTAGCCCAGCTCCAGCGCGTCGGCGATCAGCGCATGGCCGATGGAGACTTCGAGCAGGCCCGGCACGCGCGCCACGAAGGCGGCCAGGTTGTCACGGCTGAGGTCGTGGCCGGCATTGATGCCCAGCCCGGCATCCAAAGCCGCCTGGGCCGCCGCCGCATAGGCCTGCAGTTGCGCTTCCTGGTCTGCCGTGCCCCAGGCAGCTGCGTAGGGTTCGGTATACAGCTCGACCCGGTCGGCGCCCACGGCGCGCGCAGCGGCCATCTGGGCGGGCACGGGGTCCATGAACAGGCTGACGCGCACGCCGAGTTGGCGGCATTCGGCAATCAGCGGCTTCAGGCGCTCGGCGTCCTGCGGGAAGTTCCAGCCATGGTCGCTGGTGAACTGGTCCTCGCTGTCGGGCACGAAGGTGGCCTGGTGCGGGCGCGTGTCGCGGATGAAGTCCATGAGGTTCTGCGTCGGGTTGCCCTCGATGTTGAACTCCGCCTGCGGCCACTGTGTCATCAGCGCCTGCAGTTCATAGACATCCTCGCTGCGGATATGGCGCTGGTCGGGACGCGGATGGATGGTGATGCCCTGGGCACCGGCCTCCAGGCAGATGCGCGCGGCGCGCGTCACGCTGGGAATGCCCAGGTGGCGCGTGTTGCGCAGCAGCGCAACCTTGTTGACATTGACCGACAGCGCCGTGCGCTGCGAAGCGTGGGAAAGATTCATAGCGATTGCAGATCCATCATCAGCTGGCGGGTGCGCAGCATGGGACTGCCGCAATGGTATTGCAGCAGGGCCCTCAGTTGGGGCTTGAGGGCCAGCGCCTGCTCAGGTTGGGCCACCACATGCAGCGTGGCATTGAAGGCCTGCCGGGCCTGCAGCGCGCTTTCAATGGCCTGCCATTGCGCAGCGCCCAGCACGGCGCGCTCGCCCTGCAGCGCCGGGCGCAGGCCGCCTTCGGCCACCAGCGCATAGCGGCGGCCTTCGGCCAGCGGCGCCAGCGTGGCGCTTTCCTCATTCAAGGCGGGCAGATGGCCCAGTTCGCGCAGCAGCAGCAGCTCGAAGGTGCGCAGCACGGGCTCGATGGCATCGCCATGCTGGCCCGCCAGCACGCGCACCACGCCGGCATAGATGTCGAACAGCGCCGCATAGGGATCGTCTCGCGCCAGCAGGCGCATCAGCAGCTCGTTGAGGTACAGGCCCGACATCAGGGCGTCGCCCTGGGGCATGACATGCCCTCCCACCCACTCGGCGCCCTTGAGGGTGTGGATCTCGGCATTGCCCTCGCCGCCCAGGCTGTAGCTCAGGCTCAGCGGCTGCAGCGGCAGCAGCACGGGGCGAAAGTTCGAGGTCGGGCGCTTGACGCCCTTGGCCGCCAGCGCCACGCGGCCCCGGTGCCGCGTGAAGACCTCGAGGATCAGGCTGGACTCGCTCCAGTCATAGCTGTGCAGCACATAGGCCGGCTCATCCGAGACACGCTTGGCGCTAGCCATGGACAGAGGGCCTTGCGGGGAGGTTTCTCACTCGTAGCCGAAGGAGCGCACGCGGGCCTCGTCGTCGGCCCAGCCCGAGCGCACCTTGACCCAGACTTCGAGGAAGACCTTGGCATCCATGAGCTTTTCCAGCTCCTGGCGGGCCTCGGTGCTGATGCGCTTGAGGCGCTCGCCCTTCTCTCCGATGATCATGGCCTTGTGTCCGTCGCGCTCGACCACGATGGTGGCCGCCACGCGGATGAAGCGCTTGTGCTGCTTGCTGGCCTCTTCCTCGAACTTGTCGATGACCACCGTGGAGGTGTAGGGCAGCTCGTCGCCCGTGAAGCGGAACAGCTTCTCGCGCACGGTTTCCGAGGCGAGGAACTTCTCGCTGCGGTCGGTCAGCTCGTCGGGCGCATACATCCAGTCCTGCTCGGGCAGGTACTTCTCGCAGATGCCGAACAGGCGCTCGATGTCGCCCTTGCTCTTGGCCGACATGGGCACGAACTCGGCAAACGGATGGCGCTCCTGCATGCTCTTGAGCCAGGGGGCGATCTCGGCACGGCGGCCCACGGTATCGAGCTTGTTGGCGATCAGCAGCGTGGGAATGCCGGGCTTGAACAGCGACAGCACCTTGGCATCGGCCAGCGTGAACTGGCCGGCTTCCACGACGAACAGGATCAGGTCCACGTCGCCGATGGCGCCCATCACGGTCTTGTTGAGCGACTTGTTCAGCGCCGTACTGTGCTTGGTCTGGAAGCCCGGTGTATCGACGAAGATGAACTGCGTCGCGGCACGCGAGCGAATGCCCGTGATGCGGTGGCGCGTGGTCTGCGCCTTGCGCGAGGTGATGCTGATCTTCTGGCCCACCAGCGCATTCATCAGCGTGGACTTGCCCACATTGGGCTTGCCGACGATGGCGATCAGGCCGCAGCGCTGCGGGCCCGTCGGCACCTCGGGTGCCAGGGCTTCATCAGGGGCGGATGCCGTGCGTGCTGCGCCGGCGCCGGGCTTGGCCGCAGCCAGCAGGGCATCGAGTTCGGCGGCGGTCTGTGCCGGCGCCGGAGGTTTGTCTTGGTTCATGCGTGTCTTGCTTTCAATAGTTCCAGCATGGCTGTGGCAGCCGTCTGCTCTGCGGCTCTGCGCGAGGCACCCGTTCCCCGGGCCTGCAATTGCAGCTCTGCAATCGCGCAGGCCACTTCAAAGGTCTGGCGGTGGGCGGCTCCCGTGGTGGCGACCACCTCGTACTGCGGCAGCTTCATGCGCCGTCCCTGCAACCATTCCTGCAGGGCCGTCTTCGCATCCTTTTCGGCTGCGCGCATGTGGGGATTGATGTCCACGCCCTCGAAAAGATGGTGTACCACCTTCTCGCCCGCCGCGTAGCCGGCATCCAGATAGACCGCGCCGATCAGGGCCTCGACCGCATCGGCCAGGATGGAGGGGCGTTGCTTGCCGCCCGACTTGGATTCACCCTCGCCCAGGCGCAGCAGATCGGGCAACTGCAGCCTCAGCGCGATCTGGTGCAGCGTGCCTTCCTTGACCAGGTTGGCGCGCACGCGGGACAGATCGCCCTCGGGCATGGAACTGAGCCGCTGGTAGAGCAGGCTGGAAATGGCAAGGTTCAGCACCGAGTCACCGAGGAATTCCAGGCGCTCGTTGTTGTCTGCCGAGAAGCTGCGGTGCGTGACAGCACGCTGCAGCAATGCAGGCTCGGCAAATTGATGCTGCAGCCTCAGCTGCAGCGCATTCAGTAAGGGAGGCACCTATTGGGTCTACTTCTTAAAACGATAGGTCAGGTAGGCGGGGCCCACGAGGTGTATCTCGCGTGAGTACTCGAACCCAACGACCACACGGTCGTTGATTTTGGTCACTTCGAGGTCAGCCGGCTTCACTGAAGTGAAGTCATCGATGGCGGAGGAACGCTCAAAACTGGCCCTCACTTCAGCCACGGAATTGCCTTCGCTGGCCGCCTTGTTGGCAGCCTTGACGATGGCCTGGTACTCCAGGAAGACAGGCACGGATTGTGCGCCCACGGCCACCACGCCCACGCCCAGGGCAACCACAAACACCAGTCCCAGAAAGGACAGGCCGCGCTGGCGCGAACGCCGGTTGTTCGATGTCAACATGCTTTTTCCTCCTCCGATGCGAATCCCTCGCGCATGCCCGGTCCGATCCGGTCCTCAGGCATGCACCTGATCAATGGAAGCTGCCGATGCGCTTGAAATCCCCGAAGTTCATCCAGACAAAGAAAGCCCGGCCCACGATGTTCTTGTCGGGCACAAAGCCCCAGTAGCGGGAATCCAGCGAGTTGTCGCGGTTGTCGCCCATCATGAAGTACTGGCCCTCCGGCACCTTGCAGGTGATGCCTTCGACGCTGTAGCGGCAGTTCTCGCGGAACTCGAAGCCGCTGGCGCCCTGGATGAAGGCGGGCACGTCCTGGTTCACGATCATGCGGTGCGGCTTGTCGCCCAGCGACTCCTCGTACTGCTTGAAGTAGCGCATCGCATCCTTGTCGAAGAAGTCGGGCAGTGCATTGACCGGGACTTCCTTGCCATTGATCGTCAGCCGCTTGTTCAGGTAGGCGATCTCGTCGCCCGGCAGGCCCACCACCCGCTTGATGTAGTCCAGGCTGGGCTGGGGCGGGTAGCGGAACACCACCACATCGCCACGCTGCAGCGGCGTTCCCTGTGTGATCTTGGTGTTGATCACCGGCAGGCGCACGCCATAGGTGAACTTGTTCACCAGGATCAGGTCGCCCACGAGCAGCGTGGGGATCATGGAGCCAGACGGGATCTTGAACGGCTCGAACAGGAACGAGCGCAGCACGAAGACGATCGCGATCACCGGGAACAGGCCTGCCGTCCAGTCCAGCCACCAGGGCTGCATGAGGATGCGGCCCTTGGCCTCTTCAGACACCTCGATGTCGGTCTTGGCGATGCCCATGCGGTCGAGTTCTGCGCGGCGTGCCACGGCAGCCTCCTCGATGGCCACGGCAGCGCGGCGGCGGCGCGGCAGGAAGTACAGCCGCTCGGCCACCCAGTACAGGCCCGTGACCACGGTGGCCAGGAACAGCAGCAGCGCGAAGTTGCCCTCGATGAAGCCTGTGTACCAGGCGCCGATATAGCCCACGAAGGCCGCGAGTACGACGGCCGTAATCCATTGCATGGCTTGCATCAATCCTCCACTTGCAGGATGGCCAGGAAGGCCTCCTGGGGCACTTCCACCGATCCGATCTGCTTCATGCGCTTCTTGCCGGCCTTTTGCTTTTCCAGCAGCTTACGCTTGCGGGTGATGTCGCCGCCGTAGCACTTGGCCAGCACGTTCTTGCGCATGGCCTTGACGGTTTCCCGCGCAATGATGTTGGCGCCGATGGCGGCCTGGATGGCCACATCGAACATCTGGCGGCTGATGATCTCGCGCATCTTGGCCACCACGGCCCGGCCGCGGTACGTGGCCTGGGAGCGGTGCACGATGATGGACAGCGCATCGACCTTCTCGCCGTTGAGCAGGATGTCCACCTTCACCACGTCGGAGGCGCGGTACTCCTTGAACTCATAGTCCATGGAGGCGTAGCCGCGCGAGACCGACTTGAGCTTGTCGAAGAAGTCCAGCACGATTTCGCCCAGCGGCATCTCATAGGTGAGCATCACCTGGCGGCCGTGGTACTGCATGTTGATCTGCACGCCGCGCTTCTGGTTGGCCAGCGTCATCACCGGGCCCACATAGTCCTGGGGCATGTACAGGTGGACGGTGACGATGGGCTCGCGCACCTCCTCGATACGGCCGGCATCGGGCATCTTGGACGGGTTCTCGACCTGGATGACCTCGCCATCGCCCTTGACCACTTCGTAGACCACGCTGGGCGCGGTGGTGATCAGGTCCTGGTCGAATTCGCGCTCCAGGCGCTCCTGCACGATTTCCATGTGCAGCAGGCCCAGGAAGCCGCAGCGAAAGCCAAAGCCCAGCGCCTGCGAGACTTCAGGCTCGAACTGCAGGGACGAATCGTTGAGCTGCAGCTTCTCCAGCGCATCGCGCAGCTGGTCGTACTCGCTGGCTTCGGTGGGATACAGGCCCGCGAACACCTGGGGCTTGATTTCCTTGAAGCCGGGCAGGGCCTCGGTGGCGGGGCCCAGGTTGTTGGGAAGCTTCTTTTCCAGCGTGATGGTATCGCCCACCTTGGCTGCCTTGAGCTCCTTGATGCCGGCAATGATGTAGCCCACCTCGCCGGCGCGCAGCACGTCGCGGGGCACGTCGGCCGGAGTGAACACGCCCAGGTTGTTGGCTTCATAGGCAGCGCCCGAGGCCATCATCTTGAAGCGCTCGCCACGCTTGAGTTCACCATCGACCACACGCACCAGCATCACGACGCCGACATAGGTGTCGAACCAGCTGTCGATGATCATGGCGCGCAGCTGGCCATTGGGATCGCCCTTTGGCGGCGGCACCTTGGCGACCACCGCCTCCAGGATCTCTTCGATGCCCATGCCGGTCTTGGCCGAGCAGGGAATGGCGTCGCTGGCATCGATGCCGATGACATCCTCGATCTCGGCCCTGGCATTTTCGGGATCGGCCTGGGGCAGATCCATCTTGTTGAGAACAGCCGTCACTTCCACGCCGAGTTCCAGCGCGGTGTAGCAGTTGGCCACGGTCTGCGCCTCGACGCCCTGCGAGGCGTCCACCACCAGCAGCGCTCCCTCGCAGGCCGACAGCGAACGCGAGACTTCATAAGAGAAGTCAACGTGGCCGGGCGTGTCGATGAGGTTGAGGTTGTAGACCTGGCCATCCTTGGCCTTGTACTGCAGGGCTGCGGTCTGCGCCTTGATGGTGATGCCGCGCTCTTTCTCGATATCCATCGAGTCCAGCACCTGGGCTTCCATGTCACGGTCAGCCAAGCCTCCGCAACGCTGGATGAGGCGGTCAGCCAGCGTCGACTTGCCATGGTCGATGTGCGCAATGATGGAAAAATTTCTGATGTGGTTCATCAACGGGAAGGACTGCTAGTGAAAGTGGAAAACGACAGGGCCGGCGCGCAAGAAAAAAGGGCGCGTCCATGAACGACGCGCCCCGAACCAACAATCTCTGGCAACTGCGATAGTTGGGACTTTATTGTAGGCAAAACGGGCTGAAAACCAAGCCCTGACAAGGCCTGCAAAGGTCCGGGCTTGATCTGTCACAATTATTTATCAACAGTTTATCAACAGAACCGCCGAGCCATTTCTCGCCCGTCGATCACCGGATAGTGCGGTGCTTTTGCACCGCAACAATCCCCTTTGAAAACAGGTTTCTGACGCCTTGAGCCGTCACGCTTTGGTGGGGCATTTTACCCAATGCCCCAAGGGGCATGGGCGGCTCCGGGTCAGGATTCCGAGGGTATTCCCCAGGATCCGGAAAACCGCCCTCCCCTGCGGCCTCAGCGCGCCGGACGGATCAGCACGTACTGTGCCCATTCCCCACGGCGCACCAGCAGGTTCACGGGCTTGCTCTTGTCCACCTTGGCCAGCGTGGCCTCGAAGCTCTTGAGCCCCGTGATCTCGACATTGGCCAGTTGCAGGATCACGTCGCCTTCGCGCAGGCCCGCACGTGCCGCAGCCTCGACGGCCGCCGTCACGCGCACGCCGCCCTTGATGCCCAGCTCCTTCTTCTGGGCATCCGTGAGCTCGGCCAGCGTCAGGCCCAGCGGCTGGGAAACCAGGGTGCTGCCCTTGCCGGTGGCCTTGGCCTGCGGAGCCGCGCCGTCCGGCTCGACCTCGGCGATCACCATGGTCAGATCCTTGGCTGCGCCGCGACGGAAGACGGTGATGGTACTGCGTGTGCCGGGCTTGGTATTGCCCACCAGGCGCGGCAGGTCGGCCACCTTGTCGATGGCCTTGCCGTCGAACTTGATGATCACGTCACCGGCCTCGACGCCCGCCTTGGCAGCGGGCGAATCCGGCTCGACGGCCGAGACCAGTGCTCCCTGCGCCTTGCCCAGGCCAATGGATTCGGCAATGTCCTTGGTGACCGGACCGATCTGCACGCCAATGCGGCCTCGCGTGACCTTGCCGGTGGCGCGCAGCTGGTCGCTGACACGCACGGCCTCATCGATCGGAATCGCGAAGCTGATGCCCATGAAGCCGCCGGAGCGCGAATAGATCTGGCTGTTGATGCCCACGACCTCGCCGCGCATATTCAGCAACGGGCCGCCCGAGTTGCCGGGGTTGATGGCCACATCGGTCTGGATGAACGGCAGATAGTCGCCCGTATCGCGCTGCTTGGCACTGACGATGCCCGCCGTGACGGAGTTGTCGAGGCCGAAGGGCGAGCCGATGGCCATCACCCACTCGCCGACCTTGAGGCGGTTCACATCGCCGATCTTCACGGCCGGCAGCCCTGTGGCGTCGATCTTGACCACGGCCACGTCGGTGCGCTTGTCGCTGCCCACGATCTTGGCCTTGAACTCACGCTTGTCGGTCAGCGTGACGATGACTTCGTCAGCGCCTTCGACCACGTGGGCATTGGTCATCACAAAGCCATCGGCCGTCAGGATGAAGCCGGAACCCACGCCGCGCGGCTGCTCCTCGTCAGGCTGTGAACGCGGCTGTGGGCGCTGGCGCGGCACATTGGGCACGGGCAGGCCAAAGCGGCGGAAGAATTCGAGCATGTCCTCGTCCATGCCCAGCGCCTCGGCGGAGTTGGCCGACACCTTCTCCAGCGTGCGGATGTTGACCACGGACGGGCCGACCTGCTCGACCAGATCGGTGAAGTCCGGCAGCCCCCGCACCACGGCGCCACT
Source organism: Delftia sp. SD018 (assembly GCF_017355445.1). Lineage (NCBI taxonomy): Bacteria > Pseudomonadati > Pseudomonadota > Betaproteobacteria > Burkholderiales > Comamonadaceae > Delftia > Delftia sp. SD018. Next base: position 15,580 of record NZ_JADDRN010000028.1, read on the forward strand.
TTGCGCATGGGCGGCACTCACCGGCACCAGCATTCCTGCGCTGCCTGCAGCCAGCGCCAGAACGCCGGCCAGTGTGCAGGACTGCAGCGTCTTCCATCGAACAGTGGTCATGGTCATCCTTTCCATCTCAATCATTACGTTGCCCCGACGCCATCGCGCCCAGGCGGTTTGTTCGGACACATGGCAGCCGACTTGCTTTCGGACGAACGTCACATTCTGGCGCAGTCCTGGCGAGCATCGGCCAGACGATGGCTCAGAAGCCTGAAAGACGCGGTTAGTTCCCGAATCGGCAGCATGCATGCGGCGCGAACCGCCGTGCATGGAGCACAAATGACTGCACCCGCGTCCATTTCAATGCCGAAAGGCTGGACGCGGGTGCAAAAGAAAGCAGGAGAGCAATGCTCTCCTGTGAGATTCAGCGCTGGTTGGCGCGCGGTGCCGAGGCGAAGTTGGCGTTGCGCAAGAAGCTGGCAGGCATCTGCAACGTGGCCGGGCCACTGTATTGCGGATGGGAGGCCAGCAGCGCATCCAGGCGCGGATCACGCAGCATCACGCTCTGCCCGTAGGGTCCGGCCACCGCCACGACCGAGGAAGACTGGGCCGTATCGCCAAGCGGGAAGTCCTGGGCATTGCCAGCCACCGCAACCGGCGCCGACGGAGCACCCGTCTCAAGGGCCGCCAGGGCCCGGCCCGGCGCCGCGCCGGGACCGGCAGGCGCGCCCAGCATCACGCTCCAGCCAATGGCAGCCACGGCCGCCACGGAGGCAAAGCCCGCCGCCATCTTCCAGCGGAATACCGAGGCATTGGCCGCATCGCGCAGCGGCGCTCCATTGATCACAGCCCGATCCTGCGCCGGATGCGCAATTTGCGCCAGCTCTTCGGTGGCCACGGAGACCAGCGGACGGCGAGGCTCGTTGGCCAGTTGGGCGCGGATTCCGGAGAGCACATCGTGCCGGCTGTGATGCGCCAATTCCGGGGAACGCAGCACATCGCCCACGAGGTGGTACATGCGCCACTCCTGCTGGCCTGCATCGCTTTCCGCATAGGCCAGCACGGCCTGCAACTCTGCGGCAGAGAGTTCACCATCAGCCAATGCCGACAATTGTTCGCGCTTCGTCAGATCGTCATTCATGATCAATCACCTGCTTGTCTGCTTTGAGACCCTGTACCCAAAAAATGCACCACCCGGCGGCCACAACCCCGTCACGCCTACCAACGCTTGCCCGACTGGCGCTCCAGCAAAGGCTTGACCCTGGCTGAAATCGCTTCCCGTGCGCGAAAAATCCGTGAGCGCACGGTGCCGATGGGGCAACCCATGGCGTTCGAGATTTCCTCGTAGCTCAGGCCTTCGATTTCCCGTAACGTGACAGCCTGTCGGAGATCCTCGGGCAAAGCCTCCATGGCGGCGTTGACTGCCTGGGCAATTTCCTGGGCTGCCAGGATCGTTTCGGGCGTTTCTTCGGTGGTTAGTTCCTGGCTGACCCGGGAAGTTTCATCATCGTCATCCCCGTTGTGTAACGCGCTTTCGGTGATCAGCGGCGAGCGCTTCATGTCCAGCAGCGCCTTCTTGGCAGTATTCACGGCAATGCGGTACAGCCAGGTATAGAACTGGGCATCACCCCTAAACTGGTGCAGGGCCCGATAGGCGCGAATGAAGGTTTCCTGCGCAATGTCCGGCACCAGGTCCACATCGCGCACCATGCGGCCGATGAGGCGCTCGATGCGGCGCTGGTACTTGATGACCAGCAGCTCGAAGGCCCGCATGTCTCCTGCGTTGGTGCGCTCGACCAGAGCCAGGTCGCTATCGGCAGAAGAAGGCGGGAATTCGGGAGGCGTCATGAAATCGGTGAAGACGGGCCGCGGCGGCCCTGGCGCAGTCATTGCGCCCGTTCTGTAGGTCTGGCCGGGGAATATACAGCACGCCGCAAATCACCCCAGGTTTCCGGACTCTGCCTGCACAACAGGAGCAGCCAGCGGGAGCTGCGCCAACGCAAGGGCCCCGCCGGCACCATGGAACTCAGGGAACGGACCTGCGCCCACAACCACGATCCACCATCGGCTCGCACCTGCAGCAGCACCGGCTGCGCAGCCTGGCCTGGGTCCGACTCGCAGATCGACCACTGCACGCCATCCCAGGCGATGAAACCTTTACCCAGGCTGTGCCATCCATGCCACATGCCTGCAGCAGCAACCAGGCAAACCGCAACGGCCACGGCTGCAGGCCACCACCCTAACTGGAGATTCAAGGCCCATGCCAGCAAAAGCATGGCGGACAGCAGCCAAAGCGCACAAAGACACACTGCCACGGTGCGCGATGGCTTCAGCGGATGGCGAACTGCGGGCGGCGCATGGCGAGACGGCATGCCTGCAGTGTCGCAAAACCGCAGCATGACCGACATTTATCCTGCTTTCACCTGGCACATGCGCGAAATAAAAAAGCCCGCTCCCTTGCGGGGCGGGCTTTTCATGTGCGTTGCGCAGGCCTCAGATCCGCTTGAACACCAGCGTTCCGTTGGTGCCTCCGAAGCCGAAGTTGTTCTTCACTGCCACCTCGATCGTCGCGTCCCGCGCCGTATTGGCGCAGTAGTCGAGATCGCACTCCGGGTCCTGGTTGTCCAGGTTGATGGTCGGAGGAATCTTTTGCTCGTGCAGTGCCAGCACGGTGAAGACGCTCTCGATGCCACCAGCACCGCCCAGCAGGTGACCTGTCATGGACTTGGTCGAACTGACAACGATTTTCTTGGCGTGATCGCCCAGAGCCGCCTTGATGGCGTTGGTCTCGTTGAGGTCGCCCAGCGGCGTGGAAGTGCCGTGCGCATTCAGATAGTCGATCTGGTCGGCATTGATGCCGGCATTTCGCAAAGCTGCCAGCATGGCGCGGCGCGGGCCGTCCATGTTGGGTGCCGTCATGTGGCCGGCGTCGGCACTCATGCCGTAGCCGCACAGTTCGGCGTAGATCTTGGCACCGCGGGCCTTGGCATGCTCGTACTCTTCCAGCACCAGCACGCCCGCGCCTTCGCCCAGCACGAAGCCGTCGCGGTCCTTGTCCCAGGGGCGCGAAGCGGCCTTGGGATCATCATTGCGCGTGGACAGGGCGCGCATGGCGGCAAAGCCGCCGACGCCCAGGGGGGAGACCGTGGCTTCCGTGCCACCAGCCACCACCACATCGGCATCGCCGTATTCGATCATGCGTCCCGCCTCGCCTATGCAGTGCAGCCCGGTCGTGCAGGCAGTCACAACAGCAAGATTCGGCCCCTTGAAGCCGAAGCGCATGGACACATGGCCAGCCACCATGTTGATGATGGAGGCAGGCACGAAGAACGGCGTGATGCGGCGCGGTCCGCGCGCAGCCAGTTCCGCGTGGGTGTTCTCGATCAGCGGCAAGCCGCCGATGCCCGAACCGATCACGCAGCCGATGCGCGTGGCCAGATCATCCGACAAGGCCTCGCCCGTGGGCAGACCTGAGTCCTGCACGGCTTGCGCCGCAGCAGCGATGCCGTAATGGATGAAGGTGTCCATGGAGCGCGCATCCTTGGCGCTCATGTACGACTCCACATCGAATCCCTTGACCTCACCCGCAATCTTGCAGGCAAAGTTCGAGGCATCGAACTTGGTGATGAGGTCAATGCCGGACTGGCCGGCCAAAAGATTGGCCCAGGCGTCGCCCACCGTGTTACCCACGGGGGAGATGCAACCCAGGCCGGTCACGACAACGCGACGACGGCTCATGCGTAAAACCTTCTGCTGATCGCTCGGGTCAGGGCCCTATCAGGCCTTCTGGTGGGTGTTGGCGTAGTCGATGGCGTTTTGCACCGTCGTGATCTTTTCCGCGTCTTCGTCGGGGATCTCGATGCCGAATTCATCTTCCAGGGCCATCACCAGCTCCACCGTGTCCAGGGAGTCAGCACCCAGATCAGCCACGAAGGCCTTTTCGTTGGTGACTTGAGACTCTTCAACGCCGAGTTGTTCGGCAATGATTTTTTTGACACGTGCTTCGATATCGCTCATGGTTTCCCTCTGGGGGTTGTGAATGAACCCGCGATTCTAGCTGCTTCGGGCCTCAGGCCCTCTTCAGCCGGCCGTCGCGAGGAAACGGCCTCTTCTGTTGCAAGCAACGCCGGCTTCTGGCAGGGGTCTGCCCGAAGCCGCCGCAGCACTTACATGTACATGCCGCCGTTGACGTGCAATTCCTGGCCGGTGACGTATCCCGCACCCGCAGATGCGAGGTAGGCCACGGCATGGGCGATATCACTGGGCTGGCCCAGATCGCCCATGGCGATCTGCGATTTGAGGGCGTTCTTCTGCTCTTCGGGCAGCTCCGCCGTCATGTCGGTGGCAATGAAGCCAGGCGCCACGCAATTGACCGTGATGCCGCGGCTGCCCAGTTCACGGGCCAGCGCGCGCGTCATGCCGGCAACGCCGGCCTTGGCGGCTGCATAGTTGGCCTGACCGGGGTTGCCGGAGGCGCCAACGACGCTGGTGATGTTGATGATGCGGCCAAAACGCTGCTTCATCATGGGCCGAATGGCCGTACGGCTGACTCGGAAAACGGCCTTGAGATTGGTGTCGATCACCGCATCCCAGTCGTCGTCCTTCATGCGCATGGCCAGCGTGTCGCGTGTGATGCCGGCGTTGTTGACCAGCACATGCAGGCCGCCGTCATTCTTGACGATGCTGTCGATCAAGGCGTCGACGGCCGCCCCATCCGTGACATTGAGGTTCACGCCGCGGCAGCCCTCATGGGCCGACAGGGCCTGGCCGATCTTTTCCGCGCCACCGTCGGTGGTGGCCGTGCCGATCACGCGGTAGCCGCGCGCCGCCAACTCCTGGGCAATGGCAGCACCAATGCCACGCGAGGCGCCCGTCACCAGGGCAACCTGGGGCTTGTTCTGGTTGTCAGTCATGCGAGGGATTCTTTCACGTCGGCCAGCGTGGCCGGATCATAGAGGGCAGCGGCCGTCAGGTCCGCGTCAATCCGCTTGGTCAGGCCCATGAGCACCTTGCCGGGACCGCACTCGACGAGATGCACGATGCCGCGCGCCTTCATGGCCTGAACGCATTCAACCCAGCGCACCGGGCCAAAGGCCTGGCGATACAGCGCATCGCGGATGGCGTCGGCGTCTTGCTCGACCGCCACGTCGATGTTGTTGAGCACGGGAATCTGCGGTGCAGCCAGCGCCGTGGCAGCCAGCGCCGCCTTGAGCTTTTCGGCCGCAGGCTTCATCAGGCTGGAATGGAACGGCGCCGACACAGGCAACGGCAGGGCACGCTTGGCGCCTGCGGCCTTGAGGGCTTCGCAGGCCTTTTCGACAGCAGCCTTGCTGCCAGCGATCACGGTCTGCGAAGGATCGTTGAAATTGACGGCTTCGACGACTTCAGCGCCACCCAGGGCAGCCGTGACCTCGGCGCAGCCTGCGCGCACCTTGTCGGCGTCCAGGCCCAGGATGGCCGCCATGGCGCCCGTGCCCACGGGCACGGCCTCCTGCATGGCTGCAGCACGCAGGCGCACCAGCGGGGCAGCCTGGGCCAGCGTCAGCACGCCCGAGGCGACCAGGGCGGAATACTCGCCCAGCGAATGGCCTGCCACGACATCGGGCAGCGCGCCGCCTTCGGCCTGCCACACGCGCCAGGCGGCCACACCGGCCACCAGCATCACGGGCTGGGTGTTGGTGGTGAGCGCCAGGGCTTCCTTCGGTCCTTGCTGGATCAGCTGGCCGATGTTTTCACCCAGCGCCTCGGAGGCTTCGGCCAGCGTCTGCGCCACGACAGGATGGTCACCCCATCCGTCGAGCATGCCCACCGATTGCGAGCCCTGGCCAGGAAAGACGAATGCAAACTTCTTCATATTTTCAAAAATAAAAGCCGCGCCATGGGAGCCTGCCGACAGGCAGGCATCCCGCATCACATCTTGAGAAGCACCGCACCCCAGGTGAAGCCACCGCCCACGCCTTCCAGCAGCACGGTCTGCCCAGGCTTGACCTGGCCATTGCGCACGCCGTGGTCCAGCGCCAGCGGGATCGAGGCGGCCGAGGTATTGCCATGCTGGTCCACGGTCACCACCACCTTGTCCATGGACAGCTTGAGCTTGCGCGCCGTGCTTTGCATGATGCGGATGTTGGCCTGGTGAGGGATCAGCCAGTCGATATCGGCATCGGTGAGCCCGGCCTTGTCCAGCGTCGCACGGGCGGCCTTTTCCAGCACGCCGACCGCCAGCTTGAACACGGCCTGTCCATCCATCTTCAGCAGCGGATCGCCGAGCACCTGTCCGCCGGACACATTGCCCGGCACGCAGAGGATGCCGACATGCTTGCCATCGGCATGCAGGTCGGACGCCAGAATCCCAGGCTGCTCGGACGCCTCCAGCACCACCGCGCCGGCGCCGTCGCCGAACAGCACGCAGGTCGTGCGGTCGTTGAAATCAAGGATGCGGCTGAAGACTTCGGAACCCACCACCAGCGCGCGGCTTGCGGCGCCGGACTGGATCATGGCATCGGCCACCGTGAGAGCGTAGACAAAGCCGCTGCACACAGCCTGCACGTCAAAGGCCGCGCAGCCATTGGCGCCAAGCTTGTTCTGCAGGATGCAGGCAGTGGACGGGAAGACCATGTCGGGCGTCGAGGTGGCGACGATGATCAGGTCGATGTCCTGTGGCTGGCAGCCAGCGGCCTCCAGCGCCTTCTTCGACGCCTCCAGGGCCAGATCGCTGCTGGCCACGTCGGGCGCGGCAAAGTGACGGGCATGGATGCCGGTGCGCTCGACGATCCACTCGTCCGAGGTCTCTATGCCACGCTGGGCCAGTTCGGCAGCCAGATCGTGATTGGTGAGTCGGCGGGGTGGCAGGTAGCTGCCCGTGCCGGTGATGCGTGCGTAGCGTCTCATCTGTATTAGGGCGCCGACGGTCCCGATTCCGAGTGCGCAGCCAGCAAAAGAGGCAGGGCTGCGGAGATGCGGGTACGGACACGGTCGAGCAGGTTGTTGCGGGCCGCATCATACGCGCGGTTCAGCGCGTGCTCGAAAGCCAAGGCATCGGCTGACCCATGGCTTTTGAACACCAGCCCACGAAGGCCCAGCAGCGCCGCACCGTTGTGACGCCGATGGTCGACGCGATTCATCAGCGCAGTTAACACCGGATAGGCAACGATTGCAGCCATTTTGGTGAAGATGTTGCGCTTGAACTCCTGCTTGAGGGCATTGGAGATCATGGACGCCACCCCCTCGGAAGACTTGAGGGCCACGTTGCCCACAAAGCCGTCACAGACCACGACCTGGGTCGTGCCCTTGAAGATATCGTTGCCTTCGACGTTTCCGTAGAAGTTCAGGTGACCGGCCTTGCCTGCCGCGCGCAACAGTTCGCCCGCACGCTTGATAACTTCGCTGCCCTTGATCTGCTCTTCGCCGATATTGAGCAGGCCCACCGAAGGCGCCTCTTCGTTGTTCAGCGCAGACACCAGGGCCGAGCCCATGACGGCGAACTGCAGCAGATGCTCGGCCGAGCAATCCACGTTGGCACCCAGGTCCAGCACCGTGGTGGCACCACCCTTGGCATTGGGCAACTGGGGAGCGATGGCGGGGCGATCGATGCCATCCAGCGTCTTGAGCAGGTAGCGCGAGATGGCCATCAGCGCACCCGTATTCCCAGCCGACACGGCAGCAGCAGCCTGGCCATCCTTGACCTGCTGGATGGCGACGCGCATCGAGGAATCCTTCTTCCTGCGCAGCGCCACCTCGATCGGGTCATCCATGCCGACGACTTCCGAGGCCGGCACCACACTGGCGCGCTCATGCGCGAAGCCAGCCAGCGCATCGGGCTGGCCGACCAGCAGCAGCCGGGCGTCGGAATGGGAATCGAGGAACTGGCGGCACGCCGCGAGCGTGACGCGGGGGCCGTGATCACCCCCCATGCAGTCAACGGCCAAAGTGATCATGAGCGACTGGCAAGCCTGTTGCAAGGCCTGGAAAGATAGGAACGGCCATCAGAAAAAACAAAAGCCCGCGCTACGAAAACTGTAGCCGCGGGCTCTGCGGGAACGGTCGAAGGTCAGGCTTCGGACTTGTTCTTCAGCACTTGACGGCCGCGGTACACGCCGTTGGGGCTGATGTGGTGACGCAGGTGGGTTTCACCGGTGGTGGGTTCCACGGCGATGCCAGGCACATTCAGTGCATTGTGCGAACGGTGCATACCGCGCTTGGAGGGGGACTTCTTGTTCTGCTGAACAGCCATGATGGCTCCTGTGTATCTGAAAAGGGTTGGTAAAAAACGCGATCAGCCCATTAAAGACACGAGGGGGTTTCGCGCGAAGCCCTTGATTATAGCGCAATCGCTTTTCCCGGCCTCGACCTTTTTTCCGGGCATCTCGATCAGTCTGCGGATTTGCCCACATCCAGGCCGCGAAGGACGGCGAACGGATTGGGCTTGTCCTCGATGGCCTGCTCGAAGTCCGCGTCGCTGGACTGCAAGCTCACAGACTCGGGGCAGACATCGTGACGCGGCACCACGGGCAGTTCCATGAGCAACTCGTCCTCTATGAGTTCGAGCAGATTGAACTCGCGGCTGAGCACCAGCAGGTCCTCATCGCTTTCGTCGTCCTCGGACTCGGCTGTGGCTTCATCCGCAACAAAGCGAAAAGACCGATCAACCTGCAGGGTGATGGGCGCCAGGGCCAGGCAGCGCTGGCACACCATGGGCACGACGGCATCGGCCTGCAGATGCAGCCACACCTGACCGGGGCCGCCGGTCTGCTCGACCAGCTCGCAGTCCGCCTGCCAGTGCACCTGGCCATGCGTGTCACCGGCATCCGGCTGCGCATCCTGGGCCAGACGCGGGAAGACTGACAGTGTTGTCTGGTCCTGAAGATGGCCCTGCGATTGCGCGAAAGCGCGAACATCGAGGCGGGCCGCAGAAAATTCCTTGCTCATGCGGGCAGTGTAAGAGAATCCGGGCATGCAAGCTCCCCACCCCGCCTTAGCCCAGGCTCCCGGCCTGGCGCGTCCCCTGATCCTTGGCTCCACCTCACGCTACCGCCGCGAACTCCTGGAGCGGCTGCGGCTGCCATTCCAGACCGTCTCCCCGGAAGTCGATGAAACACCTCTGGCCGGAGAGACACCGCACGCCCTTTCCCTGCGCCTGGCCCTGGCCAAGGCCCAGGCCGTGGCTGCGCTGCACCCCCGCGCCGTTGTCATCGGCTCCGACCAGGTGCCCGAGCTCGATGGCCTGCCGCTGTCCAAGCCCGGCAACCATGAACGCGCCACCGAACAGTTGCGCCAGATGAGCGGGCGCCAGATGAATTTCCACACTGCCGTGAGTGTGGTCTGCCAGGAAACCGGCTTTTCCGAGACCGACGTGGTGACGGTTCAGGTGCGCTTTCGCGATCTCAACGATGCGGAAATCGAGCGCTACCTGCGCGCCGAGCAGCCGTATGACTGCGCAGGCAGCGCCAAGAGCGAGGGCCTGGGCATTGCCCTGCTCGACGCCATCGTCAGCGACGACCCCACGGCACTGATCGGCCTTCCGCTGATCCGCACATGCCAGTTGCTGCGCGCCGCAGGAGCCGTGCTGCCATGAGCGATGCCATCACCAAGCCCCTGACAGGAACGCTCTACCTGGTACCCGCGCCGCTGGACTTCGGCTGCGATCAGCAAACGCCGCTGACGCAGGTCCTGCCCGACGGGACACTGCGCACCGCTGCGCGGCTGACCCACTGGATCTGCGAAAACGCCAAGAGCACACGCGCCTATCTCAAGCGCATCGACGCGCTGCATGCACTGGCCCAGCCCTTGCAGACCCAGCAGATCACCGAGCTGCCGCGCGAGGCACACAAGAAGGGGGACCATGGCGACAAGGGTGCCGCCGTCTTTGACGCCAAGCCACTGCTCACCCCCTTGCTGGCCGGACACGACATGGGACTGGTCAGCGAGGCCGGAATGCCCGCCGTGGCCGACCCCGGCAGCTCCATCGTGCGCGCCGCGCACGATTTGGGCATACGCGTCGTGCCGCTGATCGGACCCGTATCGCTGCTGCTGGCGCTGGCCGCCAGCGGGCTCAACGGACAGAACTATGCCTTTGTGGGCTACCTGCCCCAGGATGCCGGCGGACGGGTACAGCGCATCAAGGAGCTTGAAGCCCTGGCATTGCGCCAAGGCCAGACCCAGCAGTTCATCGAGACGCCCTACCGCAACGCCGCGCTTTGGCAAGCCCTGCTGCAGACGCTGCAACCCCATACCCGTTTGGCGTTGGCCTGCGGCCTGACACTGGAAAGCGCCCGCATCGAAAGCCGGCTGGTGCGCGAATGGCGCCAGCACAAGGAAGCGCCGGACAACCGCACGCCGGTGGTGTTCTCCATCGGCCGCTGAAGCCACCCACCAGCGAAAAAGCCCGCCTTCGACAAGAAGGCGGGCTTTTTCGTCTTGGCAGACCCGAGCAGGAAACCCGCAAGAATCAGCGCAGAGCCGGGAGGCTGGAACGCAGTGCCTGCACCGCACCGCCGCCAAAGGCCGCGCCGAAACGCTTGGCCAGGCGCTCGGCCACGTTGTCGCGGCGCGTGTAATCCACCACCTCTTCCGCCTTGACCACTTCACGGGCCACATAGTCAAGACTGCCCAGCTTGTCGGCCAGGCCCATCTCCACCGCCTGCTGGCCGGTCCAGAACAGGCCGCTGAAAGTCTCGGGCGTCTCATGCAGGCGGTCACCACGGCCAGCCTTGACCACGTTGATGAACTGCGAGTGGATCTGGCCCAGCATCTTGTGGGCATGTTCGCGCTGCCCTTCGGACATGGGGCTGAACGGGTCCAGGAAACCCTTGTTCTCGCCAGCCGTCAGCAGGCGGCGTTCCACGCCGAGCTTTTCCATGGCGCCGGTGAAGCCAAAGCCATCCATGAGCACACCGATGCTGCCCACGATGCTGGCCTTGTCCACAAAGATCTCATCGGCGGCGGCGGCAATGTAGTAGGCGGCCGAAGCGCAGGTCTCTTCCACCACGGCATACAGGGGCTTGTCGTACTTGCCCTTGAGCCGCACGATTTCGTCATTGATGATGCCGGCCTGCACAGGGCTGCCGCCCGGCGAGTTGATCAGCAGCACCACGGCGCGCGAGCCCGAATCCTCGAAGGCACTGCGCATGGCGGCCACCACGAATTCCGCGCTGGCGTCGGCACCTGCGGCGATCTCGCCCTTGACCTCGACCACGGCCGTGTGCGGGGAGGAACTGGTCGTGGTCGCCGTGTCCTTGGCAAACAGCACCCACAGCACCACGAGGATGAGCGCCGTCCACAGCAGGCGGCCAAACAGGCGCCAGCGGCGCGAGGCACGCTGCTCGTTGATGGTGGCGAAGACCAGCTTTTCCAGCACCTCCCGCTCCCAGCCGCTCGATGCCGCCGTGCGCGCATCGGCAGCCGCCGTGGCGGGCGTGGCCCGGGCCCACAGGTCCGCCCCCGGGGATGGGTGCGATGCGGAGCCAGGATTTTCCGGAGGTATGGGGGAAGTCATGTCAGAACTCGACGGGTTTCAGGTTATCGGCAGTATGCCAGTGCACCACCCCCGCGCTTTCGCTCAGGGAGATTTTCACAAGGCCGCCACGGCAGGGGCCGCCAGCGCACGCGCCACTGTCGGGCGCGTAGGCCGCTCCATGGGTGGCGCACAGCAGCCAGCGTCCGGTGTCATCGAAAAAGCGGTCCGGCTGGTAGTCCATCTCCATGGCCACATGGGTGCAGCGATTCAGATAGGCATGCACCTGTCCCTCGAAGCGGATGGCGAATGCGCGGCAGGCATGACCCGCGTAGACCACGTCGAAAGGCACGGCATTCGCCCCTTCCTGCAGGGCATCGCTGGCGCACAGAACGATGCGTTCAACGGTCAACGGCACACCTCACGAGCATGAATCCACGCGCTGACGCGGGCATGACGACTCAGCCATGGGCCAACAGCCACTGATGCAAATCCGCAACACTCTGCGCCACATGCAACGGCTTCAGCACGCCAAAGCCGTCGGTGGGATGCGCGCCATAGCCCACGCCCACGCTGGCACAGCCTGCGTTGCGGGCCAGTTCCAGGTCGTGCGTGGTGTCGCCGATCATCAGCACCCGCGAAGGATCCGCACCAAACTCGGCCATCAGCTCCTGCAGCATCAGCGGATTCGGCTTGCCGGCGGTCTCGTCCGCCGTGCGCGAGCTGTCGAACATGCCGCGCAGCTGCGGGTCCTGCAGCGCATCGTTCAGACCACGGCGGCTCTTGCCCGTGGCCACGGCCAGCAGGTGCCCTCGCTCGCGCAGCGCCGCCAGCATGGGCAGCACGCCGGCAAACAGGCTGATGTCGTCCTGGTGTTTGATGAAATGGTGGCGATAGCGGTTGCCCAGCTCGGGGTATTTTTCGGGCGGCACATCGGGCGCTGCACGCGCCAATGCGGGCATCAGCGCCATGCCGATCACATAGGACGCCGCCTCATCGCTGGGAGGCGTGCCCCCCACATCGGCCACGGCCGCCTGAATGCACTTGACGATCACCGCGGTGGAATCCGACAGCGTCCCATCCCAGTCGAAGGCAATGAGATCGAAGCGGCGCGCACGGTGCATCTCGGAAGAACCAGGATTTGTCATATCTACAAGGAGTCAGAGCCAGCATCAGCCGGCGAAACGGGCCAGTTCTTCGGGAAGCTCGGCGCGCAGCTCCACCCGCTCGCCACTGGCCGGGTGGGTGAACTGTAGCCGCCATGCGTGCAGGAACATGCGTTTGAGACCCTGTTTCTGCAGGCGTCGGTTCAGGTCGAAGTCGCCATATTTGTCATCGCCCGCAATCGGGTGCCCCTGGCTGGACAGGTGCACGCGGATCTGGTGCGTGCGCCCGGTCTTGATGGTCACCTCCAGCAGGCTCATGGCCGGCAGCCCCAGCAGGGGCTGGGGCGCCAGCGTGCTGCGAACGCGCACCAGCGTGACGGAGCGCATGCCGTCAGGATCATCGGCCGTGGTCACCCGCACGCGGCGTTCACCGTCGGCCTGCAGGTATTTGTGCAGTGGCAGATCAATCACCTTGTGGTTGGCCGGCCAGGTGCCCTGGACCAGGGCCAGATAGGTCTTGCCGGTCTCGCGCTCGCGGAACTGGTCCTGCAGATGCGTCAGCGCCGAGCGCTTCTTGGCCACCAGCAAGATGCCGGATGTCTCTCGGTCTAGCCGATGCACCAGCTCCAGAAAACGGCTTTGCGGCCGCGCCTGGCGCAGTTGCTCGATGACACCAAAACTCACACCCGAGCCGCCATGCACGGCCACACCGGCGGGCTTGTCGATGGCGATCAGGTGCTCGTCTTCCAGCAGACTGGGGAAATCCCTGGCTGGCGCTGGCCGCTCGGCCTTTTCGGCGACTTTTTCGGAAATGCGCACGGGCGGTATGCGGACGATATCGCCGGTCGAAACGCGGGTCTCCGCACTGACGCGCCCTTTGTTGATGCGCACTTCTCCACTGCGGATGATGCGATAGACATGGGTCTTGGGAACGCCCTTGAGATGGCGTATGAGAAAGTTGTCCAACCGCTGTCCGGCCGAATCGTCATCGACTTCGATCAGCCGCACTGCGGCAGTGGCTGCGTTCAGGGAACGGTCGTCTGCCGGTTTGCCCTCTATAATGTGTTTCACCTGTGCCGAACTATTTATAAGTGGTTGATTCTCATGGAGTTTAGTCCAAACAACCATTTCCCCGCACAGGCAGGTCGATGCCATCCGGTGTCATGCACGCGAAACAGCAGGAAAAGATGGCCTGCGAAGTTCGTCGTTGCATCGGTTGTGGCTGACGAATTGAAACACTGATACGGAATCTCAAGCTGGCAGAAGGGGTCGGACCCGGCGTCCACCGCTGCCAGCGGATCAAAAGCGAGCATGTGGATCTTTTGGGCATGGATGGTCACGCTGTGGAGCAGGAAAACGCCTGCGCCCAGGATCATTGCCGCCCCCAAGCCTCCCGCCTGCCCCGCACGTGCAGCAGCTTCGCTTGAAGCTGGACGGCGTGCCTCTCTCATCGCTCTCGTCCCCCTGCCCTTGCCCCCATTGCTGACTTGAGCCAGGTCTCAAGCATCAAGGCATCCGGCGATTCCTTTCGTTTCGACGCGTCAGTCCGGCATCTCGGCTCCCTCGCGAGCCTGTCTTTGATTACAAGTCAAAGGCGTGACGGTCTGGCAGCAGAGGCTGCACTCCGGCGCGCCCCAGAGAAAACGAATAAAGGAAACGCATCATGAAACGGATGCTCATCAACGCCACGCAGTCGGAAGAACGTCGCCTTGCCATCGTCGATGGCCAGAAGCTGCTCGACTACGAAATCGAAATCGAAGGGCGCGAGCAGCGCAAGGGCAACATCTACAAGGCCGTGGTCACGCGCGTGGAGCCCAGCCTCGAGGCCTGCTTCGTCGATTACGGCGAGGACCGCCACGGCTTCCTGCCCTTCAAGGAAATCTCCAAGCAGTATTTCGCCGAAGGCGTCTCCCCCAGCCAGGCCCGCATCAACGAAGTCATCCGCGAAGGCCAGGAACTGATCGTCCAGGTCGAGAAGGAAGAGCGCGGCAACAAGGGCGCGGCCCTGACCACCTTCATCTCGCTGGCCGGCCGCTACGTGGTGCTGATGCCCAACAACCCGCGCGGCGGTGGCGTCTCGCGCCGCATCGAGGGCGAGGACCGTGCCGAACTCAAGGAGGCGATGGACCAGCTTGAGTACCCCAAGGGCATGTCCATCATTGCGCGCACCGCCGGCATCGGCCGCACCGCGCCCGAGCTGCAGTGGGACCTGAACTACCTGCTCAAGCTGTGGAACGCCATCGACGGCGCCGCCAAGTCGGCCAAGGGCGCCTTCCTGATCTACCAGGAATCGAGCCTGGTGATCCGCGCCATCCGCGACTACTTCAACGGCGACATCGGCGACATCCTCATCGACACCGACGACATCTACGAGCAGGCGCAGCAGTTCATGCAGCACGTCATGCCCGAGCATGCCGCCCGCGTCAAGCGCTACCGTGACGACGCCCCGCTGTTCAGCCGCTTCCAGATCGAGCACCAGATCGAATCGGCCTACGCGCGCACCGTGACCCTGCCCTCGGGCGGCGCCATCGTCATCGACCACACCGAAGCGCTGGTCTCCATCGACGTGAACTCGGCCCGCGCCATCAAGGGCGGCGACATCGAGGAAACCGCCACACGCACCAACCTGGAAGCCGCCGACGAAGTCGCGCGCCAGATGCGCCTGCGTGACCTGGGCGGCCTGATCGTCATCGACTTCATCGACATGGAGGAGAGCAAGAACCGCCGCGAGGTCGAGAACCGCCTGCGCGACGCGCTGCGCCAGGACCGTGCCCGCGTGCAGTTCGGCACCATCAGCAAGTTCGGCCTCATGGAGATGAGCCGCCAGCGCCTCAAGCCGGCCCTGTCCGAAGGCGCGCACATCAACTGCCCGCGCTGCGGTGGCTCCGGCCACGTGCGTGACACGGAAAGCTCGGCGCTGCAGATCCTGCGCATCATCCAAGAAGAGTCCATGAAGGACAACACGGCCGCCGTGCACTGCCAGGTGCCCGTGGAAGTGGCCAGCTTCCTGCTCAACGAAAAGCGCGGCGAGATCACCAAGATCGAACTCAAGCAGCGCGTCAACGTGATCATGGTTCCCAACAAGTCCATGGACACGCCGCACTACAAGCTCGAGCGCCTCAAGCACGACGACGTGCGCCTGGAAAGCATGGAAGCCAGCTACAAGCTGGCCGAGGAGCTGGACGCGGAAACCACGGTGACGCGCCGCTCGCAGGAGCCCACCAACAAGCAGACGCCCATGATCAAGGGCGTGCTGCCCGACATGCCGGCCCCCATCGCCGAGCCCCGTCCCGAAGGCAGCCGCAACCGCCCGGCCAACGGCCAGCAGCGCGATGCCAAGCCTGCGGCAACTGCTGCAGCGCCCGCACCGGCCGTCGCCCCCGTCGTGGTCCGCGAGCAAGGCTTCTTTGCCTGGCTCAAGAGCCTGTTCGGCTTTAGCGCGGCACCTGCGCCGGTCGCAGCGCCCGCTCCGGCCGCCGAAGCCCCCGCTCGCGAAGCACGCCGTGACGGCCGCAACGACAACCGTGGCCGCCGCAACGAACGCAATGGTGAGCGTGGCGAGCGCTCGGAGCGCAATGGCGAGCGCGCTGGCGCCCCCAATGCCGAACGCCAGGCCGGCAACGGCGACCGCAACCGCCGCAATGCCGAGCGTGGCGAGCGCACTGAACGCGGTGAACGCCCGGAGCGTGGAGAGCGCCCGGATCGTGGCGAGCGCGGTGAGCGCGCCGACCGCGGCGAACGCCGTGGCCGTGGTGAACGCAGCCGTGACGGTGAAAGCCGCCAGCCGCTGGAAGCCGTGAACGGCGTGGCCGCTGTCGCTGCAGATGGCAGCACCATCGAGCAGCGTCCCGAGCGCGCCCCGCGTGGCGAGCGCCAGGAGCGCGGTGAAGGCCGCCGCGAACGTGGCGAGCGCGGTGAACGTGGTGAACGCGCCGAACGCAGCGAGCGCCAGCCCCGCCAGTTCGAAGTCGCTCCCGAGACCGAAGAGAACCTGGACAACCAGGCCCAGCAACAGGACCCGTCCCTGGACAACGCTGCCCCCGCCTCCGGCGAAGAGCAGCCGCGCCAGCGCCGTTCGCGCGACCGCTATGGCCGTGACCGCCGCGAGCGTGGCGATCGCGGTGACCGTGCAGAGCGCGCACCGCGCGAAGCGGAGGGCGAAGCCGTCCAGTCCTTCGAAGCCGCCGCTCCCGAGCAGGACCAGCCTGCCCGCCGCAGCTACTTCAACGCAGCCAGCCCTGCCGCCGAAGCCCAGGCTCCTGAAGCTATGGCCGAAGCGCAAGTGCCTGCGCAGCCCGCAGCAGCCGCAGCAGCCCAAGCAGTGCAGCAACCCGTCGCGGCCCCCGTGCCCGAGCAGCAGATTGCCGCTCCCGTGCCCGTGGCTGCGGTGACCCCCGCGCCGGTAGCACCCGCCCCCGTGGTGGCACCCGTGGCCGCACCTGCCGCAGTGGCAGTCGCGCCCGCAGCAGCCAAGGCCCTTGAAGCAACCGCCGAACGCGGCCTGCCCAAGGTCCAGGCCTACCAGCTGCCCATGTCCGAGCTGCAGGCGCTGGCCGCCGCTTCGGGCCTGCAATGGGTGGGCTCCGATGCCGACAAGGTGGCGGCAGCCCAGGCAGCCATCGCCGCCGAACCGCAGCCCGAGCGCGTCGTGCGCGAGCGCCCGCCCGTGGTCGCTCTGGATGACGGCCCGCTGATCCTCGTGGAAACACGCAAGGACCTCAGCGAGCTGCAACTGCCGTTCGAGCAGCAGCCGCAGCCACAGGGCGCGGCCCAGGTCTGACCACAGACAGTGACAACACAGGGGCCCTCGCGGCCCCTGTTTGTTTCCGCCTCCGCCCTCACCTCATCCGTCTCCCCACGCCTTCCGTCCACCTCTTTCCAGGAGCTTCCGTCCCGCCATGCTGTTGCTGCTCTCCCCCGCCAAATCGCTGGACTACGACACGCCACTGCCCCCGAAACTGCCGCACACGCTGCCCGTCTTCTCCGAACAGCCACTGGAGCTGATCGAAGTGCTGCGCCGCCAGTCGCCCCAGCAACTGTCGGAACTGATGGGTATCAGCGACAAGCTGGCCGCGCTCAACGTGGCGCGCTACGAGGCCTTCAGCCCGCGCTTCACGGCCACCAACGCCCGGCAGGCGCTGCTCGCATTCAACGGCGATGTCTACGAGGGCCTGCAGGCACGCAGCCTGGATGCCGAGGACCTGGACTGGGCACAGCAGCACCTGGCCATCCTCAGCGGCCTGTACGGCGTGCTGCGTCCGCTGGACCGCATGCAGCCCTACCGCCTGGAAATGGGCACCCGGCTGGAAACCGCGCATGGCAGCAACCTCTACCAGTTCTGGGGCAGCCGCATTGCCGAGCACCTGAACCAGCGCGCGGCCCGGCAGCCGGCGGGCGAACGCGTCATCGTCAACCTGGCTTCGCAGGAATACTTCAAATCGGTAGACTTGAAGCACCTCAAGCCCCCGGTGGTGGAATGCGCATTCGAGGATTACAAGAACGGCGCCTACAAGATCATCAGCTTCCATGCCAAACGTGCGCGCGGGCTGATGGCACGATTTGCCATACAACGACGCGCTCGCAGCGCGGCTGAACTCGAAGCCTTCGATCTGGAGGGCTACGCGCTGGCGCCAGCTTCCTCGACGCCTGCGCGCCTGGTGTTCCGTCGCAAGACCGCTGACTGAGCCTCGCCGGCCACCGGCCGGCCCCGGCCTCGATGCCTTTGGAGTCCATTCACTGCGGCAAGGGCCGCACTGCACGCCATGAGCCTCAAATCCTCACCAGATTCCCAGACCGCCGCGCAGGACCTGCCCGTGGGTCTCACGCCTGAACTCATGCAATGGGTGCGCGACCAGCGCGCATCCGGCATAGGGCCTGCGGCCCTGCTGCGCTCCATGCGCGACGTGGGCTGGAGCGAAGAACTGGCAAGGCGGGCGCTGGACCTGCCCGAACAGGGCGATGTAGCGCCACCGGCCGTCGTCGTCTCGGCCTCGAGCCTGCCCGAGCCGGACCTTGCCCAGGACCCCAGCAGCATTGATGTCGGCGACCGCCAGGTCCAGGTGCTGGTCAGCATGCGCAACCCGCGCATCGTGGTCTTTGGCAACCTGCTCGCGCACGAGGAGTGCGACGCCATCATCGCCGCCGCACGCCCGCGCATGGCGCGCTCGCTCACCGTGGCCACGCAAAGCGGCGGCGAAGAGATCAATGACGACCGAACCAGCAACGGCATGTTCTTCCAGCGCGGAGAAACCGGCATCGTCAGCCAGCTGGAAGAACGCATTGCCCGCCTGTTGCGCTGGCCGCTGGACCATGGCGAAGGCCTGCAGGTGCTGCACTACGGCCCTGGCGCCGAATACAAGCCCCACCACGACTACTTCGCGCCTGGCGAACCCGGCACGCCCACCATCCTCAAGCGCGGCGGCCAGCGCGTGGGCACCCTGGTCATCTACCTGAACGAGCCCGAGCGCGGCGGCGCCACCATCTTTCCCGAAGTGCCGCTGCAAGTGGTGCCGCGCCGGGGCAACGCCGTCTTCTTCAGCTATGAGCGCCCCGACCCCTCCACGCGTACCCTGCACGGCGGCGCGCCCGTGCTGGCCGGCGAAAAATGGATCGCCACCAAATGGCTGCGCGAACGCGAATTCCACTGAGCACCATCGGACCCGGGCGCACCCACCCTTATTGACCTTATATGGCCGCCCATGCCTGCGGGCATGGAAATTCAGTTAGCTTCAAAGCCTGGGTCCACGCGCTCCGCGCGGACCGTCCAGGCCTGACCAGCGCCGGCACGGCCGGCCCTTTTTCCATGAACACTCCCGAACAATCCCAGCTGGGCAAAAGCTCCGCCTACATCGACCAGTACGCCCCCTCGCTGCTGTTCCCCCTGCCCCGCGCGCCCAAGCGCGAAGAAATCGGCATTCAGGGCAGACAGATGCCCTTCTTCGGCGCCGACCTGTGGACGGCCTTCGAGCTGTCCTGGCTCAACCTGCGCGGCAAGCCGCAGGTGGCGCTCGTGCATTTCACGATTCCCTGCGAGACCCCCAATCTCATCGAAAGCAAGTCCTTCAAGCTCTACCTCAACAGCTTTAACAACACCCGCCTGGCCGACGCGTCCGAAGTCCAGGCACGCCTGCGCACCGACCTGGCCGAAGCGCTGTGGCGCGGCAGCGAGCAAAAGGGCAGCATCGGCGTGAAGATCATCGGCCTGGACCGCTTCGACCAGGAAATGGTGCAGGAGCTCGACGGCCTGCTGCTGGACCGCCTGGATGTGGAGTGCACGCAATACCAGCCCGCCCCCGAGCTGCTGCGCGCCAACCATGAAGAAGGCCCCGTCACCGAAACCCTGGTCAGCCACCTGCTCAAGAGCAACTGCCTGGTCACGGGCCAGCCCGACTGGGGCAGCGTGCAGATCCGCTACAGCGGCGCGCAGATCGACCAGGAAGGCCTGCTGCAATACCTGGTGAGCTTCCGCAACCACAACGAATTCCATGAGCAGTGCGTGGAACGCATCTTCATGGACATCTGGACGCGCTGCCGCCCCCTCAAGCTCTCGGTCTACGCACGCTACACGCGCCGTGGTGGCCTGGACATCAACCCATTCCGCACCAGCCATCCTGGCGCCTTGCCGGCCAACGTGCGCTCTGCACGGCAGTAAAAGAGGCGGCCGGCCCCTACCCCTCACCGCAACGTAAACACCTCCAGCGACCGCTCCAGCGACTGGGCGCTGGCGCGCAGTGAGCCCGCCGCGCCGGCCGATTGTTCGACCAGGGCGGCGTTTTGCTGGGTGACGGAGTCGAGCTGGGCCACGGCGTCGTTGACCTGGGCGATGCCTACGGATTGTTCGCGCGTGGCGATGCTGATCTGGTGGACCAGGTCGCTGACGCGGCCCACGGCGTCGACCATGCCGTCGATGGTGCGGCCTGCGGCGTCCATGCGGGCGTTGCCGTCGTTGATGCCGTCCACGGTGCGGTTGATGAGGCCGCTGATTTCCTTGGCGGCGGAGGCGCTGCGCTGGGCCAGGGCGCGCACTTCGCCGGCCACGACGGCAAAGCCGCGGCCCTGCTCGCCTGCGCGTGCCGCTTCGACGGCGGCATTCAGGGCCAGCAGGTTGGTCTGGAAGGCAATGCTTTCGATCACGCCGATGATCTCGCCCATGCGGCGCGAGGAGCCGCGGATGTGCTCCATGGCAGAGCCCACTTCCTGGATGGCGGCGCCGCTCTTGCCGGCGACCTGGCGGCTCTGGTCGCTTTCATGAGCCATGAGCTGGGCCGTGTCGGCGGTCTGCGCCACGGTGCCCGATATCTCTTCCATCGAGGCCGCCGTCTGCTGCAGGCTGGTGGCCTGGGATTCTGTGCGCTGCGCGAGGTCGAAGCTGCCCTGGGCGATCTCGTGGGCGGTGGTGGCAAAGCCGCGCATTTCGGTGCGCACGTCGCCGACCACGGCGCGCAGATTGATCTGGATTTGCTGCAGCCGCTGCATCAGGGCGCCCATGGGGCCGCTGTAGTCGTGCTGCATGTTGGTGCCCAGCTGGCAGCTGGCGATGTCGGCGGCAAAGCCGCTGGCCTGCTCCAGGCCCGCCACGCAGCGCTGCTGGAAGCGCCACAGAACAAAGCTGCCTCCCGCCAGCAAGGCGGCCAGGCGCGTGCCCCAGGCTGCGGCGCCCTGCCAGCCCAGCAGGTCGGGCAGCATGGCGGCCAGGCCCACGCCGCCCAGCATCAGCGCCATGCGGGCTGTCAGGCCCAGGTCGCTGCGGCGGTCCCACAGGCCTGCCAGGCCCAGGCGGCGCAGTTCGCCGCCGCGCAGTCGCAGGGTTTCCTGGCCGGCATCGGCTTCGGCGCGCATGCGGGCATAGAGGGCTTCGGCGGCCTCGATCTCGTCCGGCCGGGGCTTGGTGCGCACCGACAGGTAGCCGCGCGGCCGGCCGCCTTCCATGATGGGCGTGACGTTGGCGCGCACCCAGTAGTGGTCGCCGTTCTTGCGCCGGTTCTTGACCAGGGCAGTCCACGGGTAGCCGTGGGCGATGGTGCGCCACATGTCCTTGAAGGCGGCGGCCGGCATGTCCGGGTGGCGGATCAGGTTGTGCGGCTGCTCGATCAGTTCCTCGTAGGAATAGCCGCTGACCCGCACGAAGGCCGGGTTGCAATGGGTGATCTCGCCCTTGGTGTTGGTGACGGATACCAGCAGCTCATCGCCCGGAAAGTCGTAGTTGAGCTGGCTGACGGGCAAATTCACGCGCATGGGTACCACTCCTTTGGGATGTCTCTTGTTCTTGTGAAATGGCATGGCAAAACGCTCAGAAGCCACCGGAATCCATCAAACGGAAACACAAATTCACATTTCCAAATCATCTCACAGCAAGGCAACCGCAGTCTCATGCTCGGAACTGGTGCATGGGTTTACAGCGTGTGCGCCAGATTTGTGGTGATGATTCAGAACAGTTGAGGTGTAAAGGGATCGCTGTCCGGCGCGGGCTGGGCCGGTCCCCTGAGCAGTTGCTCGCGCGCCAGCGGGTCGTGGGCGGTGGCGTTCCAGTCGGCCGTGCGAACGAGGTTGCCCACGCGCACGCCCAGCAGGCGCAGCCGCTTGGCCAGGGGCACGCGCTTGAGGCATTGGCCTGCGGCGCGGCGCAGGGTGGCGGCATCGGCCATGGGCAGCTCCAGCGTGTGGTCGCGCGTGGCGGTCTTGAAGTCGTCGTAGCGCAGCTTGATGCCGACGGTGCGGCCCATGTAGCCCTTGCGCTGCAGGTCCTGGGCCAGGCGTTCGCACAGGTCGGTGAAGATGGCGCTCAGTTCGGCCCGGTC
The DNA here is from genome assembly GCF_017355445.1 of Delftia sp. SD018. Lineage (NCBI taxonomy): Bacteria > Pseudomonadati > Pseudomonadota > Betaproteobacteria > Burkholderiales > Comamonadaceae > Delftia > Delftia sp. SD018. The sequence goes on from NZ_JADDRN010000028.1 coordinate 37,923, forward strand.
GCGCACGGCGTGCAGGTCGCGCTCGAAGGTGGTTTCGCGGCTCATGGAGACGGGCTCGCTGTGCGTGACCACGGGCCGCTCGTCGCGCCCCCAGGACACGCCATGCAGCCAGTTGCCGTAGGCGCGGCCGAACCACTGCACGAGCTGGGGCAGGCTTTGCGTGGCCAGCTCGCCAATGGTCTGTATGCCCAGCGATTGCAGCTTGGCATCGGCCTTGGGGCCTATGCCGTTGATCTTGCGGCAGGCCAGCGGCCAGATCACGGCCTGCAGATCGTCGGGCTGGACGATGGAGATGCCGTTGGGCTTGTTGAATTCGCTGGCCATCTTGGCCAGCAGCTTGTTGGGCGCCACGCCGATGGAGCAGGTCAGGCCCGTGGCGTCGGTGATGGTTTTCTGGATCAGCCGAGCCAGCACGCGCCCGCCTTCGCGCTGGCCGCCAGGCACGTCGGTGAAGTCGATGTAGACCTCGTCCACGCCGCGGTCCTCCATCAGCGGGGCGATGGAGACGATGATTTCCTTGAACATGCGTGAGAAGCGCCGCACCTCGGCAAAGTCCACGGGCAGCAGGATGGCCTGGGGGCACAGGCGCGCGGCCTTCATCATGCCCATGGCCGAGCCCACGCCAAACTGCCGCGCCGGGTAGGTGGCCGTGGTGATCACGCCCCGGCCCACGTAGTCCTTGAGGCGCGAGAACTCGTCCACCGGAATCTCGTGCAGCCGGCCGGCGTAGCGCGCATCCAGCGCCTCGTCGTGCGCGCGGCGTCCGCCGCCGATGACCACGGGCAGTCCCTTGAGCTGCGGATAGCGCAGCAGCTCCACCGAGGCATAGAAGGCGTCCATGTCCAGGTGGGCGATGCGGCGCGGGGGCGCAGCATCGGCAGGGCTTGCGGGTGTCGTGGGTGTCGTGGGTGTCGTTTCAGGCACGCCGCCATTATTGCGGCAACTGTGCATTCATACAGCCTGCAAGGCTTGTTCACACAGACCCTGGACCATTCATCCCTGCAGGCAGATCAGCACCAGTCCCAACACCATCAGGCTCATGCCGATCTTCTCCTGGCGGCTCAGGCTTTCGCTGAGCACGCGGCGCGAAACGATATAGCTGAACACCACCTCGACCATGCCCAGCGTGCGCACGGGTGCCGCGCCCTGCATGGCGTAGGCGGTGAACCAGGCCAGCGAGGCGGCCGCGCCCATGCCGCCGGCCAGCAGCGAGACGCGCCAGGCGCGGAAGATGGGGCGCAGGCCCTGCGCGTGGGTGCGCGCGATCCAGGCGCCCAGGCCCAGGGTCTGCATGAGCTGGGCGATCAGCACGCCCCAAGCGCCTGACAGCCAGGGAGATATCTCGCCCAGGCGCGCCAGTTCCACGGCGCCGCCCCGATAGCCCACGGTGGCGATGGCAAAGCAGGCACCGCAGGCCAGGCCGTAGAGCGCCGAACGGCTGGCCCAGGCCGACAGCGACAGCATCTGGCCGCGCGGCGGCAGCGACAGGATGAGCACGCCAAAGGTGGCCAACCCCATGGCCAACAGGGCCACGACCGTGGGCATCTCGTGCAGGAAGATGCCGGCGAACAGGGCCACCTGCAGCACCTCGGTCTTGGACAGGGTGACGGCCACGGCGAAGTTGCGCTCCTTCATGGCCAGCAGCAGCGCCGCCGTGGCCGCGACCTGGAAGAAGGCGCCCAGCGCGATCCAGCCCAGGTAGGCCCATGAGAACCGGGGCAGCGTCCAGGCGCCATCGCCTCCCAGGTACAGCGCCAGCAGGTAGATGCCGGCAAACGGCAGGCCGTACAGAAAGCGCACCAGGGTGGCCGGCAGGGTGCCGAGCTCGGCGGTCAGCGAGCGCTGGGCCGTGTTGCGCACGGTCTGGGCGGCTGCGGCGAACAGCACCACGGGCACCCACAGCCAGGTCAGGTCTTGGAGGGAAGAAAGCATGTCGGCAAAAAAGGGAAGGCACCGCCGGCAAGGCGCGGGCGACTGAGTGCCGGCCAGCATAGCCGCCGGTCGGGCACCAGGCGCACGCGCTTGGAGAAGGCTGCCGCGCCCGGCAGCGAAACAGAGGCCGGCCAGCCAGCGCTGCACGCGCGCCCTGCTCTGGCCAGGGCAAGCAGGCTGCGTTGTGCAGCAGCACGGCCGTCGCCAATGGCGAGCGGGCCTGCGCGGCGCGCTACAGGTCGCGCCGGATCAGAGCGCCCTTGAACAGCACCGGCCCCGTGGGCCCGGTCTGGCTGGGCACGCCGCCCTTGGGCTCCAGGCTGATGGCCAGGGCAGGCACGCCCTGGACCTCGGCGGCCGCGGCGGTCAGCTTGACCAGCTTGTCGCGTCCCAGCACGCCCAGCGATTGCGGGCCGCCCTGGGGCGGCAGGGCCCACAGCTGCAGTGATTTGTCGGAGGCCTCATGGAAGTCGCCCACGCGCTGCAGCACCAGGGTGTTCTTGCCGGGGTCGAAGGTCACGAGCATGGAGGCATCGGCCTTGTCGTCGGCCAGCACGGCCACGTACTGGATCTGGGGCGCGGCCTGCAGCGCAGCCTGGGTGGCCTGCAGCTGGTTGTTCAGCACGGCCAGCTGGCGCTCGCCGCTTTGGCGCAGGTCCTGGTGCGACCACAGCCCCACGGCCACGGCCGCTACGGTGGCGCAGGCGCCCAGCACGGCGGCGCCGCGCCACCAGGCCAGGGCGCGCCCCACGGCGGATTCCGTGCGCCGGGCCATGCCAGGCGCATCGTCGGCGCGCCGCCGGTGCGCCTGGGCGGCGCGGGCCTTTTCGGCCTGCAGCAGGTTGTCGATACGGACCCAGACCGCATCGTCAGGGCGCACGGGCGCCTGCATTTCGGACAGGGCCGACCAGCGGCCCTGCCACAGCAGGGCGGCGGCGCGCACCGGAGCCTGGTCACGGGCCAGTTGCTCGAAGCGGCGGCGCGCCGCGCCCCGCAGCGTGCCCAGGGCGTAAGCGGCGGCCAGCCGGTCCAGCAGTTCGGGGTGTCGGGAAATATTCATGGCAAATCCTTTGGCCGCTCAGAGCATGTCAACTGCTTCACGCATGGCGTGACAGGCAGCGGCGCAGCTGCTCCAGGCCGCGCCGTATCCAGGTCTTGACCGTGCCCAGCGGCAGTTGCAGCTGGCCCGCCAGCTCGCCATGGCTGAGGTCGCGCAGATAGGCCAGGCTGACCACCTCGCGCTGGCGGCCTTCCAGCCGCTCCAGGCACTGGTACAGCGCCACGGCCTGTTCGCTGGCCTCGGCCAGTTGCAGCGGGCCCTGGCTTTCATCGTCCCCACCGCCATGGGCCGCCAGTTGCGCCTCGTCGAACTCTTCGTTCAGGTGCAGGCGTTCGGCGCGGCGCCGGCGCAGAAAGTCCAGGGCCCGGCTGCGCACCACCAGGCCCATCCAGGCCAGCGGCGGGCTGAGCGTGCCCCGGTAGCCCGAGGCGCTGCGCCAGATGTGCAGGTAGCTGTCCTGCAGCACGTCTTCGGCCCAGTCCTTGTGCCGCAGGATGCGCAACGCCAGCCCGTACAGCCGGGACGAGGTGGCCTCGTACAGGCTGCGGAGCGCGGGCTCGTCCTGCGCTGCGATGCGGTCCAGAAGGTCCATCAGCTCTTGGTCGGTTGGTGTGGTGCCCATGCACGCATTGTGGGCGAGCGGGCGGCCCCGTGGCCCGCACTGTTGCGTGGCCGCCCGGGGGCTTGTTCTGTCTTTCGATCGGATTCAAGGGGCATATCGGTGCTCAGCCGGGGTTTGCAGAAGGTCTGGCAGGGGTCTCCCGGCTTGCACCGGCCCTCCGTGAGCAATACGCAGCACATTGCGAACCGGATGCGGATAAATTTTTTTTCCATTCAGGTGAATCCAGCCGCTGCCTTGCTGCGTATTCCCTGTGTCGCGCCCCGGAAAGCGGTCCAAGGCGACACCCCTCAACCCATCGACCTGGAGACCTTCATGAGCTACATCCTCCCCCTCGGCCTGGCCACCATGGCCGCACTGACCCTTGGCGCCTGCTCCTCCATGGACATGGGCAAGAGCTATTCCCAGTCCGACCTGCCGGCCGCCGTGCAGGTGCCCGCAGGCCACAAGGTTGCCATGGAGACGGTGGGCATAGGCCAGATCACCTATGAATGCCGCGCCAAGAAGGACCAGGCGATGGAGCAGGAATGGGCCTTTGTCGGCCCCGATGCGCGTTTGACGGACCGCCAGGGCCGCGTCATCGGCCGCTACTTCGGCCCGCCCGCCACCTGGGCGCACCAGGACGGCTCCAAGGTCACGGCCACCCAGGTCGCCGTGGCGCCGTCCAGCGCGGGCAACATCCCCATGCAGCTGGTCAAGGCCGAGCCCGCCACCGGCATGGGCGCCATGCAGGGCGTGACCTATATCCAGCGCGTGGCCACGCGCGGCGGCGTGGCCCCTGCCATGGCCTGCAACAGCTCCACGCTGGGCCAGAAGCAGGTCGTGCAGTACCAGGCCGACTACATCATCTGGAAGGCCGCCTGACGCGGCCTGCCCCCCCTACAGCCTGTCGCCCCTGGCCCCGAAGGCCGAGGGCGGCATGCCGAACTGGCGCCTGAAGGCCAGCGAATAGGCGCTGTGGCTTTCATAGCCGGCCTCCAGCGCCACCTGCACGATGGGCCGTCCGGCCAGCAGCGCCTGCATGGATGACAGCAGCCGTGCGCGCTGACGCCAGCGGCCAAAACTCATTCCCGTGGCCTGCAAAAAGTGGCGATGGAAGGTCTTCTCGCCCATGGCCAGCCGTGCGGCCCAGTCGGCGGCTGTGGCAGTTGCGGCGGCTGTGGCGGCAAAGCCATCCGCCCCGTCTCCTTCGGCCAGCGCATGGCAGACAGCGGCCATGCGCGCATCCTGCGGCCAGGGCAGGTGAAACGGCACCACGGGCGGCTGGCGCAGTTCCTGCAGCAATAGCTCGACCACCATGGATTCACGCCGCCCCGGCGGTGCCGATGCAGGCCAGCGCGCCACCTCGCTGATGAGCTCGCGCAGCAGGGGAGAGACCTCGATCACGCAGTCCGTACCCGGCAGATCTGCAGCGGCCTGCGCATCGACGAACAGGCTGCGCACCTGTACCGCGCCGCGCATGCGCAGGCCGTGGGGCACGCCCGAGCGCAGCCAGACGCCGCGCGTGGGCGGCACCACCCAGCGCCCGCTGCCTGCGCGCACCTCCAGCACCCCCTGCACGGCGTAGAGCAGCTGGCAGCATTCGTGGGAGTGTTCCTCCACCTCCAGCCCCGCCGGATAGTCGGCGGCCACGCCCGTGACCGGCAGCGGTGCGGCGGCCTGCAGCTCGGGCAGCCCGGCATGGCTGCAGGGAACGGCGGCTGCCGAAGCCGGGGCATGGGTCGTGCGCATATTGTCCAGATCCATATAGAAAATGAGAAATTCTATAAAGACAGACAGACACCCTGCCCGCAAACTGGCATCCGTTCCCTGTGATTCACCGCCATCGCACCATGCACTGCCTGCCCTCGCCCTCCCTACCACCCCTGGCCCATGGCCGGGGTCCGGGCGCCTGCGCAGGCGCCGCATTTCGCACCGACTCTCCCTGATCCCGGCCTGGCGCAGCTTCCCCACACCGGGAAGCCAGGAGAGCGGGGCCACCGGCCGATCCGGTGGCTGCAAACCCCAGCGTTTCCTGCGAGGCCCGCATGCTGAAGAATCCCGCGTCCAGATACCTTCCCTTCCCCGCCGTCGACCTGCCCGAGCGCCAATGGCCCTCACGCCAGTTGAGCCAGGCGCCCGTGTGGCTGTCCACCGACCTGCGTGATGGCAACCAGGCCCTGTTCGAGCCCATGAACCGCGAGCGCAAGCTGCGCCTGTTCCACGAACTGGTGCGCATAGGCTTCAAGGAGATCGAGGTGGGCTTTCCCTCGGCCTCGCAGACCGACTACGGCATCGTGCGCCACCTGATCGACAACGGGCTGATCCCCGGCGACGTGACGCCCATGGTCATCACCCAGCTGCGCGAGGACCTGATCCGCGCCACGGTGGACAGCGTGGCCGGAGCGCGGCGCGCCATCGTGCACTTCTACAACGCCATTGCCCCGGCCTGGCGCGAGATCGTCTTCGGCATGCAGGTGCCCGAGATCATCGCCATGGTGGAGCACCACATCGCCCTGCTGCGCGAACTGACCGATGCCCATCCCGAGACCGAATGGGTGCTGCAGTACTCACCCGAGACCTTCTGCATGGCCGAGCTCGACGTGTCGCTGGCCGTGTGCAACGCAGCCATCCGCGCCTGGGATGCAGGCCCCGCGCGGCCCATGATCATCAACCTGCCGACCACGGTGGAGGTGAGCACGGCCAATGTCTTCGCCGACCAGATCGAGTGGATGCACCGCCGCCTGGAACGGCGCGAGCACATCGTGCTGTCCGTGCACCCGCACAACGACCGGGGCACGGGCGTGGCCTGCGCCGAGCAGGCGCTGCTGGCCGGCGCCCAGCGCGTGGAAGGCTGCCTGTTCGGCAACGGCGAGCGCAGCGGCAACCTCGATGTGGTGACGCTGGCGCTGAACCTGTACACGCAGGGCATCGCGCCGGGCCTGGATTTCTCGGACATCGCCGCCGTGGCGCGCATTGCGGAGGAATGCACGGCCCTGCCCATCCACCCGCGCCACCCCTATGTGGGCGACCTGGTGTTCACGGCGTTCTCGGGCTCGCACCAGGACGCCATCGCCAAGGGCTTTGCGGCGCAGCGGCCCGATGCGCCCTGGCGCGTTCCCTACCTGCCCATCGACCCGCAGGACCTGGGCCGCACCTACGACAGCATCGTTCGCGTCAACAGCCAGTCGGGCAAGGGCGGCATTGCCTTTTTGCTGCAGCGCGACCATGGCGTGACCATGCCGCGCCGCATGCAGGTGGAGTTCAGCGCCGTGGTGCAAAAACAGGCGGACGCCTGCGAGGCCGAGCTGGCCAGCGACGACCTGTGGAAGCTGTTCGAGGCGACCTACCTCGCACCCCTGCAGCTTCCCTGGCACTACCGCAGCCACCACCTGTTCGACAGCGCCCAGGGCCAGGGCATTGCGCTGGAAGTGGTGCGGCCAGACGGCCTTCGACTGCAGCTGTATGGCGAAGGCAGCGGCCCCATCGATGCCGTGGCCGCCGCCCTCGGCCAGCACCTGGGCGTGGCGCTGCGCATTGACCACTACGAGGAGCGCAGCCTGGGCCAGGGCGCCGGGGCCATGGCGCTGGCCATCGTCGAGGCCGCCCTGCCCGGCGTGGCGGGCACGCGCTTCGGTGCGGGGCGCCATGCCAACATCGTGACCGCGTCCATCCTGGCGGTGCTGCATGCGGCGGGCCGGCTGGTGGCGGCGCAGCCGGAAAGCCGGCGCGTACCTGCCCAAGCCTGAGGCGCAGCCTGAAAGGAAAAAGGACCGCCGAGGCGGTCCTTTTCTCGTGCGGCTTTTGCCGGTTCAGCGCACGGCGCCCGGATAGGTTCCGGGCAGCAGGATGCTGCGGTCCACGGTATCGATCTGCGTATGGCCGCAGAAGGCCATCGTGGTCTCCAGCTCCTTCTGGATGATCTGCAGTGCACGCGTCACGCCGTCCTGGCCATAAGCGCCCAGGCCGTAGAGGAAGCTGCGGCCGATCATGGTGCCCTGGGCGCCCAGGGCACGCGCCTTGAGCACGTCCTGGCCGCTGCGGATGCCGCCGTCCATCCAGACCTCGATGTCCTTGCCCGCCGCCTCGGCAATGCCGGGCAGCGCCTCGATGGACGAGGGTGCGCCGTCGAGCTGGCGGCCGCCGTGGTTGCTGACGATGAGCGCATCGGCGCCGCTGTCGGCCGCCAGTCGCGCGTCCTCGGCGTCCATGACGCCCTTGAGGATGAGCTTGCCGCCCCAGAGCTTCTTGATGCGCTCCACATCGCCCCAGTTCAGGCTGGGGTCGAATTGGCTGGCGGTCCACGACGACAGCGAACTCATGTCGGCCACGCCATCCACATGGCCGACGATGTTGCCGAAGGTGCGGCGCTTGGTGCCCAGCATGCCCAGGCACCAGTGCGGCTTGGTCGCCAGGTTGGCCAGGTTGCGCAGCGTGGGCTTCGGGGGCGTGGACAGGCCGTTCTTGATGTCCTTGTGGCGCTGGCCCAGGATCTGCAGGTCCAGCGTCAGCACCAGGGCCGAGCAGTTGGCGGCACGGGCGCGCTCGATCAGGCGCTCCATGAACCGGCGGTCGCGCATCACATAGAGCTGGAACCAGAACGGATGGCGGGCCGTGTGTTCGGCAATGTCCTCAATGGAGCAGATGCTCATGGTGGACAGCGTGAACGGAATGCCGAAGGCCTGGGCCGCGCGCGCGCCCAGGATCTCGCCGTCGGCGTGCTGCATGCCGGTCAGGCCCGTGGGCGCAATGGCCACGGGCATGGCCACCTGCTGGCCGATCATGGTGGTGCGCGTGCTGCGCCCCTCCATGTTCACGGCCACGCGCTGGCGCAGCTTGATCTTCTGGAAGTCGTCCTCGTTGGCCCGGTAGGTGCCCTGGGTGTAGGAGCCCGAGTCGGCGTAGTCATAGAACATGCGCGGCACGCGGCGCTGGGCCACGACGCGCAGGTCTTCGATGCAGGTGATTTTGGAAAGGTCGGTGGACACGTTTTCTGGCTTTCTGGAACCCGCATGCCGCGGGACTGCCGAGCATGGTAGTGCGCAGGGCGCGTTCCAGTCACCCGTTCGGGTTTGAAGTGATTTGTGCGCCGATTGAAATTTTCTCTCTCGCAGCCCAACCGAGGGCTAACGCTAGTGTGCCAACCAGCCATGAGAGCGACGATCCGCCCCGCACAACATCCTAAAAACTCTTCAGGAGACGCTCCTATGGTTTGGCAGCAGGTCTACGACCCTCTTTCCAACATGTGGCTGTCCACACTGCTCGCGGCCATCCCGGTCGTGGTCATGCTGGTGGGATTGGGCTTTTTGCACATGAAGGCCCACCTGGCGGCCGGCGCCGGGCTGATTGCGGCGCTGGTGATCGCGGTCTTCGTCTACAACATGCCGGCAGGCATGGCCGGGCGCGCGGCGCTGTTCGGCGGCTTCACGGGGCTGCTGCCCATCGGCTGGATCGTCCTGAACATCATCTTCCTGCACCAGCTGACCGAGAAGAACGGCAGCTTCAAGATCCTGCAGGACTCCATTGCCGGCATCACCGAGGACAGGCGCATCCAGCTGCTGCTGATCGCCTTCGCCTTCGGCGCCTTCTTCGAGGGCGCGGCCGGCTTCGGCACGCCCGTGGCCGTGACGGCGGCCATCCTCATCGGACTGGGCTTTTCGCCGCTGGCCGCCTCGGGCCTGTCGCTGATCGCCAATACCGCGCCCGTGGCCTTCGGCGCGCTGGGCACGCCGGTGATCACGCTGGCCAAGGTGCACGGCTACGACCTGATGGAGGTCACTGCCATGGTCGGCCGCCAGCTGCCGTTTTTCTCGGTGCTGGTGCCGTTCTGGCTGATCTGGGCCTTTGCCGGGCGCAAGGCCATGATGGAGATCTGGCCCATCATTTTGGTGACCGGCGTGTCCTTCGCCATTCCGCAGTACCTGGTGTCCAACTTCATCGGCCCCGAGCTGGTGGACATCATCGCGGCCATCGTCTCCATGGTCTGCACGGTCGGCTTCCTGCGCATGTGGCAGCCCAGGACCATCTGGCGCTCGACCTCGCTCAAGGGCCATGAGAACAGCGGCGGCGAGGCCCAGGCGCCCCGCGCCGTGACCCAGCACCCGCGCGCCGACGTGATCCGCGCCTGGACGCCCTGGGCCATCCTCACGGTCTTCGTCTTCATCTGGGGCCTGCCCTCGGTCAAGGCCGCGCTCAACGGCCTGTTCGCCCCGGCCTTTCCCATGGAAGGCCTGCACAACCTGATCGAGAAGGTGCCGCCCGTCGTGCGCCAGCCCACCAAGGAAGGCGCCATCTACACGCTGAACCTGCTGTCGGCCACGGGCACGGGCATCCTGCTGTCGGCCATCGTGGGCGGCCTGGTCATGAAGTACAACCCCGTGCAGCTGGTCAGCCAGTTCGTGCGCACCATCTGGCTGGTGCGCTATTCGCTCATCACCATCGTGCTGATGCTGGCCCTGGGCACGCTGACGCGCTACTCGGGCACGGACACCACGCTGGGCCTGGCCTTCGCCAACACGGGCGTGTTCTACCCCTTCTTCGGCACCCTGATGGGTTGGCTGGGCGTGGCGCTGACGGGTTCGGACACGGCATCGAATGTGCTGTTCGGCGGCATGCAGAAGGTGGCGGCCGAGCAGCTGGGCCTGTCGCCCAACCTCATGGGCGCGGCCAACAGCTCGGGCGGCGTGATGGGCAAAATGATCGATGCGCAGTCCATCGTCGTCGCCTCCACGGCCACGCGCTGGTTCAACCATGAGGGCGACATCCTGCGCTACGTGTTCTTCCACTCCGTCGCCCTGGCCTGCCTGATGGGCATCTTCGTGACGCTGCAGGCCTATGTCTGGCCGTTCCGCCTGATGGTCAATTGAGCCCTGCGCATCTGCGCCAGGCCCCAGCCGCCCGCATGCGCCGGGCGGCTTTTTTACGCCTGGGGCATGCATCGCTGCATCAACAGATGCGCAGCGGCATTTATGGTTGTACCATGCAACCATATTCAAACCTTGCACGGCCCCAAGGAGCACCCATGCCGCAGCACGATCTTTCCCTGGTGGATGGCATCCGCGCCGCCTCGCGCCAGATGGTGCGCGAGCTGGGCTTCATGCAGGCCACGCTGGCGGCCACGGACTATCCGCCCTCGGCCGTGCATGCCATTCTGGAGATCGGCGCACAGGGGCGCATGGCGGCCTCGCAGCTGGCCCTGGTCCTGGGGCTGGAGAAATCCAGCGTCAGCCGCATGGTGCGCAAGCTGGTGGAGGCGGGCGAGCTGAAGGAAGCCGCCGATGGAGAGGATGGCCGCGTCAAGCAGCTGGCCCTGACCGCCAAGGGCCGGCGCACGCTGGCCGCCATCGAGGCCTTCGGGCGCCAGCAGGTGACGGCGGCGCTGGACCGCATGCAGGCGCCGCAGCAGCAGGCCGTCGCCCAAGGGCTGGCACTGTACGCCCGGGCGCTGCAGGCGCACCGGCAGGAGGAGCCCCTGCCCCAGCCCGTACCCGTGCCCGCACAGATACAGGTCCTGCCCGGATACCGGCCCGGCTGCCTGGGCCGCATCGTGGACATGCATGCGCGCTTTTATGCGCGCCACGCAGGCTTTGGCGTCTTCTTCGAAAGCCGCGTGGCCAGCGGCCTGGCCGAGTTCGCGGGCCGGCTGGACAAGCCCTGCAACCAGCTGTGGACGGCGCTGGACGGCGACCGCATCGTGGGCTCCGTGGCCATCGATGGAGAGGACCTGGGCAAGCACCCCGAGGACCGCCAGGCGCATCTGCGCTGGTTCATCCTGGAAGACGGCCTGCGCGGCGCCGGCACGGGGCGCCAGCTGCTGCAGCAGGCCTTGGCGTTCTGCGACCAGCAGGCCTTCGAGGCCACCCAGCTGTGGACCTTCCGGGGCCTGGATGCAGCACGCCGGCTCTACGAATCGTCAGGCTTCACCCTGGCCGAGGAATGGCCGGGCCAGCAATGGGGCGAGACCGTGATCGAGCAGCGCTTCGTGCGGCCACGCCCTGCCGCGGCGGCATGGGCAGGCCAGGCAACCTGAGTCAGGAGCCCTGCTCGCCCGCCACCAGCACGAAGGCAATGCGCGCAGGCCGGCCCGAGCGGTTGGCCCAGGCATGGTTGGTGCCGCGCTGTATGAGCACGTCACCGGCGCGCAGCACGGTTTCATGGCGGTCCAGGATGGCGACCAGCTCGCCCTCCAGCATCAGCGCGTAGTCCACGGTATCCGTGCGGTGCATGCCCGGATGCTCGCCGGGCTGCACGTTGCGGTGGGCGTCGCCGTACATGCGTGTAAAGGTGGCATGCAGGGCACGCGCCAGCTCCTGCGGATCGGCAGGTTCGGGCGGAATGTCCAGGATGCGCAGCACCGTGCCATAGGGCGGCGGTGCCACGCCCTGATGGATGGCAATGGTGTCGGGCGCATTGATCTGCGCGGGTGAGGCATCGGTGCGCCACAGGTTGGTGATGCGGTAGCCGGGGCGTTCCTCGACCAGGCGCACGGCGGGCGAGGCGCCGTCCTCGGCGATGAAGGAGCGGCCCTGTGCGTCGTTGGCCGTGATCACGCGGCGGATGGGGGGCAGGCTGGAATCGGTCATGGATGAAGAGCTGGCGGAAAGGAGTTCACTGCGCATGGCGTTCGGCCGCTGCGCCCTGTTTGCGGAATTCGTCGTGGATGCGCCGGTCCCACTGGCGGCGGTCCTGGTGGAAGACCACCTGGTCGCCGCGCTGGGCCACCTGCCTGACGGCATCGGACCGAGCTGCGGCGGCGCAGGCAGCGTCCAGCCGGCCCAGCACCGCCTCGGGCACGCCACGCGGCACGAACAGGCCCGCAAACGATTCCTCCTGCACCGCCATGCCCAGTTCCTTGAAGGTGGGCACCTCGGGGAAGGCCGGGTGGCGGCGCTCCGAGGCCACGGCCAGCAGGCGCAGCTTGCCCGCGCGTATCTGGGGCGCAGCCGAGGCCGCGATGCTGCTGACGAAGTCCAGCCGCCCGGCCAGCAATTCCTGTATCGAGCCGGCATCGCCCTTGTAGGGCACATGCACGAGCTTGAGGCCCTGGTCGCGCTCCAGCTGGTCCATGGCCAGGAAGGGCGCCGAGTTCGGTCCCGGCGATCCGTAGCTCAGCGAGCCCTTCTTCGCCGCCGCCACCAGCTCGCCTATCGTCTTGAAAGGGCTGTCTGCGCGCACGCTGACGCCCAGGATGTTCTCCGTCACGCCGCACAGCGGCTGCACGCTGTCGGGCCCCAGCTTCAGGCCCTTGACGTAGTGGGGCTGCACGGTGATGGGGGTCATGGGCGTGAAGGCCAGCGTCAGCCCGTCGGCCGGCGCCTGGGCCAGCACATTCATGCCGATCACGCCCGAGCCCCCGTCGCGCGAGACCACGACCACGCTCTGGCCCAGCTGCTTGCGGAATTCCTCTGCCAACGTACGCGCCATCACATCGGTGGAGCTGCCCGCCGCCCAGGGGTTGATGAGGGTCAGCGGCCGCGACGGGAACGGCTCCTGCGCGGTGGCCAGGGTGCAGCCCAGCGCCATCAGGGCGCCGAGCCACTTGCGGGTGGTCATGCTGTGTCTCCTTGTCGTTGTGTGATGGCTGCGCATGTTAATTCAGTCAGTCGACTGAATCAATCCATGTCACCACCATGCCATGGTTTGGTGCGGCAAGGGCCTGGCGCTGTCTATGATCCGCAGCCATGACGTCCAGCACCGATGACACCGCGGCCGAGGAACCCCGCGCCCAGGCCCGCGAACGCCTTCTGCAAGCCGCCGAGCAGCTGTTTGCGCGGCATGGCTACGCGGGCACGTCGCTGCGCGCCGTCATGGCGCTGGCCGAGGTAGACACGGGCGCCATCCACTACCACTTCCGCAACAAGCTGGGCCTGCTCAAGGCCTTGTTCGAGCAGCGCGTGATGGCCGTCAACGGACAGCGCCATGCGCTGCTGCAAAGGCTGGAGCAGCAGTCGCCGCAGCCCGCCGTGGAGGACATTCTTCGGGCCTTCATCGCCCCTGCGCTGCGCGCCGCCCATAGCGAGGGCGAGGCCGACTTCAACCGCGTCACGGCCCTGTGCTCGGTCGATCCCGACCAGGCAGTCAGGGAAGTGGTGTTTGCCGCCTACGACGAGGCTGCCAAACGCTTTGCGGCCCTGCTGCGCCAGGCTCTGCCGCAGCTGTCGCAGCACGATTTCCAGTGGCGCCTGGAATGCATGTACGGCGCCATGATGTACATCCGCTCCGACAACGGCCGAGTCAGCCGCATGCTGGGCGGCGGCCACCGCGCCGACCCCGTGGAGCATGTGATCGACGAGCTGGTGGCCTTCACTGCGGCGGGCTTCCGTGCGGCGGGCTTCCGTGCGGCGGGCTTCCGCGCGGCGGGCCCCCGCGCGGCGCAGTGATCACGACCGGCGCCTGATCAGCGCCCGCCCGCGCGCGAAGCCACCACGCCGGCGCCGCGCACCTCCACCTGCACGCTGTCCAGCACCTGCCCCTTGGCATCGACCAGTTCCAGCCGGTGCCGGCCGGGCCAGGGCATCCAGGCAGCGGCAGCACCCCGGCCGATCTCCTTGGGCGGCGGCTCGGCCGCGCCGGGCGGGGCGGCGCTGACCATGCGCCAGCGCAGGCTCGCATCCTGCCATTCCTGCGTGGCGGCCGTGCCCGAGGGCCGGGCCGACAGCTGCACGCGCTGTCGGTCCGGCGGAATGTCGGGGTCCAGCGCGAGGATGGTGCCGTTGGCCGGGCGCGCAATGCGCACGGGCGAGGCCGCCGAAGTCCCGCGTGTCGATGCGGATGCGGCAGGCAGGCCGCTGCCCGCCATGGCGAACAGGCTCTGCTGCGTGCCCGCCACGAACCATTCGCTGCGCGCGCTCTCCAGCGGCAGGCCCGAGGCATCGGGACCGAAGCGCACCGCCTGTTGCAGCACGCCCGCCGGCGCCTTGGGCGCGCGGCTGGGTGTGCGGGCATGCAGGAAACCCATCACGGCGGCCCAGACAGGTGCCGCGCCGCTGGTGCCGCTGACCGAGTGCATGGCCTCGCCGCGCGCATTGCCCACCCACACGCCCACGGTGTAGCGCTGCGACCAGCCCACGGCCCAGTTGTCGCGCATGTCCTTGCTGGTGCCGGTCTTGACGGCCGACCAGAAGCGTGTGGCCAGCACGCTGTCCGTGCCGAAGGTAGGCGCGCGCGCCATGGGATCGGACAGGATGTCGCCCACGATGAAGGCCGCGCGTGCGTCGATGGCCTGCACGGGCGCAGCCGACTTTTGCGCTGCGGACCCCGCGCCCGTGGGCTGCGCCGCCCAGCGCACGGGCGTCAGTTGCCCGCCGTTGGCCAGGGCGCGGTAGGCGTTGGTGAGCTGCAGCAGCGGCACCTCGGCGCTGCCCAGCGCCAGGCTGAAGCCGTGGTAGCCGCCGCTTTCGCGCAGCGGCAGGCCCAGGCGCTGCAGTTGCGAGAAGAAGGCATCGGGCGTGACCATGACCAGGGTGCGCACGGCCGGCACGTTGAGCGACGACGCCAGCGCCGTGCGGGCCGAGACCCAGCCCTTGAAGCGCCGGTCGTAGTTCTGCGGGATGTAGAGCCCGTTCTGCGTGGGAATGTGGGCCGATGAATCCTCGATCAGCGAGGCCGCCGTCAGCCGCCGCTCGGCAATCGCCTGGGCATAGAGAAAGGGCTTGAGCGTGGAGCCGGGCTGGCGCATGGCCGTGACACCGTCCACCTCGGCCGCCTGGCTCAATTCGCCCGATGAGCCCACCCAGGCCAGCACCTCGCCCGTGGCGTTGTCCAGCACGACGATGGCGCCGTCCTCCACGTTGCGGCCCTGCAGCTCGCGCAGTTGCTGCTGCAGGCTTTGCACGGCAAAGCGCTGCACGGGCGCGCTCAGCGTGGATCGCACGCGGGCCTGGCCTTTGGACTGCGGCTCGGCCAGCAGGCGGCGCGCCAGGTGCGGGGCCTGGCCTTCGCTGGCCGCCCATTGCCGGCGCAGCAGCACACTGGCGGTGAGCAATTCCATGGCCGTGCAGTCGCGCGCCGCCGCATCCTCGGGCGCCAGCGACTGCAGCACGCCGCAGGCGCGCCGGCCCACGCGCTCGGGCGAGGCGTTGGGGGCACGCACCAGGGCGGCGGCAATGGCGGCCTCGCGCGCGTCCAGCCCGTGCGCGGCCTTGCCGAACAGGGTGCGCGACAGCGCATCGATGCCCACGATCTCGCCACGGAAGGGCACCAGGTTCAGGTAGGCCTCCAGGATCTGGTCCTTGCGCCAGCGCCGGTCCAGCACCTGGGCCGAGACGGTCTGGCCCAGTTTCTGCACCACGCTGCGCCCGCCCGGGCCCTGGCGCCAGTCGCCGTCGAGCAGGCCCGCCAACTGCATGGTGATGGTGCTGGCGCCGCGCGTGCGCTGGTTCCAGAGGTTGCCCCAGGCTGCGGAGGACACGGCCGCCCAGTCCACGCCGCTGTGCTCGTAGAAGCGCTTGTCCTCGCTGAGCACCAGGGCCGTGCGCAACGCGGGCGAGATGTCAGCCAGGGCCACCCAGTCGCCACGGCGCACGCTGGCGTCGGTGCGCTGGCGCTGCAGCACCTCGCCCTCGCGCGAGAGCAGTTCGGTCTCGGAGGAGCGGTGGCCTTCGCGGACTTCGGAAAAGCTGGGCAGCGCCTGGGCGGCACCTGCCGCCGCGAACAGCAGCGCGGCCGCCAGGGCCGCGCGGGGAAGACGCATGAAGGGAGAAGGTCGCCGGGATTCGATCATGGAGCCGGCATTGTCCGCCTTTGCACCAGCGGCTCAGGAAGAATGGCGTATGCCCTTCTTGAGCTTGAAGGACAGCAGCACCATGAGCACGCCGAAGACCACCGCATACGTGGCCAGCACCCAGAGCATGGCCATCATGCCCGCGCCCGGCTGGGCCAGCACGAAGGCGCCGAACAGCACGGACAGCACGCCGCCCAGGATCAGCAGCCACTCGCCCGTGATCTCCTTGCGCAGCCGCACGGCCGCCACGATCTGCAGCAGGCCCGTGACCAGGGCCCAGGCGCCGATGTACAGCGTCATCACCAGCGCCGTGACGCCGGGCGCGACCACGGTGAGCACGCCCACCACCACGCCGGCCAGGCCCCACAGCAGCAGCACCCACCAATGGCGCATCTGGTCGCGCCCCTGGATGGCCGAGTACACGCCCAGCAGGCCATCGACGAAGGTGAAGGCGCCGAAGGTCAGCACCAGCGCCGCCAGCGATACCGCCGGCTGCGCCCAGGTCAGCACGCCGAAGGCGATGGCGACCAGACCGCGCAGCAGCAGCACCCACCAGGTGCGGTGAAGAATCGTGGACAGCGGATTGGGGCTCATGGATGCTCCTTCAAAACAGTCCCCATGACCTTGGAGCAGGCCCGCCACACTGTCTGTAGGCGAAGGCCGGCTTGGCGGCGGACCCTGACCTGGATCAATCCAGTTGCAGCAGCACGGGCTGGTGGTCCGAGAGCCTTGTGTCGCTGTCCACGGCCCAGCCACGCACATGGCCGCGCAGGCTGTCGCTGACCCAGGCGAAATCGCAGGCGCCGGGCTCGGGGCCCCACTGGCGGTCGAACAACCGGAAGGTGGGCGGCTGGGGCTGGTCCGGGTGCAGCACGCTCCAGCTGTTGTGCCACTGGCCGGCACTCAGGGCGCCCTGCTCGCCGGCCGCCCAGGGGGCGGACAGGCCGGCGTATTCGTCCTCATGGGGCTCGAAGTTGAAGTCGCCGCAGAGCACGGCATGCGGCGTGTGCGGCTTGGTCTGCTGGGGCGAGCCGTCGCTGGCAGGCTGGGGCGGCGCCTCGGCCTGGCCCAGGGCCTCGATCTGCAGGGAACGCAGCGCCAGCGCCTGGGCCATGCGCTGGCGGCGCGAGAAATATTCGAGGTGGGTGCTCATCACCCGCACGGGGCCCAGCGCGGCATCCATCACCGTGGCCGCCGTGCAGCAGCGCGGCATGCTGCGCACGCCGCCGTCGTGCGGATACGGCAGGCGGTGGTGGGCCAGTTGCAGCACCGGCAGGCGCGTGGCCACCAGGTTGCCAAAGCGCTGCCGGCCCACGGCCGTGAACTCGTCCACGGCGGCGCCGAAGAAGACCTTCCAGCCTTCGGGCAGGGCCTGGCGGATCTGCTCCACCTGGTCGCCGGGCGCGCCCTGCAGGCCGGGATAGTGGATAGCGATTTCCTGCAGGCACAGCACGTCGATATCGGCCATGGACAGCGCATGCGCCACGATGCGCTGCGGGTCCATGCGGCCGTCCAGGCCCAGGCACCATTGGGTGTTCCAGGTGAGGATCTGCATCATGCGGGCAGCGGCTCGCGCAGCTGGAACAGGTTGCCTTCGGGGTCCATGGCGTTGCAGACGCGAAAGCCCGGCCCCTGCCAGGACTGCTCCCACAGCTGGCCGCCATGTGCGATGACCAGGGGACGAACGGCCGCGAAGCTGGTCACGGTGGCAAAGAATTTGAGGGCCACGTTCTCGCGCGGCTGGGGTGGCTCGGTGATGGTGATGTGCCGCGCAATCGCCTCGGGAATGGCGTGCAGCACCAGTTGCAGGTCCGGCGACTGCAGCACCATGAGCTCGCTCGTGTGGTGCAGCATGCGCATGGCCAGCACCTCCATGTAGAACAGCGCCAGCCGGTCAGGCTGCTTGGCGTAGATGAACAGACCTGCGGATGCGGGACCGGACATGGTGGACCTCGGGGTGAAAGGCTGGGACAAGGAACTTTAGCACCGCCCTCACTTGATCCCCGCACGCATGAAGCTCTGCACGAACTGGCGCTGGAACAGCACGAAGGCCACCAGCAGCGGGCCCGAGCTCATCAGCGTGGCGGCCGTGATGGTGGCCCATTCCACGCCAGACTCCACGCTGGAGAACACCTGCAGCCCCACGGTGAGTGGGCGCGCCTGCACGCTGTTGGTGATGATCAGCGGCCACAGGAAGTTGTTCCAGTGAAAGCTCACCGACACCAGCGCAAACGCCAGGTACACGGGCCGCGCCAGCGGCACGTAGACGCGCCACAGGATCTGCAGGGTGTTGGCGCCCTCCACCCGCGCGGCCTCGTCCAGTTCCCGGGGAATGCCCAGGAAGGTCTGGCGCAGCAAAAAGATGGCAAAGGCCGATGCGAAGTACGGCAGGCCGATGCCCAGCAGCGTATCGACGGCGCCCAGGCGCGACAGGGTCTGGTAGTTCGCCACCAGCAGGATGTCCGGCATGATCATCAGTTGCACCAGCACCAGGGCAAAGGCCAGGCCCTGGCCGCGAAAGCGGTAGCGCGCAAAGGCATAGGCGGCCAGCGTGCCCAGCACCAGCTGGGCCGCCAAAATCATGACCACCAGCACGGCCGTGTTCAGGAAATAGCGCGCAAAGGGCGCGGCCTGCCAGGCACGGCGAAAGTTCTCCAGCGTCCAGGGCGCGGCCAGGTCGAAGCGTGCCGAGTATTCGGGCGGATGGAAGGCCGTCCAGAACGCATAGGCCAGCGGCAGTATCCACAGCAGGGCCAGCAACCAGGCGGCCAGCGTGTCCAGCCAGGTGGCGCCGTACAGCGCGGGCGGCGCATGGCGCGGGGCAATGGGTGCGGCGCTCATTGGTAGTGCACCTTTTTGTCGAGCACGAAGAACTGCAGCAGCGCCACGGCCGCCAGCACGGCGACCAGCACCACGGTCAGGGCCGCCGCATAGCCCGTGTCCCAGAACTTGAAGCCCACTTCGTACAGGTGATAGAGCAGCAGCGTGGAGGCGTTGTCCGGCCCGCCGCGCGTGAGGATGAAGAGATGGTCCACCAGGCGGAAGGCATTGATCACCGCGTTGACCAGCACGAACAGCGTGGTCGGCATCAGCAGCGGCCACTGCACGCGGCGCAGGAAGTACCAGCGCGAGGCCCCCTCGATGGCCGCCGCCTCCTTGAGGCTGGGGTTGAGCGTCTGCAGCGCGGCCAGGTAGAAGATCATGAAAAAGCCCGCCTCCTTCCACACCGCCACCACGGTCACACAGGCCAGCGCCGTGGACGGATCGCCCAGCCAGTTGTGCGCGGGAAGGCCCAGTGCGCCGCGCAGCTGCTCCAGCAGCCCGTACTGCGGGGTGTAGAAGAACAGCCAGATGTTGGCCACGGCAATCATGGGCAGCACCGTGGGCGTGAAGTACGCCATGCGCACGAAGGCGCGGCCGGCCAGCTTCTCGTTGACCCACAGCGCCATGGCCAGCGCCAGTGCCATGGACAGCGGAATCGTGGCCGCCGCAAACCACAGGTTGTTGCGCACGGCCTGCCAGAACACCGGGTCGTCCACCATGACGGCGTAGTTCTCCAGCCCCACCCATGGCCCCGGCTGGCCGCCGCGCGGCGTGGCATGCAGGCTGTCGATCAGCGTGGCCACGGCCGGCCAGTGCGTGAAGGCCACCAGCAGCACCAGCGCCGGCAGCAGCATCAGCCAGGCATGGACGGCCTGGCGGCCGCGGACAAGGGAGGCGGGAGCGGAGCTCATGCGGTCAGCGGCACTGCGCCATCACTTGTAGCGGCGCAGGAGGCGGTCTGCTTCCTTTTGCGCATCCTGCAGGGCCTGGGCCGAGGTCTTGCTGCCGTTGAGGGCGGCCTGCACGGCGTCGTTGAGCACCTTGGTCACGCGCTGGTTCTCATGCGTGGAGAACTCGGCCACCGATACCGGCAGCTGGTCGCGCGCCACCAGGGCCTGCGGGAAGTCCTGCCCGTACTTCTTGAGCGCGGGCGTGTCATAGGCGGCGGGCGAGACGGCCACGTAGCCGCTGTCCATGCTCCACTGCGCGGCCAGCGGGGGCTGGGTGACCCACTTCATGAACTGGAAGGCCGCCTCCTGCTGCTCCCGGGGCGCCTTCTTGAACAGGTAGAAATTGCCGCCGCCCGTGGGCGAGCCCTTGCGCACGTTGCCTGCGATCTGGCCCACGCCGAAGTCGAATTTGGCATTGGCACGGATATTGGTCAGGTTGCCCGTGGTGGTGACGATGATCGCGGCCTTCTTTTCCATGAAGTCCTTGGGCGTCGTGCCCCACTCCACCACGCCGGCCGGGTGCACGCCCTCCTTGACCAGGCCCACCCAGAAGTCCAGCGCCTCCACTACCTTGGGGCTGTCCAGCGTGACCTGGGTGCCGGCCTCGTTGGCCAGCAGCACGTCATTGGGCGTGGTCAGGGTCTGCAGCATCCAGTAGGCAAAGCCCGTGGACGGGATCTGGATACCGTACTGCACGACCTTGCCGCCGGCGTCCTTCTTCGTCAGCCTGTGGGCGGCTTCCTTGAGTTCCTTCCAGTTCTGCGGCGCCTTGTTCGGGTCCAGGCCGGCTTCCTTGAAGGCTTCCTTGTTGTAGTACATGACCACGGTGGAACGCTGGAAGGGCACGCCCCAGGTCTTGCCGCCCGCCTGGCTGTTGGCCATGAAGGCCGGGTAGAAGCCCTTGAGCCAGGCCCGGTCGGCATCGGTCTTAACGAAGTCGTCGATGGGGGCGATGGCGTCCTCGTCGATCAGCGTGAACATGTCGGTGGACAGCAGCACCGAGCTGGCCGGCGGCTTGCCCGACTTGTGGGCCGTCAGCGCCTTGACGATGGTTTCCTGGTAGGTGCCCGCATAGACGGGCGTGATCCGGTACTGCGGATGGGCCTTGTTGAACTCGGCCGCATAGCCGTCGATCACCTTGGTGATGGGGCCGCCCACGGCCACGGGGTAGTAGAACGGCACCTCCAGCGGCGTCTGCGCGCTGGCGGTGTTCAGCAGGCCCGTGGCGGCCACGGCGGCAGCGGCTGCGAGGGTTTTGAGGAAGGCATGGCGTTGCATGGCGGACTCTCCTGGAAGGTGCTTCGGATGCGAAAGCCGGAACGGCTGAAACGGTGGAACTGCGGAGGAAGATAGGAGCGGTGCCTCGGCATCAGGCCGTGCAGCGCCGCCCCTTTTGGTCAAAGAAATGCGTGGCCTCGCGCGCCCAGCGCAGGCCCACGAGCTGGCCCGGCTGCAGGCCGCCGAGCTGGCTGCCAGCGGTGCGCACCATCAGTTGCTCGCTGCCCACGCGGCAGCGCAGCACCAGGTCGGCGCCCAGGTATTCGAGGCTTTCGATGTCGGCAGCCACCACGGGGCCGCTGCCGACATCGCCATGGAGCGACAGGCGCATGTCCTCGGGCCTGACGCCCAGCCAGCGCGCCTGGCCCGGCTGCTGCAGGCCGGCGGGCGCGGCGCTGGCATGGCTGCCCGCGATGTGCAGGCCGTCGAGGCGCGCGATGTTCATGGCCGGCGTGCCGATGAAGCGCGCCGCAAAGGTGGTGGCGGGCCGGCTGTAGATCTCCTGGGGCGCGGCGCACTGCTCCACGCGCCCCTGGCTGAGCAGCACCACCTGGTCGGCCATGCCCATGGCCTCGGCCTGGTCGTGCGTGACATAGACCACGGTCAGGCCCAGGCGCCGCTGCAGCTCGCGCAGCTCGGTGCGCATTTCCTGGCGCAGCTGGGCGTCGAGGTTGGACAGCGGCTCATCCATCAGGCAGACGCGGGCGCGGGCCACCAGGGCGCGGCCCAGCGCCACGCGCTGCTGCTGGCCGCCCGAC
This sequence comes from Delftia sp. SD018, assembly GCF_017355445.1. NCBI lineage: Bacteria > Pseudomonadati > Pseudomonadota > Betaproteobacteria > Burkholderiales > Comamonadaceae > Delftia > Delftia sp. SD018. Next base: position 60,043 of record NZ_JADDRN010000028.1, read on the forward strand.
AGCTGGCCGGGCCGGCGCGCCAGCAGCGCGTCCAGGCCCAGCAGCGCGGCGGCCTCGTCGATGCGCCGGCGCGCCTCGGCCGCCGGGACCTTGCGCACGGACAGGCCGAAGCCGATGTTCTGCGCCACCGTCAGGTGCGGGAACAGCGCGTAGTTCTGGAACACCATGGCAATGCCGCGCCGAGCGGGCGGCAGGTGGGTGACGTCCTGGCCATCGATGCGCACGCGGCCCGAGGTGGCGCTTTCCAGGCCCGCGATGATGCGCAGCGTGGTGGACTTGCCGCAGCCCGAGGGACCGAGCAGCACGCAAAAGGATCCGGGTTCAATGCGCAGATCCAGCGCCTGCAGTGCCGTGGTGCCGCCCCAGGACTTGGCGACACCTTCCATCTCGATCAAGGACATCACGCCAGTCTAGGAAGGCTGTGTGACAAGCCCGTGTCGCGCCACCGGACTGGCGGCTCAGACAGCTCAGGCAGCAGGGTGCCGTCTGTGCCAGTCCGTGGCCTGCTGGAACGCCCAGCCCGCGCGCACCAGCAGGTCTTCGCGGAAGTCGGGGGCAACGAACTGGAAGGCCACGGGCGCGCCCTCAGGAGTGCGTCCGCCGGGCAGCGTGATCGTGGGGCTGCCCGTGAGGTCGAACGGGCAGGTGTAGCGCAGCATGCCCGAGAACAGCTCGGCATCGGAGCCGAAATGCGCCATGCGTTGCAGCGTGGGGGCCGCAAAGGCCGTGGCGGGAACCAGCAGCAGGTCCACCTGAGCGAAGAGTGCGCGCACCCGGCCCGTGAAGTCCGCGCGGCGCAGCAGCAGCCGCTGGTAGTCGGTGGCGGACAGGCCCAGCCCCAGGTCGATCAGCCCGGCGAGCCCGGGGCCATAGGCCTCGCGCCGTGCAGGGAAAGTGGCGCCGTGCGCCACGGCGGTCTCCACCGCGCACAGCGCCGGCCAGTCCTCCACCGCCTGGGTGGCATCGGGAAAGCGGACCTCCTGCACGCTGGCACCCAGGCGCTGCGCCACCGCCAGGGCCTGCTCCACCGCCTGGCGGGAGGGGGCATCCACGCCGTCCAGTGCCCATTGCCGGTCCATGCCCAGGCGCAGGCCGGAGAATCCGCGCGTCATCATGGCCAGATAGTCGGGCACGCTGCACTGGCTGGCCGTAGGGTCCAGCGGGTCCGCCCCGGCGATGGCCGCGAGCATGGCTGCGGCATCGGCGGCACTGCGCGCCATCGGGCCTATGTGGTCCAGGGACGCGGCCAATTCGAAGGCGCCGTGGCGGCTCACCCTGCCCCAGGTGGGCTTGAGCCCCGTGATGCCGTTGGCGGCCGATGGAAAGCGGATGGAGCCCCCGGTGTCCGTGCCCAGCGATCCGAAGCACAGCCCCGCCGCCGTGGCCACGCCCGAGCCGCTGGACGAGGCCCCGGGCCATAGCTGGGCGCCCCAGGGGTTGACGGGGGCAGTGATCTCGGGATGGTGGTCTGCGAAGGCGCCTTCGGTCTGCTGCAGCTTGCCCAGGATGACGGCGCCGGCCTCGCGCAGCCTGCGCACCACGGTGGCATCTTCCGTGGGGCGATGGTCGCGGTGCAGCGTCATTCCATGCGTGGTGGGGACGCCCCGGGTCCACAGCAGGTCCTTGAGCGCCAGCGGCACGCCGTGCAGCGCACCGCGGCGGCGGCCCTGCGCGATCTCGGCGTCGGCGCGGCGGGCGTCCTCCAGCGCCTGCTGCGCCATCACCGTCACGTAGCTGTGCAGCCGCGCATCCACGGCCTCGATGCGCGCCAGCATGTGGCGGGTCACCTCTTCCGAGGAAATGCGGCGGGACTGGATCTCACGCCCCACCTCCAGCAGTTCGAGATGGTGCAGTTCGCTGTCGTTCATGGCATGTCTCCCGGCGCCCGGCTCCGGGGCGCCACCGTTGTTGCACTGGAAAAGCCGCACGGGACGCACGGCAGGCCCATGCTAGGGAGCCGGCGGCACGCACGCTTGTTCGTGAGGGACAGCGACCTTGCTCAGGCGGCCAGCAGGCTGCGGGGCGTGCAGCCGAACGCCTTGCGAAAGGCACGGCTGAAGTGCGCCGCATCGGAGAACCCATGCGCGAAGGCCGCCTCGGTCACGCTGGAGCAGCGCCCCTGCATCAGGGCCTGGCGGCTGGCCTGCAACCGCAGCTGCCATACCAGGCCCATGGGCGTCTGGTTGCGCCGCGCAAAGGCCCGCGTCACGGTACGCGGCGAGACGTTGTGCTGCTGCGCCAGCCATTGCAGCGACAGCTCGGGCGAGCCCAGGTTGTCCTGGATGAACGCCTGGATGCGGCCGTGCAGGTCCCGTTCCGCGCGGGGCTGCACGGCCATTTCCTGCATCTCCAGCGCCAGGGCCAGCACGTCGAGCAGCGCCATGCCGAAGCGCTGCGCCAAGGCATCACCGTGCGGCGCAGGCGGCATGGCGATGGCCTCGCCGAGCATGGCCCGCAGCGGCGCCACGGCCGGGGCATGGCCATGCAGCGCCCGGCCCGCGTGCGAGGGTGCACGGGCAAAGCGATTCAACAATTCGCTGCGTGGAATGCGCATCAGCAGGATATCGCGGGGCGCCACCGAGAATTCGAAAGGCTGCGCAGCGTCATAAAGCACCAGATTGCCCGCGCTCAGCCGGGCCACTTGCCCGCCCTGGCGCACCTCGGCCTGGCCCTGGAGCAGATAGCCGAGCCACAGCTCGTCGCGGGCATGCAGGCGCAGGTGGGCTGCGTTGCGCACCCAGCGGTGGCTGGGCGCCGACATGGCACTGATCTCCAGCAGTCCCAGGGACCGCACGGACAGCGTGGCCCCGAAGCCGCCGGGACCGGCACCATCCCCCTCGGCGCGGTGGCTGTCGGCCGGGATGCAGTGGCGGCAGACCACCTCGTGCCAGTAGTCGAAACGATGGCGTGGCTCCTGCGAATGGGTAGAGTATTCGAGCTGCATGGCAGCGCCCAGTATCCGCAGGCGGCCACCGGCTGGCACCCCGGTGTTTACCCAAAGGCCCGGGATGCCGCGACGGCGGCGCTGCCAGGCACGGCTCAGCTGTGGCCCGGCGCCCGGTTCAGCAGATGCGTGCGCTGGTCGGCGCTCAGCGACAGGTAGCGCTCGTAGTGGCGCAGGATGTCGGCGATGACTTCCTCGCTGCGCAGGTACTGGATGTCGTGGCCCAGGCGGCCGTCCTCGAAGAACGTGATGGGCTCATAGACATGGCGGCGCTCCTGCTCGCTGGCCGCCTCGCTCACCAGGAAGGTAGGCACCGTGCGGCGCGTGGCGCGCACGCCGTAGACGAAGTCGCGCAGCGAGGGATCGGGCACGGTCAGGCGCACGGCGCCCTCGCCATCCAGGTCCTCGGTGACCACGGCCTGCACGCCGCGCCTTTGCATCTCGGCGGCCACCTCGTTCATGGCCGGCAGCACCACGCCGGCCAGGAACCTGCGCACATCGGCGCGCGAGGGCTGGTGCACGATCTGCTCCAGGCGCTTGCGCCAGTGCTGGCCGCTCCAGAAGCTGGTGGCCGGAGCCAGGTCGGGCGAGAAGTGCGCGCGGTCGGCCTGCAGGCCGCGCCACAGCCCGTAGCACAGCGCCAGCATGATGACGGCCACCGGCAGGGCCGCCACCAGGGTCATGGCCTGCAGCGCCTTGAGGCCGCCGGCCAGCATCAGCACCATGGCCGTCACGCCCAGCACGGCAGCCCAGAACAGCCGCTGCCAGACCGGCGAACGCGCATGGCCGCGCGAGGCGATGTTGTCCACCACGAAGGCCCCGGAGTCCGCCGAGGTGACGAAGAACACCGCGATCAGCACGATGGTGAGCCAGGCCACAGGCTTGAACCAGGGCAGGTACTCGAAGAAGCGGAACAGCAGCGCATCCACGTTCGAGGCCGTCTGCCCCAACGCGCCCATGGCCACGTGGGTGTCTATCCAGATGGCGCTGTTGCCGAAGGCCGTCATCCACAGCAGGTTGAAGGCCGTGGGCACCAGCAGCACGCCGGTCACGAACTGGCGGATGGTGCGCCCGCGTGAGATGCGCGCGATGAACATGCCCACGAAGGGCGACCAGGAGATCCACCAGGCCCAGTAGAGGATGGTCCAGCCGCCGAACCAGCCTTCCTGGCTGGGCGGCTCGTAGGCGAAGGTGCGGAACGACAGCTGGACCAGGCCAGACAGGTAGTTGCCGATGTTCTCGCTCAGCGCCTCGAACAGGAAGACCGTGGGCCCGGCCACGATGACGAAGGCCAGCAGGATGAAGGCCAGCACGAGATTGAACTCGCTCAGGCGGCGCACGCCCTTGTCCAGGCCCGAGACGGCCGACAGCCCGGCCAGGCCGACCACGATGACGATGACCGAGATGCGGAACAGCGCCGTGGAGGTGTCCCAGCCCGTCAGCGTGTGCAGGCCGGCGGCCAGCTGCAGCGCGCCATAGCCCAGCGTGGTGGCGATACCCGCGATGGTGCCCACCAGCGCGAAGGCATCCACGCTGTGGCCGATGGGGCCGTTGATGCGCTTGCCCAGCAGCGGGTACAGGCCCGAGCGCATGGTCAGCGGCAGGTTGTAGCGAAAGCCGAAATAGGCCAGCACCAGGCCCATGGTCCCGTAGACGGCCCAGGCATGGAAGCCCCAGTGGAAGAAGGTGGACTGCAGCGCCTCGCGCGCGGCAGCCGGCGTGGAAGGCACGGCCGTGGGCGGCTTGAGGAAATGCTGCAGCGGCTCGCCCACGCCGAAGTACATCAGGCCGATGCCCATGCCGGCGGCGAACAGCATGGCGGTCCAGGAGATGAAGCTGAACTCGGGCTCCGCATCATCGGGACCCAGGCGGATATCACCGAAACGGCTGGACGCGACGAAGATCAGAAAGACCAGGAACAGCGTGACCGAGACGGCATAGAACCAGTCCATGTGCCCCACCACCCAGTCCTGGGCGCTGGAGAACAGCCGGTCGGCGCTGTCGGGCATGAGGCCGCAGTACAGCAGCAGCAGGCCCAGCACCAGCAGGGAAGGAATGACAACGGGGCCCGAGAACGTGATGCGCGGTGCAGGCTCGGCTGGCGATGGCGTGGCCGCCTGCGGTGCATCCGGTGGCGCGGGTGGCGCCGGTCGGGGATCGGTGGTCGTGTCTGGCATATACCCTCTCTCTTGTGATCAATGGTGTGCCCGGGAACCGATTCGCAATGGTGGCGGCCCTGCCCTTGTGGGGCGGGCCGCGTTCCCTGCTCGGGGGATGTCCGCCGGGCAAAGGCCGCAAGTATGCAAGGGCGGCGTGGAAGCAGGCGTCGGACGCCAACGCCAAAGGCTTCCGATTTGCTGACTTCAGGGCCGACGCCCCAGCACGCTGCTCCAGCGCGCCAGCGCAGCCAGTACGGCGGGCCAGAACACGGTATTGGCAATGTCGTGCAGGCTGGCGCCCCAGCGCCAATACCCCAGGCTCGCGATATCGTCGCGCATGTCCAGCAGCTCGCCCGTCATGGCCACCGCCAGGGCCGCCAGGAGGGGCGTCCAGCTGCCCAGGGGTCTGCGCAGCACGGCGCAGGCGGCCAGCGCCACCGTCAGGCCCACGTAGATATGCAAGGCGTCCTTGGACAGCCCCGAGGCACCCACGACGGCCATTTTGATGGCTTGGACAGCCGACGGCTCCATCCGCAGCTTTCAGCCGGCCAGCTTGGCCACCACGGCCGGGGCGATGACGCGGTGGGCCGGCGCCACGCCCAGCATGTAGATACGGCCCAAGGCATTGTGCACATGGACCACGGTGGACATGGCGGCGGTGAAGGTGCCGGACGGCGCGCCCTCGGGGCCGGGCAGCCGCATGAGGGAGACCTGCACGTCCAGGTGCCGGTCGCTGTCGCCCAGGACCACTTCGCTGTCGCTCAGGGCATGGACACGGAAGATGCCGGCGCGGTCGCCCACGCGGTAGCTCGATGGCTGGCGCTGCGCATCGACGCCGCTGAGCGTGCCCAGGTCCTTGATGCCGAAGGGCGCCACCACGCGGTTGCGCAGGCGCATCAGAAAGTCGATCCAGCCCGGTGTGCGGCCCACGCAGCGCAGGTACAGCGCCATGGGACTGCTGCCGTCGTCCGGCAATTGCAGCTGGTAGCTGTCGTGGAAATAGGCGGTCTTGAGGCGGTCCTGCAGGGCGCTGCCTGCGGGAACCGGGGAGAGGATGACTTGTGCCATGGAGCGGAGGGTGATGAAAAAAGGGGGCGGTCCTGCAGCCATCATAGGCCGCAGGGCCGCCCCCTTGTCAGGGCGCCATCAACGCTGCATCAGCGCTTGTCGCTCACCTTGATGCGGGCGTTGGGAACCTCGCCGAACATCTCGGGCGCATACAGCGCCTCCACCCGCGTGGGCGGCAGCGCGAAGTCGCCGGCATTGTTCAGCCGCACGGTGTACTCCACGCGCGTATTGCCCTTGGGCAGGTACTGGTAGTAGGCGCGGTAGGCCTCGAAGCTGCGCTCTTCATAAGCCAGCCAGCCCGCGCCTTCCGCGCGCTCGCCGCCCGAGGCGATCTCCGAGTCGCGCCCCAGACCGCCGCCCAGGATGGTGGCGCCCGTGGGCACGGGGTCGGTGATGGCCACCCAGGTCATGTCGGTGCGGGCCTGCACCTCCAGCGTGACGCGCAGCACGTCGCCGCGCGAGTACTGGCCTGCGGGCAGGCTCTTGTCGGCCTGCTCCACGGGCTTGACCGTGCGCGTGACGGTGTAGCCGGCGCTGAACGGCGCCTTGAGCTGCACGGCCGCCACCGACTGCAGCGTGAGCCAGGGCTTGCCGGTGCCCTGCTGGGTCACCGTCAGCTGGCCCTTGCGGGCATCACCCACCGCGCTCCAGGGCAGGAACATGGTGTTGTTGCGCAGGCCGCCGACCACCGTGGTCGCGCCGAAGCTGGACGCCTGGTGGGCCGCGCCCTCGGTGTCGCTGGCGCGCATGCGCGTGACCTGGCTCCACTCCACGCGGGCCTGGGACGCGCCCAAAGCCGCCTGGGTGGCGCCCGTCACGGGCGTGGCCTCGAACTGCTGCGAGAAGCGCTGCAGTGCCAGCGCGCCCCACAGGTTGGCCGTGGTCGTGCCCCAGGCGCCGTTGCTCTGGCGCGAGATGAAGCCGTTGGCCAGGCGCGGCAGCTCTTCCTTCCACGTCGGGTCGTCCATGTTGACCAGCATCAGGCGGGCCAGGTTGACCTCGGGGCCCTGCATCAGCCACCACCACTGGTCGTCCTGCTCGTTGCTGAAGGCCACGCGCGTGCCCTGGTAGCTCAGGCGTGCGCGCAGGATCTGCTGGGCCTGGGCCAGCTGCTGTTCGCGCTGGGGCAGCTCGCGCATGTGCTTGAGCAGGGCCACCCAGTCGATGACGGCATGCGTGGGCCAGTCGTTGGGCGCGATGGTGATGCTGTCGAGCATGCGCGGATTGGCGCGGCCCGTCAGCGCCAGCGCCTGGATGGCGGCCAGCTTGCGCATGTCCAGATCCTTGCGCGGGCTCCAGAAGCTGCGCTGGATGCGGCCTTCGACGAAGGCGATCAGGCCGTTTTCCATGCGCTCGCGCTCGGCCGCCGGCAGTACGAAGCGCTTGTCCACGCCCTGTGCCAGTGCCGAGAGGTTGAGCAGGTGGGCCGTCAGCGTATCGCTGCCGCGGGCCGCACGGCCCGAGCCGTCGCCTGCCAGCGGGAAGTAGCTGGCCAGGCCGTCGCCGTCCAGGTAGCTGGGCAGCTGGCCCATGGTGGACTGCCACAGCGTGGCGTCGCTCATGCCCACGGCCTTGCTGGTGACCTGCTCCAGGCAGCTGTAGGGATAGCGCGCCCACCAGTCGCGCACGCCGGGCAGGCCTTCGGCCAGCTTGGGCGCCAGCGACATGCGCAGGCCGCCGCGGCCGGACAGTGCATCGGCCGGCAGTTGCACGGGCAGGTTGATGCTGCCATCGACCTGCATCAGCGTGCCCTGCTGCACCGTCAGCGGCACGGCCGGGATGATCCGCTGGCTGACCTTCAGCCTGTCGCTGGCCGGCTTGTCGCCGCCTGCGGTGTCGCGGGCCTCGATCTCCCAGATCAGCGCCTCGGCGCGGGTCTGGCCCAGCTGGGCCGGCGCCGTGACGTTCCAGGCCACCTCGCGCGCCTCGCCCGCGGGAATCTCCACGGTCTGCGCTGCCAGCTCCAGCAGCGTGGCACGCGGCGTGACCTGCACCTTCATGGCCTTGGCCGAGGTGTTGCGCAGCGTGACCATGGCACGGAACTGGTCCTCCTCGCGCACCAGCGGCGGCAGGCCGCTGATGATCTGCAGGTCCTGGGCCGTGCGGATGGGCGCCTGGCCCGTGCCGAACATCGACACGCCATGGTCGGCCACCGCCACCACCTGGAAGGTGGTCAGCGAGTCGTTGAGCGGCACGCTGACCTGGGCCTTGCCCTGGGCATCGAGCACCACGCTCGGATTCCACAGCAGCAGCGTCTCGAACAGCTCGCGCGTCTGGCTGCGGCCACCGCCGCCGCCAGCGGCCACGGCCTTGCGCCCGTAGTGGCGCCTGCCGATCACCTCCATCTGCGCGGTCGAGGTCTGCACGCCCCACTCGCGGCGGCGCAGCATCGCGTCGGCCAGCTGCCAGCTGGTGTTGGGCATGAGCTCCAGCAGGGCCTGGTCCACGACCGCCAGCGCCACCTCGGCGCCAGCGGCGGGCTTGCCGTCGGGCAGCGTGGCGCTGATGGTGACCTTGGCGGTGCCGCGCACCTGGTAGCTGGCCTGGTCGGCCGTGACCTTGACGTCGATGCGGTGGGCCTTGGTGCCCACGCGGATCTCGGCCATGCCCAGGCGGTAGGCGGGCTTGGACAGGTCGACCAGGGCCGTGGGCGCGATGTATTCCTTGCCCTCGTGCCAGAAGGCGTTCCACCACTCGCGCGGCGCCTTGAAGCCCCAGGTGAAGAAGCTGTACCAGGGCACCTCGCGCAGTCGCCCGCGCAGGGCCAGCACGCTCACGTAGACGTTGGGGCCCCAGTCGGGCTGGACCTTCAGCTCCACGGTGGGGTTCTGGCCATTGAGCTGCATGACCTGGGTGCTGACGATGCCTTCGCGTTCCACGGCGACCAGGGCCGTCGCGTAGCGGAAGGGCATGCGCACCTGGAAGCGCGCGGTCTCGCCGGGCTCGTAGCTGCGCTTTTCGGGCAGCACGTCCATGCGGTCATGGTCCTCGCCGCCGAACCACAGTTCGCCCTGGCGCGTGACCCAGACGCTGGAGGCAGCCTGGGCGGGCCGGCCATCCTTGTCGGAGGCGGTGACGATCAGCTCCACCTCGCCGGGCTGCGACAGCTGGGCCTCGCACTGCACCATGCCCTGGGCATCGCTGTTGCCCGTGCACACCGTGCCCATGGACTTGAGCGTGGTCTGGTTGTCGTAGCTGTAAAAGCCCCCCACCAGGCGCTTGCGACTGCTGGTGGTGACGCGGGAGATGGCCTCCACCTTGACCGGCACGCCGGCCTGGGGCTTGCCGTCCACGCCCAGGGCCAGCGCCTGGAACTGGAGCTTGCGGCCCGTGGTGATCCAGCTTTCGGCGCGCACGCCGGCCACGATGGCCGCGGGCCACAGCATCTGCGTGCTGCGCAGGGTCTGCACCTCGCCATTGGGGTCGGCATAGGTGGCCTCGATCAGCAGCTCGCGCGGCTCGCGCAGCTTGGGCAGGTTCTCGATCTTGAGCTTGCCCAGTCCTTCACGGTCCAGCGTCACGGGCAGCTTGTCGGCCACCACCTTGCTGTCCTGGGAGGCCGTGGCCTCCTCGTCATCGCTCTGGCCCGTGTCCTGGGCGCTGCGCGGTGCCGAGAAGCTGAAGCCCTGCCAGTCGCTGCGGTCCATCCAGGTGGAGCGCACCAGGGCGGACACGCGCACCGGCAGGTTGGCGGCCGGGCCGCCGGAGACGTAGTTCACCTGCACCTGCACCGGCAGACTGGAGACGCCGACCAGGGCCTGCTTGCCTTCGGGACCCACGCGGCCTTCGAGCACGGGCAGGCGGAATTCCTCGACACGGAAGCTGCCCGTGCCGAAGCGGTTGTTGCGCCCGCGCGAGCCGTTGCCATCGCCGCGCAGCTCCACGGAATACGAGCCGAGCTTGGCGCCCTTGGGCACGGAGAAGCTGTTTTCCGCACTCAGGCCGCCCGTGCCCGTGGAACGCCACTGCAGCGGCTGCGTGTACTGCTGGCCGCTGCCTTCATGGGTGATGACCAGTTGCGTGGGCCGCTGCTCGGGCAGCGCAAAGCCGCCCTGCCCCTGGCCGATGCCGGTCTGGGTGCGCATCAGGTGCTTCATGGACACGGTCTCGCCGGCGCGCAGCAGCGTGCGGTCGAAGATGGTGTGGGCCACCTCGTCGCGCTGGGCGCTGCGGCTGGTGGGCACGTTGAAGCGCCAGGACTCGATGCCGCGCTGCCAGTCGCTCCAGGTGAAGGCCAGCTCCTGCTGGCCGTCCTTGCCCTGGGCGCGTGCGCTGACGAAGTAGGCAGGCGAGCGGTAGCCGACACCGCCCGTGCACTGGGGCGGCTCGGGCGACAGGCCGTCCAGGCGCGCCACGCCGCTGGCGTCGGTGGTGGCCGAGGTCAGCACCTTGCCATTGCAGTCGGAGACCTGGATCTTGGCATTGGCCACGGCCTGGCCCTTGTCCAGCGTGGTCACCCAGGCGGCCGCGTTCTCGCGGCCGAGCTTGAAGTGCACGGACAGGTTGGTCACCAGGGCCGAGGTGCGCACATACATGCTGCGCGCCGAGCCGTAGCGCTCATCGAGCAGCGACTGGCCCAGCAGCGGCGAGGCGATCTCGACCACGTGAAAGCCCGGCGTGAGCGGAATTCCCACCACCTCGAAGGGGCGCGGATCGCCCTTGACGGGCTTGGGCAGCTCCAGCGTCTTGACGTCGCCCTGGCCGGCCAGCAGCGACAGCATGCGCGTCTGCACATAGTCGCGGTTTTCGTTGTCGATCACGGGCGGCAGCGGGCCCTTGATGTCGCGCGAGGCGCGCTTGCGGTCCATGTCGGAGGACTCGTAGTCGGCCACGCGGCGCATCCAGGCGATGATCTCGGCATCGCTGCCGGGCTGCTTGGTGCTCACGCGGCTGGCATCCAGGGACTTGGTGGCCAGCTCGGACTCCACGTTGCGCAGCGTTACGGGCAGCAGGGCCGGGCCGTCCGGGCCTTCGGCATAGCGCTCGACGATGCCGAAGGGCGAGGCCGCGAACTTGGCCAGCGGCGGCAGCGCGCCCGTGGCCACCTGCAGCGGGAACATGTCGGCATTGCTCAGGCTGCGGCCCGCCGCGTCCTTGAACTGCGGAGGCAGCTCCACCGTGTAGCGCGCCTGGGCCTGCATGGTGGCCGGGAAGCTTAGGTTCTGCACCAGCGAATCCTCGCTGAGCTTTTCGCCGTATTCGCCGTCGATCACGGGGGCCACCTTGGAGGCGCCGCTGCTCAGGCGAATGCCCTCGGCCAGCTTGCGCGGCACGGGGGCATTGAAGCTCAGGCGCATGGGGCGGATCGGCAGGCAGGCGGCCTGGGCGTTCTCGCGCTCGCAGCTGAACTCGGCCGCGAAGGGTTCGCGCACGCGGTACTCGAAGCGCTTGTCCTGGCGGCTGGCCACGCCGTTGGGCGTGGCGATGCCGGCGCCAAAAACCAGCTTCATGGTCGTGCCCGCCGTCAGCCGGCGGTTGCAGGCCAGCGTGGCGTACTGCAGCGGGTTCTTGGCAGCGGCCTTGTCCCAGCCGCGGTGCTTGAGCAGCTCGTCGCGCTCCTTGCCGTCGATCAGGCGCACGGGAATGCGCTCGCCCACGCCTTCGGCCGTGCACCACATGTGCTGCTGCAGGCTTTGCAAGGTGGCCGGGCCCGACAGGCGCAGCGCGAAGTACTGCTCCTCGTCGATCTGTTCATAGGTGTCGGGCGCCATGTCCAGCACGGCCGGGCCGCCGGTCTGGAACTGGTAGCTGGCAGCGCCCGTCACGGCCGTGCCCGCAGGCGACTTGTAGCCGGCCACCAGCTGGGCCGTGCAGCGCACGCCGGGCGGCAGGGCCTGCTTGAAGTCGAACACCCATTCCCGGTCGCTGTTCCAGCGGCCCGTGCCCTGGGTGGCCGCCGCATCGCTGCAGCTGAGCGTGACCGGCGCGGCCGCCTTGGGGTCGCCAAAGCGCACGGCCGTGCCATCGAACTGCACCACCACCTGCTCGACCTTGGCCACCTCTCCCTGGGGGCTGAACTGGCGCACGCCCACGGCCTGCGCCGTCAGCGCCACCGATCCCAGCAGCAGGCCCAACCCCCACCGGCTCCAGGGCCGGCTGTGCGCCGGAGCCCCCTGCAACCCACTGATCGCTTTCGTGCGAAGCACCCCCATGGCAATCCCTTCTGTCGGGCTCAGATGGCCCGCTGTTTTCTTGGAATGAGCAGGCTTTCAGCACTGCGACGCGAGCTGTCCGCATGACACGCTGCAAATGAAAAACCCTGCGCTGCTGGCAGGGCTCGGCGGCAAGGGCTGGAACAAGGCGCAGGCCTGTCGCCCGCATGCACCGAATGCAGGGCCGCATCCGCTGCGGCTGAAAACCACTGCGCGGGATGATACCGGCCCGCATCCGCTGCAGGCCCTGCTGCGGGTGCCCGGAACCGGGTCTGCGGTGTATCCGTCTGTAAGACATCGGCGCATCAACACGTCATATCCGTGCGATCACAGGGCTCACCTCCCACCACAGGCCCCGTCAGACTACATACAGCGTGCTGCCTATACTGCGCGGATACAACACAGGGAGAGAGTCCGTCCATGAAGCCGAACCACGTTGCCGTGCCTCAGCCGTTCTGGCACCGGATCAACCAGTTCTTCGCCTTTCCGTTCCAGTCACAGCCGCTGGGCTATGCGCTGCTGCTGTCGCTGGGCAGCCTGCTGTTCAAGGCGCTGTTCTTCCTGCCCGCACCCCTGGCCATCGGGCTGGTGCAGATCGGTATCCTGCTGGCCGCCAGCCGCTATGGTTTCAAGGTGGCAGCGCTGGGTTCGCAGGGCATATCGCGCGCTGCGGACTATCCTCGCCACCTGGACCCGGACTGGACCCATCTGCCCTGGAAGCTGTTCGCCATTTTGGTGGTGCACGGCATCATCGTCGGCTGGTGTGCGCGGGTGAGCCTGGGCATGGCACAGCTGGCCCTGCTGCTGCTGTCCTTTTTGCTGCCGGCCAGCATCATCGTGCTGGTGCAGACGACGGGCTTTTTCTCCGCACTCAATCCGCTGCTGATCCTGGACACGGTGCGCATCATCGGCAAGCCCTATGCGCTGTTGTGCTTTTTTCTGTTCCTGTTGAGCAGCGGTGCGCAGATCGCCATGTCGCTGCTGCTGCCGCTGTTCAGCGGGCTGATCCTGCTGCCGCTGTTCAACTTCGCCATGATCTATTTCGGCTGGGTCATGGCCAGCCTGCTGGGCTATGTGATGTACCAGCACCATGAGGCTCTGGGCATCGACGCCGTGCCCCAGGCAGACAGCGGCCCCGACGGGGCGCCTGCGCGCACGCCCGAACAGATCGCCCGCCAGCAGCTGGACGAGGACGTGGCCGAGCATGTGGCCGCTGGCGACCTGGCCGCCGCGCTGGGCCTGGCCTACGAGGACCAGCGCACCCACCCCGACGATACGCATGCCCAGCGCCGCTACCACCGCTTGCTGCTGCTGTCGGACAAGACGGCCACGCTGCTGGACCACGGCCGGCGCTTCATCGCCCTGCTGCTGCGCCAGGGCCAGACCGCCGAGGCGCTCAAGGTGTTCCAGGCCTGCCGCGCCAAGGAAGCGAGCTTTGCGCTGGACGATGCCGACCAGACACTGGCCCTGGCGCGCAGCACCTGGCGCGCGGGCGATGCACAGGCGACGCTGACCCTGATCTCGGGCTTCGACAAACGCTTCAAGGGCCATGCCGCCGTGCCCCATGCCTATGAACTGGCGGCGCGCCTGATGCTGCAGGGCTTCGGGCGCCGGGACATGGCCCAGGGCATCCTGGCCACGCTGCAGGCGCGCCATCCCGACAGCGAGGCCACGCAGGAGGTGCGGTGGCTGCTGCGTGACCCGGAACCGGAACAGGGACCGGACCCGCGCCCGGCCCCGCACTGATCACGCCGTGGCCTGGGACCGGGCCTGCCCGTCGAGCAACAGCCGGGTCACGGCCTCATCGGGCGCCCAGCGCTGCAGTTGTGGCAGCCAGGCGCGGGCGCGCTGTGCCAGCCCCTGCTGCAGCAGGCCGTTGACCAGCAGGCACAGCGTCTCGCCCAGGCCCGGCTGGCCGGGTGCTGCCTGCAGCAGCGCGTGGCACAGCTTCTCGGCATCGTCGAACGCACGGGCACGCGTGAAGCGGCGCACCAGTCTGGCCATGTCCTCGGGCGCGATCCTGGCGCCTGGGCGGGCCAGGTCCAGGTAGATGCGGTAGCTGTCGTGCTGCCAGGCGAGGGTGGCGGCATCACGGGCCGGCAGCCTGAAGATGCGCCGGGCCGCACGGTGGAAGTCCTCGCTGGCAGGCGCATAGCGGGCCGCGGCAAACCAGGCCCGCAGCACCTCGGTGTCGGCAGGCCGCAGCTGGGCTGCGGCGCGCCAGACGCGCAGGGCGCCCTCCATGTCCAGCGCCTGGCCCAGGCGTCGCGCGTTGGCGACATGTGCGTCGAAGCCATCGTCCGGCGCCGAATGATGGCCAGCCAACGCCGCCCGTGGCTTGCGGCGCAGATGCAGGGCCATCAGGGCTGCGCCCGTCAGCAGACCGCCCAGATGGGCCATGTAGTCCACGCCCCGGCCGCTGAAGAAGTGCTGCAGCACTTCATTCGCGATCCAGGCCGGCAACAGGATTAGGGCCGGTGCCGTGACGTAGTTGAAGTAGAAGAACAACTGGTAGAAAAAGCGGATGCGCCGCAGCCGGTACATGACGGCGTACATGCCCATCAGCGCTGCGACCGCGCCCGAAGCGCCCAGCCCGTGACCATAGACGCCCGCACCCCCAAGGACCCAGGAGGACAGCAGCGAAGCCCCGACGGCCCCCAGCAGATAGAACAGCAGATAGGTGGCCCGCCCCAGTGCCAGCTCCACCGAAAAGCCGAACATGAAGAGAAACAGCATATTGCCGACCAGATGGCCCGTGCTGGCATGCAGGAAGGCCGACGTGATCCAGGTCACCGGGCGCAGCGGCGCGTCCTCGCCATAGTCCTGCGCCCAGCGCGTGGTGAAGGGCGGCGGCTGCAAGGCCTCGTAGCGGCTGCGGTCCGTCTGCCACTGCCCGTGCAGGGGATCGCTGGCCCCAACGATCTGGCCGCTGCGCAGCAGCGCCAGAAAGGCGGGCTCCTGCTCCATGCGCTGCAGCAGCGGCTCGACCAGGCCCTTTTTCTGCAGCACCTTCGCCTGCTTGGCAATGGGCGAATCCGTGCGCTGCAGCCAGTCCACAAAGCGCGGCAACTCGATGCCCGGCAGCGCGCTGGCGGCATAGAACTGCGCCGCCGTCTGCTGGGCGCGCTCCTCGGAGCGCTGCGGCCCGAAGAACACCAGCACGTTCACGAGGATGATCAGCAGCGTCATCCACGGCGGATTGCTCCAGCGGGGCCGGTCCTCCAGCGGAATCGCGTAGAACATGCGGGACCGCTGGACGCGCGCTTACTGCGGCTGGAAGCCGCTGGTCTGGATGATGCGTTTCCAGACCTGGGTATAGGCCTGCTCGCGCTCGGCCAGTTGCGCGGGTGGCATGTGGCCCACGGTCAGGCCCAGGGCGGTGAGCTGCTCGTGCACATCGGGCTGCTTGAGCACGGTGGCCACGGCGGCGGAGAAGCGGTCGATGAAGGCCTGGGGCGTGCCGCGCGGCGCGTAGATGCCGTAGTAGGGCGTGTCCTCGAAGCCCTTGACGCCCTGCTCGGCCAGCGTGGGCACTTCGGGCATGGTGGCCTGGCGGCGCGTGCCCAGCACGCCGATCACGCGCAGCTTGCCGGCCTTGTGGTTTTCCATGAAGTCCTGCACCGAGGCGATGCCGGCCGGAATCTGGTTGCCCAGCATGTCGGCCAGCATGGGCGCGCTGCCCCGGTAGGGCGCGGCCACCAGGTCCAGCTTGTAGTGCTCGCCCAGCAGCCTGACCAGGAATTCCGGCGTGGACGCGGGCGCGGGAATGCCGATGCTGCCGCGCTTTGCGCCCTGGCGCACCCACTCCACATACTCGGCAAGGTTGCGCGCCGGCGTGTTGGCGGAGACCGCCAGCGCGTTCACGAAGGTGGCAAAGCCGGCCACGGGAACGAAGTCATGGCCAGGGTCGAAACCCGGCTTCTTCACCACCTGGGGCAGGATGGAGATGGTGTGGTCGTGCGTGAGGAACAGCGTGTGGCCATCGGCCGCAGCCGCCTTGAGCTGCTGCGCCGCGATCTGCCCGCCCGCGCCGGGGCGGTTGTCCACCAGCACCGTGGTGCCCAGCACGTCCTTGAGCCGGTCGGCCAGCAGGCGCGCGATGGCATCCGTGCCGCCGCCCGGCGGAAAGCCCACCAGGATGCGGATGGCCTGCCCGGGCTGTGCCCAGGCCAGCGGAGCCAGGGCCGACGAGGCGGCAACGGCAGTCACTGCGCCGGCAGCGCGCAGCGCCCCGGTCAGCAGTTGGCGGCGGGAGGATGTCATGGCGCGGCTCCGGCGAACGGGGGGATCAGCCCAGGCGTGCGTTCAGGCGTGCATTCAAGCGCGCCTGGTGGCCTGCGAGCTGCTTGCGCACCTGGGCCGGCGCCGTGCCGCCCAGGGTGTTGCGCGCGTTGAGCGAGCCTTCGAGGCTGAGCGCCTCGAAGACGTCCGCCTCGATGCCGGGATTGAAGGCCTGCAGTTCGGCCAGCGGCAGCTCGGTCAGGTCCACGCCCTTTTGCGAGGCCAGCTTGACGGCATGGGCCACGGTCTCGTGCGCGTCGCGGAAGGGCAGGCCCTTCTTGACCAGGTAGTCGGCCAGGTCGGTGGCCGTGGCATAGCCCTTGAGTGCGGCGGCGCGCATGGCTTCGGCGTTGACGGTGATGCCGCCCTTCTTGCCGCCCGTGGCCGGGTCGGCCTGGCCGCCGATCATCTCGGCGAAGATGCGCAGCGTGTCCTTCAGGGTGTCCACCGTGTCGAACAGCGGCTCCTTGTCTTCCTGGTTGTCCTTGTTGTAGGCCAGGGGCTGGCCCTTCATCAGGGTGATCAGGCCCATCAGGTGGCCGACCACGCGGCCGGTCTTGCCGCGTGCCAGCTCGGGCACGTCGGGGTTCTTCTTCTGCGGCATGATCGACGAGCCCGTGGTGAAGCGGTCGGCGATGCGGATGAAGCCGAAGTTCTGGCTCATCCAGATGATCAGCTCTTCGGACAGGCGGCTCACGTGCACCATGCACAGGCTGGCGGCCGAGGTGAATTCGATGGCGAAGTCGCGGTCGCTGACGCCGTCCAGCGAGTTCTGGCAGACGCCTTCCATGCCCAGGGTGCGGGCCACGCGCTCGCGGTCCAGCGGGTAGGTGGTGCCGGCCAGGGCGGCGCTGCCCAGCGGCAGCACGTTGACGCGGCGGCGCAGGTCCAGCATGCGCTCGGCGTCGCGCTTGAACATTTCCACATAGGCCAGCAGGTGGTGGGCAAAGCTCACGGGCTGGGCCACCTGCAGGTGGGTGAAGCCGGGCAGGATCACGTCCACGTTCTTCTCGGCCACTTCGACCAGGGACAGCTGCAGTTCGCCGAGCAGGCCTTCGATGAGGTCGATCTCGCCGCGCAGCCACAGACGCACGTCGGTGGCCACCTGGTCATTGCGGCTGCGGCCCGTGTGCAGGCGCTTGCCGGCGTCGCCGACCAGCTGGGTCAGGCGGGCCTCGATGTTCAGGTGCACGTCTTCCAGGTCGAGCTTCCACTCGAACTGGCCGGACTCGATTTCCTGCGTGATCTGCGCCATGCCCTTGCGGATGGACTCGTGGTCGGCGGCGGCGATGATGCCCTGGGCCGCCAGCATCTCGGCATGCGCCAGGCTGCCCGTGATGTCGGCCTGCCACAGGCGCTTGTCGAAGAACACGCTGGAGGTATAGCGCTTGACCAGATCGCTCATCGGCTCTTCAAAGAGAGCGGACCAGGCCTGGGCCTTGGTGTCGAGCTGGTTGTGCGAGGCGGACGTTGGTTGATTGGCAGACATGTGAGAACGCGATCTTCGATTAGGCGGTGCAGGCGGTGGGCGGCACGCCCCCCGCGCGGGCAGGAAGCGAAGATTCTATCGACCTGGGCGGCGCCACGCCCGTGCAGGGGCCTGCATGGGCGGTGTGACCGCTGTGCAGGCCCGCCCGGCATGACCATAATCCGGGC
>NZ_JADDRN010000029.1:0-74928 GCF_017355445.1 Delftia sp. SD018
GAGATCGCGCTGGAGAAGAAGCGCAAGATCGAGCAGCAAAAGAAGGAGCGCGCCGAACAGGCCGCCCGTGAGCAGCGCGAAAAGGAACGCCAGGAGCGCCTGGACAAGGAAAAGGCCGACAAGGCGGCCAAGGACAAGGCCGAGCGCGAGAAGGCGGAAAGAGCCGAGAAGGACCGCCGCGACAAGCTCGAGCAGCAGAAAAAGGACAAGGCCGAGCAGGACCGCAAGGACCGCCTGGAGCAGCAAAAGAAGGACAAGGCCGAAAAGGAAAAGGCGGACAAGGAAAAAGCCGCCAAGGACAAGGCCGAGCGCGAGAAAGCCGAGAAAGCCGACAAGGAAAAGGCCGCCAAGGCCGAAGCCGAGAAGAAGGCCGCCGAGGACAAGCGCAAGAAGGAACAGGCCGCCAAGGAAGCCCGCGAGGCCAAGGAAGCCGAGGCACGCCGCCTGGAGAACATCCGCCGCATGCAGGGCCTGGCCGGCAGCGGCGGCTCGGCCGGCGAAGGCGCAGGCGGCAGCAAGAGCGGTGGCTCGGGCAGCTCGGCCGGAGGCCCCTCGGCCGGCTATGGTGCCAAGGTGGCCGCGCGCGTCAAGCCCAACATCGTCTACCCGGACGCCATCAGCGGCAATCCGCGGGCCGAGGTGCGCGTGCGCACCGCGCCCGATGGAACCATCACCGGCGCCACCATTGCCAAGTCCAGCGGCAACAAGGCCTGGGACGACGCCGTCATCCGCGCGCTGCAAAAGACCGAGACGCTGCCGCGCGACATCGATGGCCGCGTGCCTTCGGACCTGGTCATCGGATTCCGCCCGCAGGACTGAACGGGCACAGGCCCTTCATCAAAAAGCCCCGCCGGTACCTGCCTGCGGGGCTTTTTCCATCTTGCGTTGTATGCAATCCGCCACGCGCCTGCGACTTCGCTTGCGGCACCGGCCGCTTGTCCCTAGCATCCCCGTCTTTGCCGCATTCGCGGCACCCGTCCACCATCGCAAAGGAGAGAACCCATGTCCCATTCGACACGTCCCTTTGCAGTCGTGCACGCTTGAAGCCCTAGCGCCTCCAGGCCACGCTGCAGACCTGATTCCCGGCCCCGCAAGAGGCCCGGCTTTCGGCTGCGCGTGCGCTTTTCCTGATGCCTGTCCATCGAGCTTGCGGCGACTGCCCATTGCGCATTCCGCATCTGCCGGAATGTGCCCCAAGCACTCGATCGAAAGCCATTCATGGGCAATTCCCTTTCGGACATCCATCTTCAGGTGTTCGCCAACCGCGGCGTCTGGATTGAAGACGCCGCCATCCAACAACTTCAAACAACGGCCCGCAACCTGGCCGGCATGCGCGCCGCCGTGGGCCTGCCCGACCTGCACCCGGGCCGGGGCTACCCGGTAGGGGCGGCCTTCTTTTCCGTGGGCCGCTTCTACCCGGCCCTGGTCGGCGGCGACATCGGCTGCGGCATGTCGCTGTACAGCACGGAGCTGGCGGCGCACAAGACCTCGGCCCCCAAGCTGGAAAAGGCGGTGGGCAACATCGACGGCCCCCTGCCCCAGGAACTGCTGGACGCCGTGGACATGCAGCAGCTGGAGCACATCGCCCAGGCCAGCGGCGTGGCCGACCTGGCGTATCTGCAGGACAGCCTGGGCACCATTGGCGGCGGCAACCACTTTGCCGAACTGCAGGTGGTGGACACGCTGTACGAGGACGGCGCGCTCGACAGGAAACGCGTGCACCTCATGGTGCACAGCGGCTCGCGCGGGCTGGGCGGCGCCATCCTGCGCGCCCATGTGGAAGCCTTCAGCCACGACGGCCTGGCCGCCAGCAGCGATGCCGCCACGCAGTACCTGCGCCAGCACGCGGCCGCCATCGCCTTCGCCCAGCTCAACCGCGCCAGCATTGCGGCACGCCTGCTGCGCGTCCTGCGCACGCGCGGCCAGGCACTGCTGGACATCACCCACAACCACGTGATCGCCCACCACTGGCGCGGCGAGGATGGCTTTTTGCACCGCAAGGGCGCCACGCCAGCCGACCAGGGCCTGGTGGTGATCCCGGGTTCGCGCGGCGACTACAGCTACCTTGTGCGGCCCGTGGCCGGGCGTGACGAGGCACTGCACTCGCTGGCGCACGGCGCGGGCCGCAAGTGGGCACGCACCGATTGCATGGGCCGCCTGCGCCCGCGCTTCACGCTGGACGAACTGCTGCGTACCCAATTCGGCAGCGCCGTGGTCTGCGCCGACCGCGAACTGGTCTACGAGGAGGCCCCCCAGGCCTACAAGGACGTGGACTCCGTCGTCGCCAGCCTGCAGCAAGCAGGCCTGGTGCAACTGGTGGCGAGGCTGCGCCCCCTGCTGACCTACAAGAAGGGAGCCATGCAATGCTGCTGATCCAGCTGACCGCATCCCACGGCCCCGCCGAGTGCGAGCATGCCGTGCGCCTGACCCTGCGCGAGCTGCTGCGCGACTGCGCCGCCAGCGGCATCGCAGTGGACGTGCTGGAGGAAACGCCCACGCCGGCCGGCTACAAGTCCGTGCTGCTGCGCTGCGAGGGCGACACCGGCCTGCTTCACGGCACGCTGGGCGCCTGGCTGGGCACCATCCAGTGGGTCTTCGACAGTCCCCTGCGGCCCCACCACCCGCGCAGGAACTGGTTTGTTGCCGTGCAGAAGTGCGAGCCGCCCCGGCAATTGCCGGCAGATGGCGAAATCGTCTTCCAGGCCTGCAAGGCCTCGGGCAAGGGTGGCCAGCATGTCAACACCACGGACTCCGCCGTCCATGCCCTGCATGTGCCCAGCGGGATCTCGGTGAAGGTCATGAGCGAGCGCAGCCAGCACGCCAACAAGCGGCTGGCGCGCGAGCTGCTGGCCCTGAAGCTGGCGCGCCTCAACGCGCAGGGCGAGGGCCAGGCCCGGCGCACGCGCAGCCAGCAGCACTGGGAGGTGGAGCGCGGCAGCCCCGTGAAGGTGTTCCGCGCCTGAACGCCCGGGGCTAGCCCCTGGCGCACATGTAGATGCCCAGGGCCAGCAGGCCCAGCATCAGCACGCGCTTGAAAACCTGGGGCGACAGCGACTGGCGCAGCCGCTCGCCCCAGGCCATGCCGGCCAGGGCGGGCAGCAGCATCAGTGCGGAAACCAGGGCCGTGGCCCCCCAGCCCGTCCAGGACGAAGCGGCATGGCCCGGCCCCTGCGCCAGCGCCATGCCCGCGCCCAGCGCCAGCGTGGACACCGTGAAGCACAGGCCCATGGCCTGCATCAGCGCCTGCCGGCCCAGCGCCAGCGATTGCAAAAAGGCCACGGCCGGCACCACGAACACGCCGGTCAACGCCGTGATCCCGCCCGTCAACAGACCACACAACAGACCCAGCCAGGCCTGATGCCTCTGCGGCACCTGCAGGCCTGGCCCCCACAGGCCCCACAGGGCATAAATAACCAGGGCCACGCCCAGCGCCGTGCGCGCCACGGCGGCCTCGCCCACCGGGCCCCACCACAGCATGCCGCCCACCGTGCCCGCGACAATGCCCAGCTGCATCCAGCCCAGGCGCCGCAGCAGAGGCCGCAGCGATGGCAGGGGCCGCATCTGCACCACATTGGTCACCAGGGACGGCAGCAGCAGCCAGGCCGCCGCCTGCCCGGCCGGCATGAACAGCGCCAGCAGCGCCATGGACACCGTGGGCAGGCCCAGGCCCACCACTCCCTTGACGACACCGGCCAGCCCGAACACGGCTACCGCCGCCGCCATCACCCACCACGCATCCCACATCACGGCCACCCTGCACTTTCACTGACCTGGCTCAGGCCCTTCCTGAACCTCATGGCACCATGCTCGTGCACCAACAAAGGGATCACAATCGGGAATCTTCAAACCAAGGCTCAGGCATGGCCTGATCCTTCAGCACCACAGTCCATGCGATTCGACCTCACCGACCTGCAGCTGTTCGTCCATATCCTCGACTGCGGCACGCTCACGGCGGCGGCCGGGCGCGCGCACATGACCCTGGCCTCGGCCAGCGAGCGCGTGCGCGGCATGGAGGCGCAACTGGGCTGCGCCCTGCTCGCGCGCCAGGCGCGCGGCGTGCGGCCCACGGCGGCCGGCCACACGCTGGGCCAGCATGCGCGTGACGTTCTGGCCCGGATGCAACGCCTGCGCGGCGACATGGCCGAGTACGGCGCGGGCCTGGCCGGGCATGTGCGCGTATGCGGCAACACCTCGGCCGTGAGCGAGCACCTGCCGGTGGCCGTGGCCGGATTCCTGCGCGGCCATCCGCGCGTGGCGCTGGAGCTGCAGGAATGCCGCAGCGCCGAAGTGCTGGACCGGCTGCGCCAGGGCCTGTGCGACATCGGCGTGGCCAGCGATGCCCAGGACCTGCGCGGCCTGCAGGCCACGCCCTGGCGCCCCGACCCGCTGGTGGCCGTGCTGCCGCGCGCCCACCGCCTGGCCCGGCGCAAGCGGCTGGCCTTGCAGGACCTGCTGACCGAAGACTGGGTAGGCCTGCCGCACGATGCCGCCCTGCAGGTGCTGGTGCGCCAGCAGGCCGCCTTGCTGGAAGGGCCGTCGGGAGGGCAGTTGCGCTGGCGCGCCCAGCTGCAGCACCTGGATAGCATCTGCCAGCTGGTGGGCCAGGGCGTGGGCGTGGCCGTCATGCCCGCCGCCGCCGCGCAGCGCCTGGCCCCGGCCAGTGGCGCCCGCGCCGTGCCCTTGAGCGATGCCTGGGCCCGGCGCCAGCTGCTGCTGTGCACGGCCCGGGAAGACCAGTTGCCCGCCCATGCAAGGCAGTTGCTGGTGCATCTGAAGGGACTGGGCCTGGCGGAGCCATAGCGAACCGTGTTGGAAAGCGCGATGCGGGACAATACGGGGATCATGACCCTCAAAGCCCCCGAACTGCTGCTGCCGGCCGGCTCGCTCGACAAGATGCGTGCGGCCTACGACTTTGGCGCCGACGCCATCTACGCCGGGCAACCCCGCTACAGCCTGCGCGCACGCAACAACGAATTCCGCCTCGAACAGATCGCCCAGGGCATCTCCGAGGCGCATGCGCGGGGCAAGAAATTCTTCGTCACCAGCAACCTGATCGCCCACAACGACAAGGTGCGCACCTATATCCGCGACATCGAGCCCGTGATCGAGTGCAAGCCCGACGCGCTGATCATGGCCGACCCCGGCCTGATCATGATGGTCAAGGAAAAGTGGCCCGAGACCGAGGTCCATCTCTCGGTGCAGGCCAACACCACCAACTGGGCCACGGTGAAGTTCTGGCAGAAGGCCGGCGTCTCGCGCATCATCCTGTCGCGCGAGCTGTCGCTGGACGAGATCGAGAAGATCCGGCAGGAATGCCCGGACATGGAGATCGAGGTCTTCGTGCACGGCGCGCTGTGCATCGCCTACTCGGGCCGCTGCCTGCTGTCGGGCTACTTCAACCGGCGCGATCCCAACCAGGGCACCTGCACCAATGCCTGCCGCTGGGACTACAAGACGCATGACGCGGCGGTGGATCCCAATACCGGCGAGGCCCTGGCCCAGACCATGGAGCAGGACTTCAGCTTCGAGAAGGCCCGCGAGGAAGCCGACAGCCAGTTCACCAGCACCTGCGGCGACGGCGCACGCCACCCCAAGGCCGAGCAGGTCTACCTGCTGGAGGAAAAGGGCCGCCCCGGCGAGCTGATGCCCATCATGGAAGACGAGCACGGCACCTACATCATGAACTCCAAGGACCTGCGCGCCGTGGAGCATGTGGAGCGCCTGGTGAAGATCGGCGTGGACTCGCTCAAGATCGAGGGCCGCACCAAGAGCCTGTACTACGTGGCCCGCACGGCCCAGGTCTACCGCCGCGCCATCGACGATGCCGTGGCTGGTCGCCCCTTCAACCCGCACCTGATCACCGAGCTCGAAGGCCTGGCCAACCGCGGCTACACGGGCGGCCTGCTGGAGCGCCGTCCCTCGCAGGACTACCAGAACTACGAGACCGGCCACTCGGTGCTGCAGCGCAGCCACTTCGTGGGCGAGGTGCGCAGCTATGCCGACGGCATGGCCGAGGTGGAGACCAAGAACCGCTTCTCGGTGGGCGATACGCTGGAGATCATCCACCCGCAGGGCAACCGCCAGGTGCTGCTGGAGAAGATGTTCAACCTCGACGGCGAACCCGTGCAGGTCGCCCAGGGCAACCCAATCCGCGTGCGCATTCCGCTGGATGCGCCGGCCGAGGGTGCGCTGATCTCGCGCCTGCTGTGAAGCCGGGGCGCAGGCCGCCCTGCCCTCCTTGCCCGTGATTTTTTCCTGGCGGCTGTCCAGGGCCATTGCTGCAATGGCCCGGAGCGGCCGCCGTTCCTTTCATTCCTCATTTCTGCACTGCCATGGACATCGTCGTCAACGAAGAACTCAAGGCCTACATCGACCCGCTGACCCCCGATGAACTCGACGCGCTGGAGCGCAGCATCGTGGCCGAAGGCTGCCGCGACGCGCTCGTGCTCTGGAACGACCTGCTCATCGACGGCCACAACCGCTACGCCATCTGCCAAAAGCACGGCCTGCCCTTCAACACCGTGCAGGCCACGCAGTTCAAGAACATGGACGACGTGCACCTGTGGATGATCGACCAGCACCTGGGCCGCCGCAGCGTGTCCGACTTCCAGCGCGGCGTGCTGGCGCTGCGCAAGCGCGAGATCATTGCCACACGCCGCTCGGCCGCCGCCGCTGCCGTGATGGCCGCCAAGGCCGATGCGCCCCAGGCCGAGGGTGAAGCCCCCTGGGAAGGCGAGACCGACCCCGTGGTCGCCGCCGCCCTGGCCAGCGTGGCCAAGGTGCCCGACGAGGCCCTGGACACGCGCGAAGCCCTGGCCCGCGTGGCCCGCCTGTCCAGCAGCCAGGTCAAGCTGATCGAGACCATCCAGCAAAAGGCCGCGCCCGAAGTGGTGGCCGCCGTGCGCTCGGGCGACATCTCGCTGAGCACCGCCGCCGTGGTCGCCAGCCTGCCCGTGGACGAGCAGCAGGCCGTGGCCGCCGCAGGCGCCGACGAACTCAAGCAGGCCGCCAAGCGCGTGCGCGATGCCAAGAAAAAGCCCAAGGCCGCCAAACCCGAAGCCGAAGCGGCCGACGGCGAAGGCGCGGCCGTGACCGCCTCGCCCGAGGAACTGCAGCAACGCGTGAACGAACTCGAAGCCGAGAACGAGCGCCTGCGCCAGCAGATCAAGGCGCTGCAGGAACTGCTGGCCGAGCAAGGCTGAAGCGGCGCCCGCACCCAAGCACGCACGCCGCCATGACGCGCTACCAGGAGCTGGCCGACGATATCGAGGCATCCATCACCGCAGGCGTTCTGTGCCCAGGTGACAAGCTGCCCTCGGTGCGTCAGACCAGCGAGCGGCGCGGCGTCAGCGCCTCCACCGTCTTCCAGGCTTACTACCTGCTGGAGGCGCGCGGCCTGGTGCGCGCGCGCGAGCGATCGGGCTACTTCGTGGCCCAGCGCCCGCGCAGCGCGCCGCCCGAGCCCACCGAGCCGTCTTCGCCCGAGGGCGACAGCTTTGCCGTGGTCGATGTGAGCGAGCGCGTGTTCGAGGTGCTGGAGTCGGCCATGGACCGCGATGTCGTGCCCCTGGGCTCGGCCTTTCCCTCGCCGGGCCTGTTCCCGCTGCGCCGCCTGGGCCAGTGCCTGGCGCATGCCGCACGCGAGGCCGACCCGCGCAGCGCCATCGACGACCTCACGCCCGGCAGCCTGGCGCTGCGCCGCCAGATCGCACGCCGCTACCTAGCCGACGGCCTGGCGCTGACGCCGGCCGACCTGGTCATCACCAACGGCGCGCTGGAGGCTCTGAACCTGTGCCTGGCCGCCGTCACGCGGCCCGGCGGCGCCGTGGTCATCGAATCGCCCTGCTTCTATGGCGCGCTGCAGGCGCTGGAGCGCATGGGCCTGTCGGCCATCGAGGTGCCCACCCATCCGGGCGAGGGCATGGACCTGAACGCGCTGGAGGCAGCACTGCAGCGCCACAGGCCCCAGGCCATCTGGCTGATGACCTGCTTTCAGAACCCGCTGGGCAGCCTCATGCCAGAGGCGCGCAAACGCGCACTGGTGGAGCTGGTCACGCGCCACCGCGTGCCGCTGATCGAGGACGATGTGTACGGCGAGCTGTACTTCGGCGAGCGCCGCCCGCCGCCGGCCAAGACCTTCGACACCGAAGGCTGGGTGCTGCACTGCAGCTCGTTCTCCAAATGGCTGGCGCCGGGCTGGCGCACGGGCTGGGCCGCGCCGGGGCGCTTCACGCGCGCCGTGGCCCGGCAAAAGCTCACCACCACGCTGGCCACGAATGCGCCCACCCAGCAGGCGCTGGCCGACTACCTGGAAAGCGGCGGCGCCGACCGCCACTTGCGCCGCCTGCGCCAGAGCCTGGCCCTGCAGCGGGACCACATGGCATCGGCCATTGCCCGCCACTTTCCACAAGGCACGCGGGCCACGCGGCCCGAGGGCGGCTACTTCATGTGGATAGAGCTGCCGCCGTACTGCAATGCGCTGGCCCTGCACCGCGCGGCGCTGGCGCGCGGCATCAGCGTGGCGCCGGGGCCGATCTTCTCGGCCTCGCAGGCCTTCGGCCACTGCCTGCGGCTGAACTACGGCCATGACTGGAGCGACGAGACCGGGCAGGCCCTGGCCACGCTGGGCGAACTGGCCCGCGCAATGCAGCCCCGTCCAACAGCAAAAGCAGCAAGGTAAGCGCCCGCTGCGCTGGCAGCACCTGCTGCGCTGTAGCGCCCGGGCAACGCGGCCCGGCACAGCTGCTGTCAGCCTGGTGCAAGCTGGATGATTCTCATTTAGACTCGCACCCCGAACCGGCATCGCCGCCATGCATGCTGACCGGTCCTTGTCTCCTGCTTCCGCCTCGCCCGCCGCCACGCGTCCTGCAGCCTGCCAGCCGACCCTTCAGCGCTGCACCAATCCCAGAGGCACAAAGGAAGTTTTCCATGGTTTCCAGCAATCACTGCGCCAGGCTCACACGCTGCGCGGCCGCTGTCGCCGCCGCCCTGCTGTCGCTGCAGGCGTCGGCACAGGCGCCATCCCCCACCACCACCGCACCCGAGGCCGGCCTGTCCGCCATCACCGTCACGGGCAACTGGCTGGACAACCCCACCGAGGAAAAGGTGCTGGACCATGCCGGCGCGCGCACCATCGTCGAACGGGCGCGCATCGAGGAAACCGGCTCCTCCAGCCTGCGCGACGTGCTGCGCCTGGTGCCCGGCGTGCAGGTGCAGGACAGCAACGGCACGGGCGGCAGCGACGTGTCTCTGAACATCGGCGTGCGCGGCCTGACGGCGCGCCTGTCGCCGCGCTCGTATGTGCTGATGGACGGCGTGCCCGTCTCCTACGCGCCCTACGGCCAGCCCCAGCTGTCGCTGGCGCCCGTGTCGCTGGGCAACCTGGAGTCGGTGGATGTGATCCGCGGCGCGGGCTCGGTGCGCTACGGCCCCCAGAACGTGGGCGGCATCATCAACTTCGTCACGCGCGCCATTCCCAAGACCTTTGCCGCAGAGGCCTCGGTGGGCACCGAGATCTACAGCCACGGCGGCAATGCCAAGACCACGCCCAGCCTGTTCGTGGGCGGCACCAACGAATCCGGCCTGGGCCTGGCCCTGCTGTACTCGGGCACGCATGGCGACGGCTGGCGCGCAGGCAATGACAAGACCGACATCGACGACATCCTGCTCAAGGGCGCCTACCGCATCTCGGCCCAGGACGACATCGCCGTCTCGCTGCACCACTTCGAGGGCTCAGGCCGCATGCCCGGCGGCCTGACCACGGCGCAGTACGCGGCCGACCCGTTCCAGTCCACGCGCTCCTACGACAGCTTCGACGGCCGCCGCACCGATGCCTCGTTCAAGTACAACCACAAGGACGGGCGCAACAACTTCGAGGTGCTGGGCTACTACGTGGACTCGTTCCGCGGCAGCTACATCGAGCAGGACAACGCCAACCAGCGCCGCCTGACGGCCGCGCCGCGCAGCTACCACTACTTCGGCATCGAGCCGCGCTACTCGCGCCTGTTCGAGACCGGCTCCGTGGTGCAGGAAGTCAGCGTGGGCTACCGCTACCTCAAGGAAAGCAGTTCCGAGGTCGCGCTGCGCACCGCCTACTACAACCCCGCCACCATGGCCAACGCCATGGCCCTGCCGATCACGCCCTACCAGACCAGCCAGGGCGGCACCACGGCCCATGCCTTCTACATCGATGACCGCATCGACATCGGCAACTGGACCATCACGCCCGGCGTGCGCTACGAACGCATCAACTCCTTCAACAACGTCAGCAACCTGGGCGCCGATGGCAGCACCGTCACCAGCCAGCTGTTCCCCAAGGCCGATGCAAGCGAGTTCCTGCCCACGCTGTCCGTGCTCTACCGCATGAATGCGCAGTGGTCGCTGTTCGCCAACGCGGGCAAGTCCTTCGGCCCGCAGCAGTACGCGCAGCTGGCCCAGACCGAGCGCGGCCTGCATCCCGAATCGGCCAAGACCTATGAGGTGGGCACGCACTACAACAGCCCGGCGCTGAACGCCGAGCTGACGCTGTTCAACATCGACTTCGACAAGGAACTGCTGCTGACCCGCGTGGGCGTGGACGGCATCTGGACCGACCTGGGCGCCACGCGCCACCGCGGCATCGAGTCCTCGCTGCGCTACGACCTGGGCCAGTGGAATGCCGCGCTCAAGGGGCTGACGGCGGGTGTGTCCTACACCTACACCGAGGCTGTCTCGCGCGCTGGCGATTTCGCGGGGCGCGACCTGCCGCTGTACTCGCGCCACACGGGCCAGCTGTGGGCGCGCTATGCGCTGGGGCAGTGGACGCTGAATGCGGACCTGGCCGCGCAATCGAAGCAGCGCTCTCCGGGGTCGGGCACGCAGTATGTGACGCAGGAAGATGCTGCGGGGCGGCTGGGTGATATTCCCGGGTTTGCGACCGTGGGCCTGCGTGCGGGCTATGACTTTGGCAAGTCGCTGAGCAATCTGCGGGTGGCCGTGGGGGTCAAGAATCTGTTCGATCGCAGGTACTACACGCGGTCTACGGACAACAACGGGGGCAAGTATGTGGGGATGCCTCGGACGTTGTATGTGCAGGGGACGTTGCCGTTCTGAGGCTTTGGTTTACGTGGGTCTGTTTTTGACCCTGCCGGGTGGTATTTTTCTGAGGCCGGGTCTCGGCCCGGCGGCCGACTGCCCTTTCTTGATTCGCCAAGAAAGGTCAGATCAAAGAAGGCGCCCCGAATGTCCGCGACCCTCCGCTTCGCTGCGGGCAACCTGCGCTGACATACGGGGAGTGGGCATGGGGCGGGCCTTCGCTTCGCTCGGCCCGTTTTGGTCTTTTTAGCCCTCTGCTGTGAATCCCACGCGCTTGACGATGGGGCCCCATTTGGCGAGTTCGGACTGCAGCAGCGCGGCCAGTTCGGCGGGGGTGGAGGATTGGGCGTCCAGGCCGAAGGTGGCCAGGCTGTCCACCACGTCGGGCGTGGCCAGGGCCTTGCGCATGTGGCCGTTCAGGCGCTGCACGGTCTCGGCGGGGGTCTTGGCGGGCACGAAGAAGGCGAACCATTCGCTGTGCGCCATGTCCTTGTAGCCCTGCTCCACCAGCGTGGGCACCTGGGGTGCGAAGCGGCTGCGCTTGGCGCCGCTGACGCCCAGGATGCGCATCTTGCCGCCGGCCAGGTGCTGCAGCATGTCGCCCACGGGGCCGCAGACGGCGGAGACGTTGCCGCCCAGCATGTCCAGCAGCGCCGGCTGGGTGCCGCGGTAGCCGGCGTGCTTGAAGTCCACGCCGGCATGCTGGCCCAGCAGGGCGCCGATGAAGTGCGGCGTGGAGCCGGGAGCGGGCGAGCCGAAGTTGGCGCCTGCGGGGTTGGCCTTGGCCCAGGCGAAGAATTCGGGCACCGTGGTCACGCTGGCGGGCACGGCGGGGCCGACGGCGAAGCCGAAGTCGAATATGCAGCCCACGGTGACCGGCGCCAGGTCGGCCACCGGGTCATAGGGCAGCTTTTTGTAGATGTGCGGGTAGATGGACAGCATGGACGTGGGCGTCTGCAGCAAGGTGGCGCCGTCTGCGGGCCGGCCCTTGACGTAGCTGATGGCGATCTGCCCGCCCGCGCCCGTGCGGTTCTCCACCACGGCGGTCTTGGCATAGCCCGACAGCTTGGTGCCCACGCGGCGGCAGATGGCGTCCGAGGTGCCTCCGGCCGCGAAGCCGGTGATGATGTTCAGGGTCTCGATGGGGCCCTGGGCCTGCGCCCAGGCCTGCTGGCCCAGGCTGGCCAGCAGCGCACCCGCTCCAGCGGTGCCCAGCCATTGGCGGCGGTCGATGTTCATGCGTATGTCTCCGGTTGAAATTGAAACTCTGAAAAAACAGTGGGGGAAATGCGTGCCAGCCCGGCGGCTTCAACTGTCGTCGCGCAGCCAGACCACCTGGCCCGAATGCGTGACCGCGCCCTGGTGGGCCGGGCGCACGGTGAGCGCGTATTTTTCCAGCACGCCGCCCAGCGGCGGCATCTGGCGGCGCGCGGCGGCCGATTGTTCCAGACGTGCGGCCAGTTCGGCCTCGCCGATTTCCACCGTGATGCTGCGCGCATCGGCGCGGGCGTCGATGGCGATGAGGTCGCCGTCGCGCAGCGCGGCAATGGGGCCGTTGTCGGCCGCCTCGGGGCCTGCGTAGCCGATGCACAGGCCGCGCGTGGCACCAGAGAAGCGCCCATCGGTCAGCAGGGCCACCTTGTCGCCCATGCCCTGGCCATACAGCAGCGCGGTGATGCCCAGCATCTCGCGCATGCCGGGGCTGCCGCGCGGGCCTTCGTTGCGGATGACGATGACGTCGCCGGCCGCGTACTGCATGGCCTGCACGGCGGCCTGGGCCTGTTCCTCGGACTCGAAGACGCGCGCGGGGCCCCGGTGCACCAGGGCCTTGAGGCCGGCCGTCTTCAGCAACGCGCCATCGGGGCAGAGGTTGCCCTTGAGCACGGTCAGGCCACCGTCGCGCGTGATGGGATTGCCGGGCGTGCGCACCACCTCGCCATCGGGCGGCGCGGCATCGGCCAGTTCTTCGGCCAGGGTGCGGCCCGTGAAGGTGAGCGCATCGCCGTGGACAAAGCCCTGCTCCATCAGCGTGCGCAGGATCACGCCGGCACCGCCGATGTAGTACACGTCGCGCGCCAGGAAGCGCCCGCCGGGACGCAGGTCGGCGATCAGCGGCGTGCGCGCGAAGATCTCGGCCACGTCGTCCAGGTGGAAGCGGATGCCGGCCTCGTGCGCGATGGCCGGCAGGTGCAGGGCGGCATTGGTCGATCCGCCCGTGGCGCTGACCACGGCGCAGGCATTCTCCAGTGCCCGGCGCGTGATGATGTCGCGCGGCAGCGGGCCGCCGCCTTCGGCGCTGGCCCACACGGCCTGCATGAGCTGGCGGGCGGCGCGGCGCATCAGCGGTGCGCGCTCGCTGAACACGGCGGGCACCATGCTGGAGCCGATGGGCGCCAGGCCCAGCGCCTCGCTCACCATGCCCATGGTGTTGGCCGTGAACTGGCCTGCGCAGGCGCCGGCCGTGGGCAGGCAGGCGCGGCTCATGGCCTCCAGGTCCTGCGCCGTGGCGGTGCCGGCCAGCACCTGGCCGATGGTCTCGTAGGTATCGACCACGTTCAGGTCGCGCCCGTGCACGCCGGGCGCCTGCCCCGGCAGGGCCGAGCCGCCATGCACGAAGACGCTGGGCACATTGCAGCGCACCATGCCCATCATCAGGCCCGGCAGGTTCTTGTCGCAGGCGCCGATGGCGAAGATGCCATCCCACTGGTGGCCGCGCACCGAGGCCTCCACGCTGTCGGCGATCAGCTCGCGCGAGACCAGCGAAAACCGCATGCCCGAATGCGCCATGGTCAGCCCGTCGCTGACCGACACCACCGGGCATTCATGCGGCGTACCGCCCCCGGCATAGATGCCGGTCTTGGCATGCTGGGCCTGGTCGCGCAGGTTGAGGTTGCAGGGGCTCATCTCCCCGCCCGTGTGGAACACGCCGATGTGCGGGCGCTCTATGTCTTCGTCGTCCTGGCCCAGGGCATGCAGGAAGCTGCGCGTGGTGGCACGGATGGTGCCGGAGCGGATCAGGGCGGAGCGAAAGGGCGTGGGCGTGGCCGCTGCCGGGCTGCTGCCGGTGGTGCTGGTGGTGCCGGCTGTGGTGGTGGAGGCGGCCAGCGATGCGGAGGCGCTGGACTCGGAAAAGACGTTGTCGGGGGAGGCAGGTTTCTTGTTCATACGCGGGACGGAAAACAGCCGCCCACCATAGCGGGGTCTGCGGATTTCCCTATGAGCATTTACACCAGATCGTGTCGCCCGGGAGTCGCCTGGGCGGCCGCCCTTCGGCGCCAGATGGACGGAAAAAAAGGCCCCGGAACAAACTTCCGGGGCCTCAAAACCGATGCCAGCCCGCGCTGCAGCGGGCCAGGCATCGTGCACAACAACTGCGCCGTACTCCTGAATCAATCCATCCAACCAGCCCTTCAGCGCGGCACCAGGAACGTGCTGTGCGCCTGCTTGGAAAGCGCCGGGTCACCCACCGCCGTGGCCGTGATCTCCACGCCGTGCGAGCCAGGGCCGGCCCCGCCATAGGGCGCCTGCAGCCGCACCACGACCCAGCGGTCCTGGGCCGCGCCCACGTCCACCTCGGTCTCCGAAGCCACGCGCAGGCCTTCGATGCCCGAGGCCGACAGCACATAGTGCTGGTCCTGCTCCGTGGCATTGCCGATCTGCACGCGGTAGATGTTCTCGATCTGGCCGCCGGCCACGATGCGCGACAGCGTGCCCCGGTCGCGCACCACGTCCACCTTCAGCGGCGTGCGCAGCGCCAGGCTGGCCACCATGGCCGTGGAGATGGCCACCAGCGCCGTGCCGTAGATGAGCACGCGCGGGCGGAAGATGCGGCGCACCAGCTCGCTCTGGCGCCAGCCCCGGGCCACGCCGTTCTGCGTGGACAGGCGGATCAGCCCGCGCGGGTAATGCATGCGGTCCATGACGCTGTTGCAGGCGTCGATGCACAGGCCGCAGCCAATGCATTCGTACTGCAGGCCGTCGCGTATGTCGATGCCCACGGGGCAGACCTGCACGCACAGCGTGCAGTCGATGCAGTCGCCAAGCCCCTGGGCCCGGTAGTCCACCCCCTTGTGGCGCGGGCCGCGCGATTCGCCGCGCGCGGTGTCGTAGGTGACGACCAGGGTGTCCTTGTCGAACATGGCGCTCTGGAAGCGCGCATAGGGGCACATGTGCTTGCAGACCTGCTCGCGCAGGAAGCCCGCGTTGCCGTAGGTGGCCAGCGCATAGAACAGCACCCAGAAGATCTGCCATGCGCCGGTCAGCGCCAGCACCTCGGGCAGCAGGCTGCGGATGGGCACGAAGTAGCCGACGAAGGTCAGCCCCGTCCACAGCGAGATCAGCAGCCACAGCGCATGCTTGCCACCGCGCCGCGCGATCTTCTCCGCGCTCCAGCCGCTGCCGTCCAGCCGCAGCCGCGCGCTGCGGTCGCCCTCCAGCCGGCGCTCCACCCACATGAACAGCTCGGTGTAGACCGTCTGCGGGCAGGAAAAGCCGCACCACAGCCGCCCGGCCACCGTGGTGAACAGGAACAGCGCCAGTGCCGAGACGATGAGCAGCACCGCCAGGTAGATGAAGTCCTGCGGATACAGCAGCCAGCCGAAGACGTAGAAGCGCCGCTGCTCCAGGTCGAACAGCAGGGCCTGCCGGCCATGGATCTGCAGCCAGGGAATGCCATAGAAGAACAGCTGCGTGAGCCAGACCATGGCCCAGCGCCAATGGGTGAAGCGCCCCGTGATGGAGCGCGGCTGGATCTTCCTGCGCGATTCGAACAGCGGGGAATCCGCGCTGGCATCGGCGATGGGAATCACCTTGCGTGGCGCGGGCCGCGGCCGGGGGGCTGCGGCGGTTTCATCGGGAAGCGGTTTCGGTCGTTCTGACATGCGGGGCCCTCGCCCCGGCCGGTGCGCCATTGATGCGGGCTTGTCATGAATTGCCGGGGACTGCCTGGACTATGCCCAGCGCCCTGCCCCGGCGGTAGCAGCAGATGCAGCGGATTCGACCGTATCAGATGGCGGGTCAGGCCTGCGGCGAGCGAAGCGCCGCAACGGCAAGCCGCAGCCCCCACAGCACCAGGCACAGACCCAGCAGCGCCGTCAGCGTGCCGATGCGCACATCGGCCTGGAGCACGCCCCAGCGGCTGAAGATCTCCGTCCAGTCATGGTCGCCCCCGCCCACCAGCGGCAGCACCTGGGCGCGCGCGTCCTTCATGTAGTGGGCCACGTTCATGAGGCTCTCTCCCAGCCACATCAGCGAGGCGATCCAGCCCGTGCGCTGGCCCTGCCTGCGGAAATGGCGCATGAACAGGGCCGGGAACAGCAGCTGGAACAGCGTGCCCCCGTAGACCGAGAGATGCTGCGAGAACAGGGCCACCAGCGGATGCCCGGCTTCGTGCAGTGCCAGGTTGGCGTTGTCCAGCAGCAGCAGCCAGTGACCCTGGCTGAAGAAGTGGCCCCAGATGATCCAGGCGGCAAAGGCCGTCAGCGCGATGGCGGCAGGCCGGGTGACCGGCTGCCACTCGATCTGCCCGTCCAGCGCATCGCCGCGCTTCATCGCGCCTGCCCTGCAGGTTGTGGGTGCGGGTGCGGGTGCTGGTGCGTTTGCGCACCAGGGCAAGGGGCAGGCAGGAAAGGCATGTCGGCAGGATTGGGCAAAGGAGCAATGGCAAGAGGATGGCAGGACTCTGGCCGCGATCTTCCCACGGCTCCCCCGGCTCGCCGGAATGCCGTCCTGCGCCGCCATCCATGCACGCGAGGTTCTGGCACAGTCGGGCATCCGACTCTTCAAGCCAAGGAACGTCCGCACCATGAACCTGCGCCCCCTATTGCATGACCTTGTCCGCCAACATGGCCTGGACCGCAAGGCCGCCGTGCAGCTGTTTGCACTGGCGGGATTCGAGCAGGAACCGGCTGCGCTCAGAACCCGCCTGTGGCCCGTGGTGGCCTTGCTGGGCGCGGCGCTGGGCGGGCTGGGCATCGTGCTGTGGATTGCCGCCAATTGGGAGAGCATGGGCCGCATGCAGCGCTTTGCCCTGCTGCAGGGCTTCGTGCTCGTGATGTGTCTTGGCGCGGCATGGCGCGCGGCGGCGCGCGTGCCGCTGTCCGTGCTGGCGCTGCTGGGCACGGGTGCGCTGTTCGCCTTTTTCGGGCAGACCTACCAGACGGGAGCGGACCCCTGGCAGCTGTTTGCGCTGTGGGCAGCGCTGACCCTGCCGCTGGCCCTGGCGGCGCGCAGCGATGGCGTCTGGGTGCCCTGGGTGGTGGTTGCCATGACGGGCATTGCGCTGTGGGCGCAGGCCCATACGCCGCAGTTCTGGGAGGTGGAGTCGCGCGACCTGGGCGTGCATGCCGTGGCCCTGGGCGCCGCCCTTGCCGTCACCGCGGTCATGGCACCGGCCCTGCGGCGCTTCACGGGCGCGGGGCTGTGGGCCTTGCGCGGTGCGGGCGCGCTGGCGCTGGCGATGATCACCTCCACCGCCGTCAGCGGGCTGTTCCACAGCACGGTGGCGCCGCAGTACCCGCTGGGGCTGGTGCTGCTGGCAGGCGCGGCGGCGCTGGCGGGCCTGCGCAGGCATTTCGATATCTTTTTGCTCAGCGGTGCGGCGCTGGGCCTGAACGTGCTGCTGGTGTGCGGCCTGGTCTACCTGCTGCTGGAAAAACTGGGGGCGGACTTCACGGGCATGCTGCTGCTCGTGGGCCTGGGCGCTGCGTGCCTGCTGGCGGCCACGGTCAGCCTGGTGCTTCGAATGTCACGCAACGCGGAAGGAGGCCTTCAATGAGCCACGAACACGACACCCTGCTGCGCCAGGCCGTGGACCAGGGCATCCTGCCGCCTGCCGCCTTGCAGGACCGCCGCCCTGCCGCCAACGACCGCCATTGGGCGGTGGTGCTGCTCACGGCGCTGGGCGCCTGGCTGGCCCTTCTTCCCTTGCTGATTCTGTTTGCGTTTGCCCTGTCCGACTGGATAGAGCGCGGCGCAGGCACCTATGTGATCGGCGCCATGATGCTGGCCGCAGCCGTGGCCGTGCTGCGCGCCGAGGAACTGCCCGTCTTCCTGGAGCAACTGGCCCTGCCTGCCATGCTGACCGGCGCCGGCCTGCTGGGCTTTGGCCTGGCGCGCGACCTGTCGGGGCAGGCTGCGGGCGCGATAGGCCTGGCCATTGCGCTGGCCTGCACGGCCGCCATTCCAAGGCCCTGGCTGCGCGTGCTGCTGGGCGCCGCCTGCGCGCTGCTGTTTTGCACCATGCTCTGGCCGGACAACGATCCATCCACCCTGTACGCAGGCCTGCCGACCTGGGTCATCGTGCATGCGGCGCTGCTGCTCTGGATGCTGCTGCTGGCAGCCCAGTGGCGCGCGCTGGGGCAGTCTGCGGCACAGACCCGCATGGCGGCGGCGCTGGAGCCCTTTGCCACGGGCTGGCTGCTGGCGGTGCTGGCCGGCCTGGCCTTTCTGTCCGGCAGGAGCTTCATGGTGGCCGGCGTGCTGGGCGGCGGCCTGGCGGGCGAGCTGGCGCAGGAAGCCGCCCCGAACATCTCCATGGGCGTTCTGACGCAGGCCGGCTCGGCCGTGCTGGCCCTGGCAGCCGCCTGGTTCGCCCAGCGCGCATGGCCCACGCTGCGGCAGCTGCGCGCCGCCGTGGCTGCCATGGTGCTGGCCGTGCTGAGTGCCTTCCTGCCCTGGCTGGGCGCCTGCCTGCTGGCGCTGGCGGTGACCGGCACCAGCGGCCGCTGGCGGCAGGCCGCAGCGGCCGCCCTGGCTGCGGCCTGGATCGTGGGCAGCTTCTACTACCAGCTGGCCTGGCCATTGGCCACCAAGGCCATGGTGCTGGCCGGCTGCGGCGCCTTGCTGGGCCTGCTGGCCTGGGCAGGGCCGCGCGCCGCATCCCTGCCAGGCAGCGCGGAGACCGCCGCCGCATCAGGCGCCGCGCCCCTGCAGCGCTGGGCGCCGTGGCTGGTGGTGCTGACGGCGGCCTGCACGCTGGCGGTGGCCAATATCGGCATTGCGCAGAAGGAACGCACCATCGCCCAGGGCCGCAAGGTGTTCGTGGAACTGGCGCCGGTGGACCCGCGCTCCCTGATGCAGGGCGACTACATGCGCCTGAACTTCCGCCTGCCTTCCGAGGACAGGGACGTGGAGAAAGAGAACCTGCGCAGCGGACGCCTCTACGCCATCGGCAAGCTCGATGAGCAGGGCGTGGTGCAGTGGCTGCGCACCGGCACGGCCAGCGAGCCGCTGGCGCCCGGCGAGCAGCGCTTTGAACTCACCCCGCGCGGCGGCCGGTGGACGCTGGTGACCGATGCCTGGTACTTCCGCGAAGGCGATGGCCAGCGCTGGGAGCAGGCCCGCTACGGCGAGTTCCGCGTGGAGCCCGACG
This sequence comes from Delftia sp. SD018, assembly GCF_017355445.1. Taxonomy (NCBI): domain Bacteria; kingdom Pseudomonadati; phylum Pseudomonadota; class Betaproteobacteria; order Burkholderiales; family Comamonadaceae; genus Delftia; species Delftia sp. SD018. Next base: position 19,445 of record NZ_JADDRN010000029.1, read on the forward strand.
GGCGTGCGCTGCTGGTGGGCATGGCTGACGCGCAACTGCGCCCCATCGTGCCCTGAATGCAGCTCACTCGAAACTGTCGCCCTCGGCCAGCGGCGCATGCCGGTAGCTGGCCGGCGTGCGACTGAGCTTGACGGGCGCGCCCAGGCCCCGGTAGCCGCCCTCCATCTCCACCACCATCTCGCGGTGCAGGGTATGCGGGTGGTTGAGCGCCGCGTCCACGCCCAGCACGGGCGCGGCGGGCACGCCGATGGCCATCAGCGCATCGGCCAGCGCGGGGCCGTCGCAGGACTGCAGGGCCTGCTCCAGCAGCGGCTTGAGCGCATCGCGGTGGTGCGAACGCTGACCGGCCGTGGCAAAGCGCTCGTCGGCCACCAGCTGCGGGCATCCCAGGTGCTCGCACAGCAGGCGGAACTGGCGGTCGTTGCCCACGGCCAGGAAGACCGGCGTGGTGCCCGTGGCAAAGCTGTCGTAGGGATAGATGTTGGGATGGGCATTGCCCGAGCGCCCCGGCGTCCTGCCGCTCATGAACCAGTTGCCCGCATGCGGGTGCAGCAGCGAGATGCCGCTGTCGTACAGCGAGACATCGACCAGCTGGCCCAGACCGCTGCGCTGGCGCTCCTGCAGCGCCAGCAGCACGCCGATGACGCCGTTCATGCCCGTGACCATGTCCACCACGGGCAGGCCCACGCGCAGCGGATCGCCGCCGGCCTCGCCGTTGACGCTCATCAGCCCCGTCATGGCCTGGATGGCCGCGTCATAGCCCGGCCAGGCGCCCAGCGGGCCATCGGCGCCGAAGCCGCTGACGCGGCACCAGATGAGGCGCGGAAAGCGCTCGCGCACCTGCTCCCAGCCAATGCCCCATTTCTCCATGGTGCCGATCTTGAAGTTCTCCACCACCACGTCGGCCTGCTCCATCATCGCCAGCACGGCCTGCTGGCCTTCGGGCTGGGACAGGTCCAGGAACTGCAGCCGCTTGTTGCGGTTCAGGCCCCGGTAGTAGGAGGACACACCGTCCTGGAACGGCGGCCCCCAGGCGCGCGTATCGTCGCCCTGCGGCGGCTCCACCTTGAGCACGTCGGCGCCGTGGTCGCCCAGGATCTGGCCGCACAGCGGGCCACCAAGAATGCGGGAAAGGTCGAGGACACGGATGCCCTGAAGGGCACCATTGGCTCTGCTCATAAAGTTTCTTTCTTCATTGGCACAAGGTGCAAGACTGGCGTGCTTCAAGCCACCGGGGCGCCCAGCAAGGGCCGCCCCGCAGCGAAGGCGCCGTCCCACTCCCGCGTGCGAGAGAGGGGGAAGCGGCGTAGCCGCTCAGGGGGTGTTCTCCATCTGTTCAGTCGAGCTTCGCGCCGGAGGCATCGACCACAGCCTTCCACTTGGTCACTTCCTGCGCGATGAAGGTCGACAGCCCCGCTGGCGACAGATCCGATGCCGGCTCCAGCCCCTGGTCGGCAAAGGTCTTGCGGATGCGCTCGCTGCTCAGGGCCTTGCGGAAGGCCGCGTTCAGCGTCTCGATGCGGTCGGCCGGCGTGCCGGCCGGTGCCACCACGCCGAAGAACACGCTCACGTCGTAGCCGGGCAGGCCCTGCTCGGCGATGGTGGGGATGTCGGGCATGGCCTGGGAGCGCTTTTCCGTGGCCACGCCAATGGCCTTGAACTTGCCGGCCTTGATGTAGGGCATGGCGGTGAGGATGTCGGTGAAGGTCATGTTCACCTGCCCCGCCAGCAGGTCGTTGAGCGCCGGGCCCGTGCCCTTGTAGGGGATGTGCTGCAGCGAGGTGCCGGCCATCTTGTTGAACAGCACGCCCGCCAGGTGCGAGGAGGCACCGTTGCCCGAGGACGCATAGTCCAGGCTGCCCGGCTTGGCCTTGTCCTGCGCGATCAGCTCCTGCACGGTGGTGGCCTTGGTCGCCGGATTGACCACCAGCACATTGGGCAGGTGGCCCACGCGGATGATGGGCGCGAAGCTGGTCTGCGGGTCGTAGTTGATCTTGCGGTACAGGTGCTTGTTGATGGCCAGCGGCCCCGAGGTGCCGAACATGATGGTGTAGCCGTCGGGCCTGGCGCGGGCCACGAAGTCGGCACCGATGTTGCCGCCCGCACCGGCCTTGTTCTCCACGATCACGCTCTGGCCCAGCGTCTCGGTCAGCGATATCGCCAGCGTGCGGGCCATGGCGTCCGTGGGCCCGCCGGGCGGGAAGGGAACGACAAAGCTGATGGGCCGCTCGGGAAAGCGTTCGGCCAGGGCGGCGGCCGGCAGCGCGGCGGTGGCTGCGAGCGCACAGGCCCACAGGAATCGGCGTTTCTGGAAGGACGGCTTCGGGTCAGTGCAAGGCATGGTGTTTGTCTCCGGTACTTGTGCGGTCATCCCTGTGGACGGGATGTTTGTTCTGGGTCGGTGCGGTCGATGGGCTCAGCGTGTCCAGCCTTCGGGCAGGTCGCCTGCCGCCAGCGGGTCGCGCGGCAGCACGCGGTGCAGCAGCACCAGCTGGGCCCAGCGCATGCGTTCGGCGCTGCCGGTGCACGAGGCCTCCCAGGCCATGGCCGTGGCCGTGAAGCAGTGGTACAGGCCCGAGGCGGCGGCGCGTGCCAGGCGGTCACCGCCCTCCTCGGCCGCGCGCAGGGCCAGCGCGGAAGCCTTGTCCATGCTGGCCGACAGCGCGGCCTTGAAGTCCGTGGCCGCCTCGGTCTGGGCCAGCAGCTGGGCCGCGTGGTCGCGCAGCACGGGCAGCGAGCCTTCGCGCTTGATGGCGCGGATCACGTCCAGCGCCACGATGTTGCTGGTGCCTTCCCAGATCGATCCCAGGTGGGAGTCGCGCACCAGGCGCGGGTCGCTCCACTCCTCGATGTAGCCGCATCCGCCGCGCACTTCCATGGCGTCGCCCGTGACCTTGCGCGCGTCGCGGCAGGCGCGGAACTTGATCATGGGCGTGAGGATGCGCAGCAGCGCGTAGGCGCCGTCTTCGCCTGCGTCCGAACGCTGCAGCGCCTGGGCCGTCTGCAGCACCATGGTGCGGGCCTGCTCGGAGTAGATGCGCAGCTTGTCGAGCTGGCGCTGCATCAGCGGCATGTCCTGCAAGGCCTTGCCGAAGGCGCGGCGCTCGCGCGCCACGTACTCGGCCTCGGCCACGGCGCGGCGCATCAGCCCGGCCGAGCGCACGCCGTTGGACAGGCGCGAGTTGTTCACCATGTCGGCCATTTGCACGAAGCCCCGGCCCTGCTCGCCCACCAGGTAGGCGACGGCGCCGTCGAGCACGATCTCGCCGCTGGCCATGGAGCGCGTGCCCAGCTTGTGCTTGAGGCGCACGATGCGGTAGTGGTTGGCCGAGCCGTCATCGAGCCGGCGCGGCAGCAGGAACAGCGAGATGCCCTTCATGCCCGCCGGCGCGCCTTCCACGCGCGCCAGCACCATGGCGAAGTCGGCATCGGGGTTGGAGCAGAACCACTTGTCGCCCGACAGGCGCCAGCTGCCGTCGGCGGCCGGGCGGGCCAGCGTCTGGGTGTTGGAGATGTCCGAGCCGGCCGCCTGCTCGGTCATGAACATGGCGCCCTGGGCCTGGTCCTCGAAACGCAGCTGCGTCATGCGCGGCCAGTACTTTTCGACCAGGGCCGGCTCGCCGTACTTGCGCAGCGTGCGCGCCAGCGAGTCCGTCATGGACAGCGGGCAGCACAGGCCGAACTCGGCCTGCACGAACAGATAGGTCAGCGCGTACTTGGCCAGCGGCGGCAGCTTGCCATCCCAGCCCAGCACGCCCGTGCGGTGTGACATGACGGCCAGGCCGAACTCGCCATAGGCAATGCGCTCCATCTCCACATAGGCCGGGTGCTTGACGATGCGCTGCGCATCGCGCCCCGTGCGGTCGCGGTGCTCCAGCTCGGGCGGGTTGCGGTCGGCGGTCAGCGCCCATTCATCGATCTCGCGGCCGGCCAGGGCGCCCATGCGCTCCAGATGGGGCTGCAGGTGCGCGTTCACCTCGGGCGGCAGGTACAGCGCCAGCAGCGGCTGCAACTGCGAATCGGTGGTGTACAGGTTGCTGCCGTGGCGGTCGGGCACGGCCTGGAAAGCCTGGGCGGGGGAAGACTGCATGGCGGCCAGCGCCTGCGGTTCGGGGTTCATGGTCTGTCTCCTGTGCGGGAACCGGGACCGGGCGCATGGGCTCCGGGTCTTGGGGATGCCCCCATTCTTGGAAACAGTCCTATTCGAGTCAAATATCGATAACGTATTGATCAATAGTCAAACCGGATAGAACACCATGGAGCTGAGACAACTGAGGTACTTTCTGGTGCTGGCCGAGGAGCTGCACTTCAGCCGCGCAGCCCAGCGCCTGTCCATCTCCCAGCCGCCGCTGAGCGTGGCCATCCGCCAGCTGGAGGAAGAGCTGGGCGCCCAGCTGTTCGAGCGCACCAGCAAGGAGGTGCGGCTCACGGCCGCCGGCAAGCACCTGCGCGTGCAGGCCCAGGACATCATGGAACAGGCCCAGCGCGTGCGCCAGGACATGCGCGCCATCGCCGACGGCGTGCAGGGCCGCATCCGGCTGGGCTTTGTGGGTTCGGCCATCTACCGCGGGCTGCCCGAGGCACTGGAGAGCTTTCGCGCCCGGCACCCGCTGGTGCGCATCGACATGCTGGAGCTCAACAGCGCAGAGCAGATCGCCTCCCTGCAGCAGGAGCGGCTGGACCTGGGCCTGCTGCACGCCACGCGCCCCGCGCCCGGCCTGCAATCACACACCCTGGTGAGCGAGCCCTTCATGGCCTGCCTGCCCGCAGGCCATGCGCTGGCCGGCCAGCGCACGCTGCAGGTGCGCCAGCTGGCGGGCGAGCGCATGGTGCTGTTCTCGCGCCAGGTCTCGCCCGACTACCACCAGCAGATCTGGCAGATCTGCCAGAGCGAAGGCTTCACGCCCGACCTGCACCACGAGGTGCGGCACTGGCTGTCCGTGCTGTCCATGGTGTCGCTGGGCCAGGGCGTGTCCCTGGTTCCGTCCTGCCTGCAGCGCGTGGGCTTTCCGGGGCTGGCCTTCGTGCCCATCCAGGGCCGGCACCCGCAGTCGCAGATGCAGGCCATGTGGCACCCGGGCCATGTGCAGCCCCTGGTCGAATCGCTGCTGGCCCACCTGCGCGACAGCGTGGGCAGGCTGGGGCAGCAGCCATAAACGCCACACCCTTGCTCAGTTCACTCTGTCCCAAACTGGCGTGGCCCAAAAGCGAGGGACACCGAGCAAGGGTCGCCCCGCCGCCAGGGTGTCGCCCCCCTTTGCAGGGGGAAGCCGCATAGCGGCTCAGGGGGTTTCCAACTTCATTCAAGGAGCTGCCTGAGAACGTACGGCAGGATGCCGCCGTGCCGGTAGTAGTCCACCTCGATGGGCGTGTCGATGCGCAGCTTGACCACCACGGTCTGCTTGCTGCCATCGGCACGCGTGATCACCAGCTGGGCCTCGCTTTGCGGTGCCAGGTCGGCGGCGGGAATCACTTCCACGAACTCCTCGCCCGTCAGGCCCAAGGTCTGCCAGCTGTCCGTGCCCAGGAACTGCAGCGGCAACACGCCCATGCCGACCAGATTGGAACGGTGGATGCGCTCGAAGCTGCGCGCCACCACGGCCTTGATGCCCAGCAGCTGCGTGCCCTTGGCGGCCCAGTCACGGCTCGATCCCGTGCCGTATTCCTCGCCTGCAAAAATCACGGTGGCACGGCCCTCGGCCTGGTACTTCATGGCCGCGTCGTAGATGGGCATCTTGGTGACCTGGCCCGTGCCGTCGCGGTACAGCGTCAGGCCGCCCTCCTCGCGCGAGCCATCGGCCTGCGCCGGAATCATCAGGTTCTTGATGCGCACGTTGGCAAAGGTGCCGCGCATCATCACCTCATGGTTGCCGCGCCGCGAGCCGTAGCTGTTGAAGTCGGCCTTTTGCACGCCGTGGGCCAGCAGCCACTGGCCTGCGGGCGAGCTTTCCTTGATGGAGCCGGCCGGCGAGATGTGGTCGGTGGTGATGGAGTCGCCGAACAGCGCCATCACGCGCGCGCCGTGCACCACGTAGGGGTTGGAGCCCTCGGCGCCGGCGGCAGGCGCGTCCAGCTGGAGCCGGAAATCATCGAAGAACGGCGGCTCGGCAATGTAGGTGCTCTCGGGCCAGGTATAGGTGGCGCCCGTCACGCCGTGGATCTTTTCCCAGAGCTTGCCGGGCTCGGAGCGCACCTTCTCGTAGTTCTCGCGGAAGGCCTTGCCGTTCATGGCGTACTTCATCAGCGCGTGGATCTCTTCGCTGGTCGGCCAGATGTCGCCCAGGTAGATGTCACGGCCGTTCTTGCCCTGGCCCACGGGCTCGGTCATCAGGTCGCGGCGCACCGTGCCGGCAATGGCATAGGCCACGACCAGGGGCGGGCTGGCCAGGAAGTTGGCCTTGATGTTGGGGTGGATGCGCGCCTCGAAGTTGCGGTTGCCCGACAGCACGGCCGCGCAGACCAGGTCGTTGCTGGTGATGGCCTCGTTGAGCTCCGGCGTGAGATCGCCCGCGTTGCCGATGCAGGTGGTGCAGCCGTAGCCGGCCAGCGCAAAGCCCAGCTTTTCCAAGTAGGGCAGCAGGCCGGCTTCGGTCAAATACTCGGTCACCACGCGCGAGCCCGGCGCCAGGGAGGTCTTGATGTGCGGCTGCACTGTGAGCCCGGCCTTCACCGCCTTCTTGGCCAGCAGGCCGGCGGCCAGCATCACGCTGGGGTTGGAGGTGTTGGTGCAGCTGGTGATGGCGGCAATCAGCACGTCGCCGTTGGCGATGCTCAGGCGCTTGGCAGGGGCGGGGGCATCGACCGGTGCCTCGCTGTGGGCGGCCTCCAGCTTGGGCTTGTTGGCCTCCATCTCGGCCAGCGAGCGCTGCGCGCCGGGCGGATGGGCCGGCGTCTCGGGCGCCACCTCGCCCTCGCCGCCACCGCCTACGCGAAAGCTCCGGCCCAGCCGTTCGATCGGCTGGTTGAACCCGTTGTGCGCCGCAGGGGCGCTGAACAGCTCATCGAACTTGGACGATACATTGCCCAGCTCGATGCGGTCCTGCGGGCGCTTGGGTCCGGCCAGGCTGGGCGCCACCGTGCCCAGGTCCAGGCGCACCACATGCGAGTAGTCGATCTCGCCGGCGGCCGGCACGCCGAACAGTTCCTGTGCGCGGAAATAGCCCTCGAAGGCCTCGATCTCGGCCTTGCTGCGGCCCGTGCCCTTGAAGTAGTCGATGGTTTTTTCATCGACGGGGAAAAAGCCCATGGTGGCGCCGTACTCGGGCGCCATGTTGCCGATGGTGGCGCGGTCGGGCAGCGCCAGGGTGCGCGTGCCTTCGCCGAAGAACTCCACGAACTTGCCCACCACCTTCTCGCGGCGCAGGATCTCGGTCACCGACAGCACCAGGTCGGTGGCCGTCACGCCCTCGCGCAGCTGGCCCGACAGCTCGAAGCCCACCACATCGGGCGTGAGGAAGTACACGGGCTGGCCCAGCATGGCCGCCTCGGCCTCGATGCCGCCCACGCCCCAGCCCACCACGCCGATGCCGTTGATCATGGTCGTGTGGCTGTCCGTGCCCACCAGGGTGTCGGGGTAGTGCACGCCGTCCTTGGTCTTGTGCACGCCGCGCGCCAGGTACTCCAGGTTCACCTGGTGGACGATGCCGAAGCCCGGCGGCACCACGCCGAAGGTGTCGAAGGCCTGCATGCCCCACTTCATGAACTGGTAGCGCTCCTTGTTGCGCTGGAACTCCAGCTTCATGTTCAGGTCCAGCGCCTTCTTGGTGCCGAAGTAGTCCACCATGATGGAGTGGTCCACCACCAGGTCCACGGGCACCAGCGGCTCGATGGACTTGGGCTTCTTGCCCAGCCTGGCGGCCGTGCTGCGCATGGCGGCCAGGTCGGCCAGCAGCGGCACGCCCGTGAAATCCTGCAGCACCACGCGCGATACCACGAAGGGGATCTCGTCCACGCGCTCGGCCTGGGGCTTCCAGTTCGCCAGCTGCTCCACATGCTCGCGCGTCACCTTGTTGCCATCGCAGTTGCGCAGCACGGACTCCAGCACGATGCGCAACGACACGGGCAATCGCCGGACCTGTGGATATTGCCTTGCCAGTTCAGGCAGGGAGAAGAACTTGCCCTTCTTGCCCCCCGCCGCAGCAAAGGACTTGAGGGTGTTTTCATATTCGTGGCGCATCGTGAGACTCCTGGATGAAACTCTGGGAAGGCACATGCGCGCCGCCTTTTCCGGGCTGCTGGGCATGCACCAAGACTCTGATTTCCATTGTGCCCAGAAGTGCCCGCGGATGCTGTGGTCCATTGGCGATAGTCACACGCGGACAACGCTGTCCGCGCGGCAAAAGCGGCAGGCTTTCACTGGGCTGTCATCGAACCGGCCAGCGAAGCCCTGCTGCGCCACAACCCCGCGCACTGCAGATCGCCCAGCGCCACGCCGATGGCCGCCTGGCCCAGCACCCATGCCCAGCCTGCGGGCGCAGGCTCCAGCACGCCGCTGTACAGCACAACCCCGCAGGCCAGGGCCCAGCCGAAGTTGCCGAACACGGCAAGCGCTACCAGCCCCCTGCTGCGCGGCATGCGGCACGCGCCCCAGCCAGCCACGCAGGCCCAGGCCAGCAAGAAGCACCCCGTGCCCAGCAGCAGCGCCTGCGGCAACCCCGTGACAACGGCCAGCGGCTGCGCAAAGGCCAGCTGCACCGCGCCGGCAGCGGCGCAGCAGATGGCGTCGGCCCACAGGGTGCGGGGCAGGAAACGGGCATGGGAAAACATCGGCATCAGCACTCCTTGTGGATTGCCGGGCATGCACCTCGCAAGCCGGCCCCACCGATGCTCCGCCGCCACCGCCCCCTGAGTCCATGACCTGCCAGGTCATGCCAGCCCCGCTGGAGCAACTCCAGTCGCTATGCCACAATCCGCACCAGCCCCCTGTCACGGGGCCGGTGCTTGAAAACACCTTTGAAGAATAGCGGAGCGGCCTCCCCGATAGCGAGGCCTTGTCACGTCTGATTTGCTTGGATCGTGGGCGCTTGCCTGCATCCGAACGGTTTGGGACGGGATGGGGCTCACCGCAAGGCTGCCCGCACGACTATTCTCGTGTTTTCAACATCCCGTCCACCATTGCTGTGCTTGAAAACCCGGCCTGGTGGTTCAGTCTCGAATAGGAGCACGGAACCATGTACATCGCATCCCTCTCGATGGCCCGCCTCACCTTTGCAAGGAGAGCCGAGCCATGACAACAAGCCCCCCACCAGGCGCCGAGCATTTCACCCAGGTCGTGACCGAGGTGGACCGCCTGGTGCAGCAAGGCTGTGCCGAAATCTCGGCACTCTCCCGCATGGCCCTGCTGTGGCTGGAAACGCCCGAAACCAGCAACCGCCTGGACGTGCTCGCCAGCGCCCTGCGCACCATCCGCAACAGCGCCGACATGCTGGCCAGCGAAACCAGCGGCGAAGTCGTCGCCGTGGGCTGCTCCCACCACGTCAAAAGCAGCACAGCCCCCTGAACCGGGCCCAGCGCAGCGAAGGCCCGCACCAGCTCCCCGTATGCCAGTGCCTGCGTCGGGCCGCCTGCGGGGTTGCAGTCCTGCCGAAGGACAGGACTGCTTCGTCAACTGACTCGCCGCAGTTGCCAGGTCATGCCAGCCCCGCTGGAGCAACTCCAGTCGCTATGCCACAATCCGCACCAGCCCCCTGTCACGGGGCTGGTGCTTGAAAACACCTTTTCCAAGACTAGCGGTGCAGCCTCCCCGTCAGCGAGGCTTTGTCACGTCTGAATCCTGTATTCGTGGGCGCTTGCCCACGTCTGTGCGATTTCGGGCGGGATGGGGCTCACCGCAAGGCTGCCCGCACGACTAGTCTCGTGTTTTCAACATCCCGCCCACCTGCCTGCGCTTGAAAACGCAACCCGGTGGTCTCAAGCCTCGACTAGGAGCACGGAAGCATGCGCAACGTTTGCCTTTCCACGGCCTCTCTCAACCTTGCAGGGAGAGCCGAGCCATGACACCCAGACCCCCACCAAGCGCCGAGCATTTCACCCAGGTCGTGACCGAGGTGGACCGCCTGGTCCAGCAAGGCTGTGCCGAGATCTCGGCACTCTCCCGCATGGCCCTGCTGTGGCTGGAAACGCCCGAGACCAGCAGCCGCCTGGACGTGCTCGCCAGCGCCCTGCGCACCATCCGCAACAGCGCCGACATGCTGGCCAGCGAAACCAGCGGCGAAGTCGTCGCCGTGGGCTGCTCCCACCACGTCAAAAGCAGCACAGCCCCCTGAACCGGGCCCAGCGCAGCGAAGGCCCGCACCAGCTCCCCGTATGCCAGCGCCTGCGTCGGGCCGCCTGCGGGGTTGCAGTCCTGCCGAAGGACAGGACTGCCTCGTGATCTGACTCGCCGTGATTGTTTGAACGTAGCGCGCAGCGCGAAGTGAGTTTCACGGCGAACCCCGCAGGCGGCCCGACGCAGGTTGCCCCGCAGCGCAGCGAAGGGGTCGCGGGCATCCGGGTCGTCTTTCTTTGGCCTACCTTTCTTCGGCCGGCGTACCGGTGACGAATCAAAGAAAGGTAGGTCGGCTGCCGGGCCGAGACCCGGCCTCGAAAAAACACCCCCCGGCAGGGGCAGAAACAGTCCCATCACCCGACAACCACGGACCGCGCACCGCCGACAACATCGCGCGTGCGCCGCAACCCAGTCCACTGCAACTCAGCCAACACCACAACCACCAGCGCCTGAGCCAACACCCACGTCACACCCCAGACAGACAACCCCAACCCACCAAACGCCAACAGCGCAACACAGCCCACAGCCCACCCGAAATTCCCCACAACGACCAGCCCGATCAACCGCCGCGGCACAGGCGAGCGCGCCGCCATCCACGCAGCCAGCAGCGCATAGCCCAGCAAAAACCAGCCTGTGGACTGCAGCAGCGCCAGAGGCAACCCCGTCACATCCGACAGCGGCTGCCCCGCCACCAGTTGCAAGGCGCCCGAGGCGGCGCAGGAAGCAGCATCGGCCCACATCACGCGGGGCAGGAAACGGGGGGAAGCAAACATCGACATGGCGAACTCCTTGAGAGCAACAGGCACACACCGTGCATGCCATGGACTGCATGGTCCGCCGCAGGCTGCACAGGGTCGATAACCTCGCAGGTCATGGCCGCCACGCCGGCCCCGCCGCTACGATGCGGACCATGACCTCCACCGCCCATCCACCGTCCGCGCGCTCGCCCTTCGGCGACCATCTGCGCCACTGGCGCCAGCACCGCCGCCTGAGCCAGCAGGGCCTGGCGCTGGAGGCCGAGATCTCCACGCGCCACCTGAGCTATGTGGAAACCGGCCGCGCCCAACCCAGCCGCGAGATGGTGCTGCGCCTGGTGGAGCGCCTGGGCGTGCCGCTGCGCGAGCGCAATGCCCTGCTGGTGGCCGCAGGCTATGCGCCCATGTACCAGGCCCGGCCGCTGGACCACCCGGACCTGGCCGCCGCGCGCCAGGCCGTGGACCTGGTGCTCAAAGGCCACGAACCCAATCCCGCCCTGGCCGTGGACCGGCACTGGAACCTGGTGGCCGCCAACGCCATCGTGCCGCTGCTGCTGGCCGGCGTGGCGCCCTGGCTGCTGGAGCCACCCGTCAATGTGCTGCGCCTGAGCCTGCATCCCGAAGGCCTGGGCCCGCGCCTGGCCAACGCAGCCCATTGGCGCGCGCATCTGCTGCACCGCCTGCAGCAGCAGATTGCCGCCACGTCGGATGTGCAGTTGCAGGCGCTGCACGACGAGATTGCCGCCTACCCGTTCAAGGAAGATGAAGCGGACTCACATGGCGCAGCACCTGCCAGCCACATCGCCGTGCCCTTCGCGCTGGACACCGACCATGGCCGCCTGAACTTCATCAGCACCATCACCATCTTCGGCACGCCGGTGGATGTGACGCTGCAGGAGCTGGCCGTGGAGTCGTTCTTTCCGGCGGATGCGCAGACGCAGGAGGTGCTGGGGCGGTTGAGGCAGGCTGCGTAAACCGGAAAGTACAGAGCCAGAAAGCAGCAAAGCCCGCCGAAGCGGGCTTTGCTCATGGAGCCGGATCAGGCCGGACTCAGGCGCTCACGCCCCTGGCCACGTCCGCGTACTCTTCGATCTGGTCGAAGTTCATGTAGCGGTAGACGCTGGACTTGTCGGCATCGATCACGCCCATTTCCTTGAGGTATTCCTCCTTGGTGGGCAGTTTGCCCAGGCGCGATGCGATGGCGGCCAGCTCGGCCGAGCCCAGGAACACGTTGGTGTTCTTGCCCAGGCGGTTGGGGAAGTTGCGGGTCGAGGTGGAGATCACCGTCGCGCCTTCGCGGACCTGGGCCTGGTTGCCCATGCACAGCGAGCAGCCCGGCATTTCGGTGCGGGCACCGGCCGTGCCGAAGGCAGCGTAGTGGCCTTCCTTGATCAGCTCGTTCTGGTCCATCTTGGTGGGCGGAGCCACCCACAGCTTGACGGGGATGTCGCGCTGGCCGCCCAGCAGCTTGGCTGCTGCGCGGAAGTGGCCGATGTTGGTCATGCACGAACCGATGAAGGCTTCATCGATCTTGGTGCCGGCCACTTCGGACAGGAACTTGGCGTCATCGGGATCGTTGGGGCAGCAGACGATGGGTTCCTTGATGTCGGCCAGGTCGATCTCGAACACGGCAGCGTATTCGGCGTCCTTGTCGGCTTCGAGCAGGTCGGGCTTGGCCAGCCAGGCTTCGACCTTCTCGATGCGGCGCTGCAGCGTCTTGGCGTCGGCGTAGCCGTCGGCGATCATGTTCTTCATCAGAACGATGTTCGAGGTCAGGTACTCCTTGATCGGCTCGGGGTTGAGCTTGATCGTGCAGCCGGCAGCCGAGCGCTCGGCCGAGGCGTCAGACAGCTCGAAGGCCTGTTCCACCTTGAGGTCGGGCAGGCCTTCGATTTCCAGGATGCGGCCCGAGAAGATGTTCTTCTTGCCGGCCTTGGCCACGGTCAGTGCGCCTGCCTTGATGGCGTACAGGGGAATGGCATGCACGAGGTCACGCAGGGTGACGCCGGGCTGCATTTCGCCCTTGAAGCGCACGAGCACGGACTCGGGCATGTCCAGGGGCATCACGCCCGTGGCGGCGCCGAAGGCCACCAGGCCGGAACCTGCGGGGAAGGAGATGCCGATGGGGAAGCGCGTGTGCGAGTCACCGCCCGTGCCCACGGTGTCGGGCAGCAGCAGGCGGTTGAGCCAGGAGTGGATCACGCCGTCACCGGGACGCAGGGCCACGCCGCCGCGGTTGCTGATGAAGGCAGGCAGCTCGCGGTGGGTCTTGACGTCCACGGGCTTGGGGTAGGCAGCCGTGTGGCAGAAGGACTGCATGACCATGTCGGCCGAGAAGCCCAGGCAGGCCAGGTCCTTGAGCTCGTCGCGGGTCATGGGGCCGGTGGTGTCCTGCGAACCCACGGTGGTCATGCGCGGCTCGCAGTAGGTACCGGGGCGCACGCCCTGGCCTTCCGGCAGGCCGACGGCGCGGCCGACCATCTTCTGGGCCAGCGTGAAGCCGGCGTTCGAAGCAGCGGGCGCCTGGGGCAGGCGGAACACGGTGGATGCGGACAGGCCCAGGAATTCGCGGGCCTTGGCGGTCAGCGAACGGCCGATGATCAGGTTGATGCGGCCGCCGGCGCGCACTTCGTCGAACAGCACGTCGCTCTTGAGCTGGAACTCGGCGACGGTCTCGCCGTTCTTGACCAGCTTGCCGTCATAGGGCAGCACGTCGATGACGTCGCCCATCTCCAGCTTGGTGACATCGACTTCGATGGGCAGCGAGCCCGAATCTTCCTGCGTGTTGAAGAAGATGGGAGCGATCTTGCCGCCCAGGGTCACGCCGCCGAAGCGCTTGTTGGGCACGAAGGGGATGTCCTGGCCCGTGGCCCAGACGATGGAGTTGGTGGCCGACTTGCGCGAGGAGCCGGTGCCGACCACGTCGCCCACGTAGGCGACCAGGTGACCCTTCTTCTTGAGGTCGTCGATGAACTGCATCGGGCCCCGCTTGCCGTCTTCCTCGGGCTTGAAGGCCGCGTCGGGACGGGTGTTCTTGAGCATGGCCAGGTAGTGCAGCGGGATGTCCGGACGGCTCCAGGCATCGGGCGCGGGCGACAGATCGTCGGTGTTGGTCTCGCCGGGCACCTTGAAGACGGTGACGGTAATCTTCTTGTCCACTTCGGGGCGCGAGGTGAACCACTCGGCGTCAGCCCAGCTCTTCATGACTTCCTGGGCCTTGGCGTTGCCGGCCTTGGCCTTGGTGGCCACGTCGTTGAAGAAGTCGAACATCAGCAGCGTCTTCTTCAGCGCATCGGCGGCCACACCGGCGACTTCGGCGTCGTCCAGCAGCTCGATCAGGGGATGCACGTTGTAGCCGCCCACCATGGTGCCCAGCAGCTCGGTGGCCTTGGCCTTGGAGATGAGAGCCACCTGGATGTCACCGTGGGCCACGGCTGCCAGGAAGCTGGCCTTGACCTTGGCGGCATCGTCCACGCCCGGAGGAACGCGGTGCGTGAGCAGGTCGAGCAGGAAGGCGTCCTCGCCAGCGGGCGGGTTCTTGATCAGCTCGATCAGTTCGGCAACCTGCTTGGCTTCCAGCGGCAGCGGGGGGATACCGAGCGCGGCGCGTTCGGCCACGTGGTCACGGTAGGCTTTCAACATGATTCTCTCTCCATGGTTTTCTAAAGTGGGGCTGCTTGCGGGACGCTCAGGTCCGGGCCTGGATTACTGGCCGGCGGGCTTGGGTGCTTCCAGCAGGCTGGGAGGCGGGTTCTTCTTGATGGCCTCGGCCACCTGAAGCTGATCGGGGCTCATGCATTCGTCGGCCAGGCGCTGGCCGACCTTCTGGTTCATGAGCATCGATTTGTTGGCGATCTGCAGCCAGACGGCGCCGGCATGCTTGTCTTCCAGGCGCACGGTGCCGGTCGAGGTCTTGACGGGCGACATGTGGTACTTGAAGCCCTTGCCGTCGATGTTGAAGTAACCCGGGTTGGCCTGGTCGGCCGTCACATTGACGAAGGCGCCCAGCTCGCAGGGGATGCGGCCGGTGTGCACGCGCTCGGAAATGGCCAGGTCTTCGGCGGACAGCGGCTGTTGGGCAGCAGTTGCGACGGCGGCCGCACCGCCGACGGCGGCAGCGCCGGCAGCGGCCTTGGCCGTGGTGGCCTTCTTGGCGGGGGCCTTCTTGGCCGCAGGCTTGGCAGCGGCCTTGGCCGGTGCCTTCTTTGCGGTGGCGGGCTCGGCGGCGCTGGCACCCAGGCCCATGGCCAGCAAGGGGGCTGCGATCAGGATGGAGGCGATAGCTGTCTTCATACGTTGGGCTCCTGCAAATTCCCGGTGTGGGCTAAGCAAGTGATTCTGATGCAAACCAGGGCCGCACCTGTGGGGGCAGCGCCTGGCCGGTCTGGTGGGCACGTGTGAGCAACTGCCAGAAATAGCGGTAGCTCGCCCGGTCATGTAATACACCATCCACGCTGACGGGCGCCCAATCGGCGGCCTCGGCGGCGGTAAGTATTTGTGCGGCCTGCGCCACTTCGTCGGCCTGGGGCGCGAAGGCGGCGAGGATGGGGCGGATCTGGTCCGGGTGGATGCTCCACATGCGGGTATAGCCGAGCCGCCGTGACGCCTGTGTGGCAGCGGCCTGCAGCGCCTGTGGATTCCTGAATTCGGTGACCACGCAGTGCGAAGGCACCTTGCCGTGCGCGTGGCAGGCGGCTGCGATCTCCAGCTTGGCACGCACGACCAGCGGATGGTCGAACTGGCCGGCCGAGCCCATGGCCGAGGCAGGAATCGCGCCGCCATGGGCCGAGACGAAGTCCATCAGGCCGAAGGAAATGCTCTGCACGCGCGGGTGTGCCGCGATGTCGAAGGCACGGTGCACGGCGGCGGGCGACTCGATGAGCACATGCAGCGGCAGTTCGCGGCAGCCCAGTCGGCCCAGATGCCGCTCGGCCAGCAGCACGTCGTCCACGCTTTCCACCTTGGGCAGCATGAGGTGGCACAGGCGGTCGCCGGCCTCGCCGACGATGATGTCCAGGTCCTGCGCGAAGCTGGCGTGGTCCACGGCATGCACGCGCGCAGCCACGCGGGCACCGGGCGCGGCATCGCGCGCCAGCGAGGCCACCAGGCGCGCATGGGCCGCCTCCTGGCCCACGGGGGCGCCATCTTCGCAGTCCAGCGTGACGTCGAAGACGCAGGTGCCGAACTCGGCCATCATCTCGGCCTGCAGCTGCAGGCTCTTGCGCATGCGCACTTCCACGCCGCTGTAGTGGTCACAGACGGGCAGGTGCAGGGCACCGCCCTGCGCATCGAGCAGCACCTGGGCCGGGTGTGCGCGAGAGGGTGTGGACGTGGCGGCGGTCATGGCTTGCGCTGGGCGACGATGAACAGGCGGGGGAAGGCCAGCAGGCGCCGGCCGTCGGCGCGCACGCCGTAGGCGGCGTCCACGCGGTTTTCGTATTCGGTGAGGAAGTCGGCCTGCAGGGCTTCGGGCAGCCCTTCGACGAAGGGCTTGAGGCCGGTGCCGCGCAGCCACTGGACGATGGCGCCGGCCGAGTCCATCGGATGCTGGTAGACGGTGTGCCAGACATCGACGGCGCCGGCCTCGACGCCGGCCTGCTCCTGCGGACCGGCCAGCAGGTCGTAGTAGCTGCGGATGGGCAGGATGTCGGCCCGCACCTTGGCGGCGTCGCCGATGTAGGCGGCAAACTTGGGCAGGCTGGCGATCTCGCGCATCACGCGGTGCGTGGCTTCCTGCCGGTTGTCGGGCATCTGTATCGCCAGCACGCCCCCTGGCGCCAGTTGGGCGAACAGGCGGGGTATCAGCGTTTCATGCTCCCCCACCCACTGGAGGGAGGCATTGGCATAAATCAGGTCGGGAGCGCTCTCGCCGGGGGCGGGCGTCCAGGAAGCAATGTCGGCCAGCGTGAAGCGGGCCTCAGGCAGATGCTGGCGCGCGGTGGCCAGCATCGCCTGGGAGTTATCTATGCCGGTGATCGTGGCACCGGCATAGCGCTGTGCAAGCAGCTCGGTGGAATTGCCCGGCCCGCATCCCAGGTCCACCACATGGCGGGCCTGGGCCAAGGGCACACGCGCCAGCAGCTCGGCTGCGGGGCGCGTACGCTCATTGGCGAAACGCAGGTAAAGCGCGGGATTCCAGTCGAGCATGGCTTGCCGGCGGCTTACAGCAGGTGCTTGACGCCGTCCTGTTCGCCTTGCAGCTCGGCCAGGGTCTTGTCGATGCACTCTTGCGAGAAGGCGTCGATTTCCAGGCCTTCGACGATCTTGTACTCGCCGTTCTCGGTGGTGACCGGGAAGCCGAAGACGATGCCGGCGGGGATGCCGTATTCGCCGTTGGAGGGCACGCCCATGGTGACCCATTCGCCGCCAGAGCCCAGGGCCCAGTCGCGCATGTGGTCGATGGCAGCGTTGGCAGCCGAGGCAGCCGAGGACAGACCACGGGCGGCAATGATGGCGGCGCCACGCTTGCCGACGGTGGGCAGGAACACGTCCTTGTTCCAGGCCTGGTCGTTGATCTTGGCCTTGACGCTTTCACCGTTGACGGTGGCGAAGCGGTAGTCGGCGTACATCGTGGGCGAGTGGTTGCCCCAGACGGTCAGCTTGCGGATGTCGCCCACCTTGAAGCCGGCCTTGGCAGCCAGCTGCGAGGCAGCGCGGTTGTGGTCCAGGCGCAGCATGGCGGTGAAGTTCTTGGCCGGCAGGTCCGGAGCCGACTTCATGGCGATGTAGGCGTTGGTGTTGGCGGGGTTGCCGACGACCAGCACCTTCACGTTGCGCGAGGCAGCGGCGTTCAGCGCCTTGCCCTGGGCCGTGAAGATCTGTGCGTTGGCAGCCAGCAGGTCGGCACGTTCCATGCCGGGGCCGCGGGGACGCGCGCCGACCAGCAGGGCGTAGTCGGTGTCCTTGAAGGCTTGCAGGGGGTCGGAGTGGGCTTCGATGCCGGCCAGCAGGGGGAAGGCGCAGTCTTCGAGTTCCATGATCACGCCCTTGAGCGCGTTCTGGGCCTTCTCGTCGGGAATCTCCAGCAGTTGCAGAATGACGGGCTGGTCCTTACCCAGCATTTCGCCGGAGGCGATGCGGAACAGCAGGGCGTAACCAATTTGACCGGCGGCACCGGTGACGGCGACACGAACGGGCTTCTTGCTCATGATGAAACTCCAGGGATGGGGAAAAAATCAGGTGTTATCGGCGCCAGGTCGCACCAGCGTCAGAAACCAGCAGCCCGTGCTCCGCAAACAACGCGAAAGTGTACTCCCGATTTCGAAGCCCGGTCAATTTGTCTTATGTCTTATATAAGATATGATCGACGTCTGTTTCCAAGTCTTTCATCTGCGTCGCCGGGAGCCTCCCCACCCCGAACTTTTCCATGCCAGTCCTGCCTCCCCTCGCCTCAGACACCGCCGCTCCCACCATCGGCGCGGGCGCATCGACCCCGGCCTTCAGCCCTTTGTATCAGCAGATCAAGGGACTGATACTGCAGAGCCTTGAAGCAGGCGAATGGCGGCCCGGCGAACTGATTCCCAGCGAAATGGAGCTGGCCGCGCGCTTTCGCGTGAGCCAGGGCACGGTGCGCAAGGCCATCGACGAGCTGGCCGCGGAGAACCTGGTGATGCGCCGCCAGGGCAAGGGCACCTTCGTGGCCACCCACGCGGCCCAGCATGTGCAGTACCGCTTCCTCAAGCTGCAGCCCGACGGCGGCGACCAGCAGGGCGAGGGCCGTGCCGAGCGCCGCATCATCGACTGCCGGCGCCTGCGCGCATCGGCGGACGTGGCGCGCGGCCTGGCGCTGCGCAGCGGCGACGCCGTGATGCATGTGCGCCGCGTGCTGTCGTTCTCCGCAATCCCGACCATTTTGGAAGACATCTGGCTGCCGGGCCACGCCTTCAAGGGCCTGACGGCCGAGCAGATGTCCGCCTACCAGGGCCCCACCTACGCCATGTTCGAGCTGGACTACGGCGTGCGCATGGTGCGCGCCGACGAAAAGATCCGCGCCGTGCTGCCCGAGGCAGAACAGGCCCTGCTGCTGGATGTCCCCAGCACCACGCCCCTGCTGAGCGTGGAGCGCACCGCTTACACATACAACGATGTTCCCATGGAGTTACGCCGTGGCCTGTACCGCACCGACACCCATCACTACCGCAACGCGCTGAGCTGAACGATCCGTTCCCCAGAGAAGCGGGCGAAAATACGCAATTCCCAGCAAAGCTGTTTTTATTGCATTGCAATAGAATTTTGCATCGCCGCCCCTGAGCGATTACGAAGCAGTTACATCCACGAAAGTACCCTGCCATGACTGAGCAAGCCAAAAAGCGGCCAGAGTTCCGCAACATCAACTTCTTCAAGGACCTCCCCACCTACCGGTTGCCGCCGGCCGGCATCGTGTCCATCCTGCACCGCATCAGCGGCCTGCTGATGTTCATCCTGCTGCCTTTCATCCTGTGGATGATGGACATGTCGCTGACTTCGGAGATCTCCTTCGACGGCTTCACCTCGGTTTTCGCGGGTCCCTTCGGATGGTTCCTCAAGCTCGTGTGCCTGGCATTGATCTGGGCCTACCTGCACCACTTTTGCGCCGGCGTCCGCCACCTGTTCATGGATGTGAACCACCACGCCGTCAACAAGCAGTTCGGCAAGTCCTCGGCCCTGGTGGTGCTGGTCCTGAGCGTTGGCCTGACCCTGATCCTGGGTGCCAAGCTGTTCGGCCTGTACTGATTCACGATCTCTCCCTCACGATAAGGAAAAAGAACCATGTCCGTGAATTACGGCTCCAAGCGCACCGTGGTCGGTGCGCACTACGGCATCCGCGACTGGATGGTGCAGCGCGTCACCGGCGTGCTGATGGCACTGTTCACCATCGTGCTGCTGGCCAAGCTGATCTTCAGCACCGGCTCCGTCGGCTATGACCTGTGGGCCGGCATCTTTGCCCCGCAGTGGATGAAGTTCCTGACCTTCGCCGTGATCGTCTCGCTGGCCTGGCACGTCTGGGTCGGCGTGCGCGACATCTGGATGGACTACGTCAAGCCCGTGGGCCTGCGCCTGGTGCTGAACGTTTTCACCCTGGTCTGGCTCGTCGGCTGCGCCGGCTGGGGCATCCAGATCCTGTGGCGTATCTGATAGAGACGCGGTCTCCACGATTGAAGGTTAAGAATGAGCTACTCCAAAGCAAACATCACCAAGCGCAAGTTTGACGTCGTCATCGTCGGCGCTGGCGGCTCCGGCCTGCGTGCCGCGCTGGAACTGTCGCGCGCCGGCCTGTCCGTGGCCTCGCTGTCCAAGGTCTTCCCCACGCGCTCGCACACCGTGGCTGCGCAAGGCGGCGTGTCCGCTTCGCTGGGCAACATGAGCGAGGACAACTGGCACTACCACTTCTACGACACCATCAAGGGCTCCGACTGGCTCGGCGACCAGGATGCGATCGAGTTCATGTGCCGCGAAGCGCCCAACGTCGTGATCGAGCTGGAACACTTCGGCATGCCGTTCGACCGCAACCCCGACGGCACCATCTACCAGCGCCCCTTCGGCGGCCACACGGCCAACTACGGTGAAAAGCCCGTGCAGCGCGCCTGCGCCGCGGCCGACCGTACCGGCCACGCCATGCTGCACACGCTGTACCAGCAGAACGTCAAGTCCAAGACCAACTTCTTCGTGGAGTGGATGGCGCTGGACCTGATCCGCAATACCCAGGGCGACGTGGTCGGCGTGACCGCCATCGAACTGGAAACCGGCGACCTGTACGAGCTGCACGCCAAGGCCGTGCTGCTGGCCACGGGTGGCGCAGGCCGCATCTTCCAGGCATCGACCAATGCCTTCATCAACACCGGCGACGGCCTGGGCATGGCTGCACGCGCAGGCATCCCGCTGCAGGACATGGAGTTCTGGCAGTTCCACCCCACCGGCGTGGCCGGCGCGGGCGTGCTGCTGACCGAAGGCTGCCGTGGCGAAGGCGCCATCCTGCTCAACAGCGAAGGCGAACGCTTCATGGAGCGCTACGCTCCCACGCTGAAGGATCTGGCACCGCGTGACTTCGTGTCCCGCTCCATGGACCAGGAAATCAAGGAAGGCCGTGGCTGTGGTCCCAACAAGGACTACATCCTGATGAAGCTGGACCACCTGGGTGCAGACACCATCCGCAAGCGCCTGCCTTCGGTGGAAGAGATCGGCCACAACTTCGCCAACGTGGACATCACCAAGGAACCGATTCCCGTGGTGCCCACCATCCACTACCAGATGGGCGGCATTCCCACCAACATCAACGGCCAGGTCGTGGTGTGGGACGGCCAGCAGAACAACGTGGTCAATGGCCTCTATGCCGTGGGCGAATGCTCCTGCGTGTCGGTGCACGGCGCCAACCGCCTGGGCACGAACTCGCTGCTGGACCTGCTGGTCTTCGGCAAGTCGGCCGGCAAGCACATCGTGCAGTTCGTCAACGGCTTCGGCGACCACAAGGCCGTGCCGGCCGATGGCTCCGAGCGCACGCTCACGCGCCTGAACCAGCTCGACGACTCCAAGGAAGGCACCTACGCCCAGGACCTGGCTGGCGACATCCGCGCCACCATGCAGCAGCATGCCGGCGTGTTCCGCACGCAAAAGAGCATGGACGAAGGCGAAGTCAAGATCAACGCCATCCGCGAACGCGTGGGCTCCGTGACCCTCAAGGACAAGTCCAAGGTCTGGAACACCGCCCGCATGGAAGCGCTGGAAGTGGACAACCTGATCGAAGTGGCCCAGGCCACCATGATCTCGGCCGCTGCCCGCCACGAATGCCGCGGCGCCCACACCGTGTACGACTACGAGCATCCTGCCGACCACGCCGAGTTCCCGCTGGGCCGCAATGACAAGGAATGGCTCAAGCACACCCTGTGGTACAGCGCCACCAACAGCCTGGACTACAAGCCCGTGAACCTGAAGCCCCTCACGGTGGACAGCGTGCCGCCCAAGGTCCGCACGTTCTAATCCAGCAGCCCACGAGAGAACAGACAAATGAAGCGCACTTTCAAGATCTACCGCTACGACCCGGACAAGGATGCCAAGCCCTACATGCAGACCGTCGAGGTCGAGCTGGACGGCCACGAGCGCATGCTGCTGGACGCCCTGGTCAAGCTCAAGGAGATGGACCCCTCCATCTCGTTCCGCCGCTCCTGCCGCGAAGGCGTGTGCGGCTCGGACGCGATGAACATCAATGGCAAGAACGGCCTGGCCTGCCTGACGAACATGAAGACCCTGCAGGGCGACATCGTTCTCAAGCCCCTGCCCGGCCTGCCCGTGATCCGCGACCTGATCGTGGACATGACGCAGTTCTTCAAGCAGTACCACTCGATCAAGCCGTACCTGCAGAACGACAGCTTCGCGTCTCCCACCAAGGAACGCCTGCAGTCGCCTGAAGAGCGCGAAGAGCTCAACGGCCTGTACGAGTGCATTCTGTGCGCCAGCTGCTCCACCAGCTGCCCCAGCTTCTGGTGGAACCCCGACAAGTTCGTGGGCCCGGCCGGCCTGCTGCAGGCCTACCGCTTCATCGCGGACAGCCGCGACGAGGCCACGGGTGACCGCCTTGACAACCTGGAAGATCCGTACCGCCTCTTCCGTTGCCACACCATCATGAACTGCGTGGACGTGTGCCCCAAGCACCTGAACCCCACGCAGGCCATTGGCAAGATCAAGGAACTGATGGTCCGCCGGGCCATCTGATGACCATGACGAATACTCTGCTCGACGAACGCGAGCGAGACCTGCTGCGCTGGCGCTGCCGGCGTGGCCTGGTCGAGAACGACCTGTTCATCGCGCAGTTCTTCGCCACCTACGGAGACCAGCTCACGCGGAGACACGCGAGCGGTCTGTCTGCCTTGATGGACCTGGCAGACAACGACCTGATGGACCTCTTCTTGCGCCGCAAGGAGCCTGAAGGTGAACTCGATACCCAAGAAATCAGGGAAGTTCTGGAACTGGTGCGCAAGCGCAAGCCCGGTTCTCTCCCGCTAGTAGGCTAGGCAATCTAGAGAAGGAAGTTTGGAAATGAAACTCGCAGACAACAAAGCAACGCTGTCATTCAGCAACGGCGCTCCCAGCGTCGAGCTGCCCGTCTACCAGGGCAACGTCGGTCCCGACGTGGTGGACATCCGCAAGCTGTACGCGCAGACCGGCATGTTCACCTATGACCCGGGCTTCCTCTCTACCGCCTCGTGCCAGTCCGCCATCACCTACATCGATGGCGACAAGGGCGAGCTGCTGTACCGTGGCTACCCCATCGAGCAGCTGGCCAAGAACTGCGACTACCTCGAGACCTGTTACCTGCTGCTGTACGGCGAGCTGCCCAACGAGTCCGAGAAGGCCGACTTCGTCGAGCGCGTGACCAAGCACACCATGGTCAACGAGCAGATGCAGTTCTTCCTGCGTGGTTTCCGCCGTGACGCCCACCCCATGGCCGTCCTGACGGGTCTGGTCGGCGGCATGTCGGCCTTCTACCACGACAACATGGACATCAACAACGCCGAGCACCGCGACATCGCCGCGATCCGCCTGATCGCCAAGATGCCCACGCTGGTCTCCATGGCCTACAAGTACGGCATCGGTGCACCGTACATGTACCCCAAGAACGACCTGAGCTACGCCGGCAACTTCATGCGCATGATGTTCGGCAACCCCTGCGAGGAGTTCAAGGTGAACCCCGTGGTCGAGCGCGCGCTGGACCGCATCTTCATCCTGCACGCAGATCACGAGCAAAACGCCTCCACCTCCACCGTGCGCCTGTGCGGCTCGTCGGGCACCAACCCCTTCGCCGCCATCTCGGCCGGCGTGGCCTGCCTGTGGGGCCCTGCCCACGGCGGCGCCAACGAAGCCTGCCTGAACATGCTGGAATACCTGCAGGCCAACGGCGGCGTTGCCAAGGTCGGCGAGTTCATGGAACAGGTCAAGGACAAGAACAGCGGCGTCAAGCTGATGGGCTTCGGCCACCGCGTCTACAAGAACTACGACCCCCGCGCCAAGCTCATGCAGGAAACCTGCAATGAAGTGCTGGCCGAACTGGGCCTGGAAAAGGACCCCCTGTTCGCCCTGGCCAAGGAAGTCGAGAAGATCGCCCTGGAAGACGACTACTTCGTGCAGCGCAAGCTCTACCCGAACGTGGACTTCTACTCCGGCATCGTGCAGCGCGCCATCGGCGTGCCCGTGAACCTGTTCACCGGCATCTTCGCCCTGGCCCGCACCGTGGGCTGGATCGCCCAGCTCAACGAGCAGATGGCCGACCCCGAGTACAAGATCGGCCGTCCCCGCCAGCTGTTCACGGGCTCCGTGTCCCGCGACGTCAAGCCGATCGGCCAGCGCTGATAGCAAGTCCGGGCCTCAGCGGCCCGGCACCCAAAAGCCCCATGCCTTTGCATGGGGCTTTTTTCATTTGCGAGCCCACCGCCCCAGAAGGCCGCACCAGTCCTAGGAACACCATTGTCCCTATCGTGGCATGCCCATTGATTGAGTCTATCCACCTTAAGGTGGCCGTTGACCCGCCCTCAAACGGGATGGAGCCGCAGCGCAATGCCCGCTGCCATTCAACGCAACCCCGGGACTCACATGCTTGTCGAAATCAACAAGGACGGAATGCTCATCCATGCGCGCGTCAGGAATGCGCGCAGCCCCGCCATCGAGAGAGGAAAGCGGACCGCCGCCATCACCGGCATCGTCGTGCACCAGACCGATGCCAACACGGCCCAGTCTTCGCTCAACAGCTACAGGAACCCGAAGGCCAATGGGGCGCACTTCCTGATCGACAAGGACGGCACCATCTACCAGACTGCGGCCATCTATCAGCGTGCCAACCATGTGGGCCCGCTGAAGGCGAGATGCCTGCTTGTGGGGAAATGCAAGGCCAGGGACTATGAAGGACTGAAGGCAAAGGGGGTACACCGCATCGAGATGCTGAAGGCTCCTGGTGAACGCTATCCGAGCAATATGGAGGCCATAGGTATCGAGATGGTCGGCCGAGCAGAGCTGCCGAAGGGGTTCAAACCTTCCTCCAACGAAGCGGATTTGCCCCCCGAGAGATTGCGAGGAGAGCGCGGCCTCTATCCCGCCCCGACCCAAGCTCAGAACCGGTCACTGACATGGCTTGTTGAAGCACTGCAGGACTCCATGCAACTGTCGCCCGGTGAAGTCTTCAAACATCCCGAGGTAAGTTGGAAAAATCTGACCGAAGCAGAAGGTGCAAACTGGAACCTTCCTACGAACACACCATGAAGTACCACCAATTTTTTTGGGCAATAACTTCAGCGATGGTCATGGCCTCAACGATTCATGCTGCTGACGCCCGGTATTCTGCAAAGAACATCCAGAAAATCAATATCTTCGCCCCCTCATCAAGCAACCCCGCTTGGGAGGATAAAAAATGGCTCGATTGCGACGATGTGATCCTGACCGAGGAGGATGTGCGATATGCATTGCAGCATATACGCCGAATTTCGGAAAAAGCCTATTTCAGCGAAGAAAACATGGATAGATCCGGATGCTCCGGAGGTGCGTCCGTCACGTTCAAGAGCGGAAAGATCATCGTCATGGATATCGAGCCAACAGGGCGAATCAGAATCTTCGAGGTGAACAGGAAGCTTGACCCCCTTGGAGTGCCCTCACGCTACTACGACTGCGCTCCTTGCAACAAACGCAAGATGCACCTGCTGCAAGACGCCTTGGACCGCGCCACGGAAAGGCGGCTCAAGGAGCTGAAGAGGCTGGGCCGGCTCCCGCCTTGAGTCACGGTCTGGCCTTCTCTTGCGCGCCGGTTTTGGCAATTGCTCTGACGCTTTACTCAACGCTTCGTGCGGCCGATGCCAGATTGCCGCTCAGGCACGCGCCACCGACCCGGCTGCAACGGCAGGCGGCCTGGTGAACGACCTGCTGGCCGGCTGCGCCGCCTGGCCTGAGCGCCGGGGCCAAGCCCCCTGCTTCACGCAGCGGCGCGGTTTCGCCGACAATGCCCCCCCGGCCCTCGTGGCCGGCCCTTTCTTGCGCCGGGGTTCCGGCCCCAGCCACTCCCTGCACACCATGAACTTTGCCTCCCTCGGCCTGAGCCCGGCGCTGGTCTCCAGCCTCCAAGACCTGGGCCTGGTCGATCCCACGCCCATACAGACCCAGTCCATCGCCCCCGTGCTTGCGGGCCGCGACCTCTGGGCCTGTGCGCCCACGGGCTCGGGCAAGACGGCCGCCTACCTGCTGCCGCTGCTGCAGCGCTGGATGGATGGCGGCAAGGCCCAGGGTGCCCAGGGCGGCTTTGTGCGAACCCTGACCACGCTGATCGTGGTGCCCACGCGCGAGCTGGCCCAGCAGGTGGGCGAGACGCTGTCCGACCTGGGCCGCGCGCTCAAGCAGCCGCCGCGCATCGGCGTGGTCTATGGCGGCGTGTCCATCAACCCGCAGATGATGATGCTGCGCGGCAGTGCCGACTTCCTGGTGGCCACGCCGGGCCGCCTGCTGGACCTGGTGGAGCACAACGCCGTGCGCCTGTCCGCCGTGCGCCACCTGGTGCTGGACGAGGCCGACCGCCTGCTGGACCTGGGCTTTCAGGAAGAGCTGCAGCGCGTGCTGGCCCTGCTGCCGAAGCAGCGCCAGACCCTGCTGTTCTCGGCCACCTATCCCGATGCCGTGCAATCGCTGGCCACAGGCCTGCTGCACGATCCCGTTCAGGCCCGCGTCGATGCCGCCGAAGGCCAGGATGCCGCCAGCCCGCAAAGCATCACCCAGCGCGCCATTGGCGTGGACCGCGCGCGCCGCACGCAATTGCTGCGCCAGCTGGTGCAGGGCGACACCGCTGCGGGCACCGACCCTGTCACGCTCGAACGTGCCCTGGTCTTCGTGGCCACGCGGCACACGGCCGAACTGGTGGCTGAAAAGCTCTACAAGGCCGGCATCTTCGCCACAGCCTTCCATGGCGACCTGAGCCAGGGCGCACGCAAGGAAGCGCTGGCCGACTTCAAGGCCAAGCGCTGGCAGGTGATGATCACCACCGACCTGGCGGCGCGCGGCATCGACATCACCCAGCTGCCCCTGGTCGTCAACTACGACCTGCCGCGCTCGGCCACCGACTATGTGCACCGCATCGGCCGCACGGGCCGCGCGGGCGAGGACGGCACGGCCATCAGCTTCGTGACGCCGGCCGACCAGGCGCACTGGGCGCTGATCTGCAAGCGCAACCAGCTGGACCTTGAACTGGAGCAGTTGCCGGGCTTCGAGCCCACCGAGCCCGTGCCGCCGCCTCCGGTGGCGCAGGACGGCAACGGCGGCATCAAGGGCCGCCGCCCCAGCAAGAAGGACAAGCTGCGCGCCGCGGCCGCCGAAGCAGCCGAGACCGCAAAAAAGAACTGAGCGTTTCCGGTTCAGCCCGCGCCGCCTCGCCCGCCAAAGCGATCCCGGTACGCCACCGGGGTAATGCCCAGGTGGCGCACGAACAGGTGGCGCAGCGCCTGCTCCGAGCCCAGGCCCACGCGCGCGGCCACGGTCTTGAGTGGCAGATGGGCCTGGCTTTCCAGCAGTTGCTTGGCCGCCTCCAGCCGCGCGCTCTCCACAAAGGCCGTGGGGCTTTGCCCGGTTTCCTGCTGGAACACGCGGCGCAGGTGCCGCTCGCTCATATGGGCCTGCTCGGCCATCTGCGCAAGGGTCAGGGGCTCGGCCAGATGGGCCATCACCCACTGCTGCACGGCCTGCACGCCGCCGTGCTGCGCGGCCTGGGCCGCCAGCGGCACGCTGAACTGCGACTGGCCGCCGGGGCGCTTGAGATACATGACCAGGTCACGCGCCACCTCCAGCGCCAGCGCGTGGCCGAAATCCTCCTCCACCACGGCCAGGGCCAGGTCGATGCCGGCCGTCACGCCGGCCGAGGTCCACAGCTGGCGGCTGCCTGCGCCATCGCGGATTTCCTCGCGCAGGTAGATGGCATCGGCATCGACCTGTACGCGCGGATGGCGCTGGGCCAGTTGCGCCGTCACGCTCCAGTGCGTGGCCGCGCGCCGGCCGTCCAGCAAACCGGCCTCGGCCAGGAAGAAGCTGCCCGAGCACAGCGCAATCAGCCGCTGCACGCGCGGCGCCACGCGGCCCAGCCAGGCGACCAGCTCGGCCGAGCCGCCCAGCACCTGCTCGATATGGCGCGAGCCCACGACGACCACGGTGCAGCCCATGCCTGCAGCCTCCAGCCCGGCCAGCGTATGCGTGGCCTCCAGCGACATCAGCGTGTCCGAGCGCACGGGCCCTTGCCGCTGCGAGACCACGCGCACCTCGTAGCCGTCGCTCTGGCCGCGCGCGCGCAGGTGCACGTTGGCATAGTCGAACACCGACATGGGCCCTATGGCCTCCAGCGCCTTGAAGCCGGGGTAGACGACAAGATCGATGCGGTGGGCGCTGGCGTGGCGGTGGTCCATGGGAAACGGCGGGCTCGGAGGCGGTCAGGGTGGAAAGAATGGGGCGGACTATACGAAAAGACGCAAGCACCCACGGCCAGCAGGCCCGGCCGACGCCGGCCACACCCCTCAGATTCGGACATATCACCTGGGGCTGCGGCCATGATGCGGCCGGGCCGCCCGGCCATGGCCTACATTCAAGGCTTCGCGGAGCGCGCGCACTGCCGTTCCTGAGCCACCCCGACAGAAAGACACGCCCATGAAATCCAAAGCCGCCGTCGCCTTCAAGGCTGGAGAACCCCTGCAGATCGTCGAGATCGACGTGGCCCCCCCGAAGAAGGGCGAGGTCCTGATCAAGATCACCCACACCGGCGTCTGCCACACCGACGCGTTCACGCTGTCGGGCGACGACCCGGAAGGAATCTTCCCCGCCGTGCTCGGCCATGAAGGCGCGGGCATCGTCGTCGAGGTCGGCGAAGGCGTGACCAGCGTCAAGCCCGGCGACCACGTGATCCCGCTGTACACCGCCGAATGCGGCGAATGCCTGTTCTGCAAGAGCGGCAAGACCAACCTGTGCGTTTCCGTGCGCGCCACCCAGGGCAAGGGCGTGATGCCCGACGGCACCACGCGCTTTTCGTACAACGGCGAGCCCATCTACCACTACATGGGCTGCTCCACCTTCAGCGAATACACCGTGGTCGCCGAAGTCTCGCTGGCCAAGATCCACCCCGATGCCAACCCCGAGCAGGTCTGCCTGCTGGGCTGCGGCGTGACCACGGGCCTGGGTGCCGTCAAGAACACCGCCAAGGTCCAGGAAGGCGACACCGTGGCCGTGTTCGGCCTGGGCGGCATCGGCCTGGCCGTGATCCAGGGCGCCAAGCTGGCCAAGGCCGGCCGCATCATCGCCGTGGACACCAACCCCTCCAAGTTCGACCTGGCCCGCACCTTCGGCGCCACCGACTGCGTGAATCCCAAGGATTTCGACAAGCCCATCCAGCAGGTCATCGTCGAGATGACGGGCTGGGGCGTGGACCACAGCTTCGAGTGCATCGGCAACGTCAACGTGATGCGTGCCGCCCTGGAATGCGCGCACCGCGGCTGGGGCCAGTCGGTCATCATCGGCGTGGCCGGCGCGGGCCAGGAAATCTCCACACGCCCTTTCCAGCTGGTGACGGGCCGCAAGTGGCTGGGCACGGCCTTCGGCGGCGTCAAGGGCCGCAGCGAGCTGCCCGGCATGGTCGAGCAGGCCATGAGCGGCGAGATCCAGCTGGCCCCCTTCGTCACGCACACCATGGGCCTGCCGGAGATCAACGAGGCTTTTGACCTGATGCACGAAGGCAAGTCCATCCGCTCCGTCGTCGTGTACTGAAGCTCCCCCTGAGGCGCTGCGCGCCTGGGCAGCGCCAGTTTCATGGGCCGTTGACCGTGTATAGCGTATCAACTCCCATCTTTGAATGCTGCACGCACCGCTTGCCAAGGTGCCCGTAGCATTTTTCTTTTTGAGGAACACCATGTCCGCACTGCCGCCCCTGGAACTCAAGAACGCCCATGCCTGCTTCGGCGGCGCACAGCGTTTCTACGAGCATTTCTCCGCCGAGATCGGCCTGAACATGAAGTTCTCGGTCTTCCTGCCGCCCAAGGCCGTGGCCGGCGAGAAGGTGCCTGCCGTGCTCTACCTGGCCGGGCTGACCTGCACCGAAGAGACCTTCATGACCAAGGCCGGCGCCCAGCGCCTGGCCGCCGAGCTGGGCATTGCGCTGATCGCGCCCGACACCAGCCCGCGCGGCGCAGGCCTGCCCGGCGAGGCCGATGCCTGGGACTTCGGCGTGGGCGCGGGCTTCTACCTGGATGCCACCACCAAGCCCTGGGCACTGCACTGGCGCATGGAAAGCTATCTGCTGGGCGAGCTGCTGCCGCTGATCGCCGCACGCCTGCCCATCGACGCGCAGCGGCTGGGCATCTTCGGCCACTCCATGGGCGGCCACGGCGCGCTCACGCTGGCGCTGCGCCATCCGGGCCGCTTCAAGAGCCTGTCGGCCTTCGCACCCATCGCCAACCCCGTCAACTGCCCCTGGGGCCAGAAAGCCTTCTCAGGCTATCTGGGCGATGACCGCAAGGCCTGGGAAGCGCATGACGCCAGTTGCCTGATGGCCGCGCAGACCCAGGCGCCCTACCCGGCCGGCATCCTCGTGGACCAGGGCCTGGCCGACAAGTTCCTGATCGAAAAGCAGCTGCTGCCCGAAGCCTTCGAGGCCGCCTGCGCCCAGGCCGGCCAGCCGCTGACGCTGCGCCGCCACGGCGGCTACGACCACGGCTACTACTTCATCCAGAGCTTCATTGATGACCATCTGCGCCATCATGCAGAGGTGTTGAACACCCCCTGAGGCGCTACGCGCCTTCCCCCCGTGGCACGGCGCCTCTCTACTTGCTTCGCAAGGGAGGGGGACGACGCCATCGCCGCGAGGCGGCTCTTGCTCGGCGTCCCTGTTTTTTTGGCCGCGCCAGTTTCAAAGGGTGATGAGCCCAACAGGTGCAGGGCAGATTGCCTCAACCTGGCCTATGGCCAGCGCGCATGTCCTGCGCAATACGCTCCAGCACCTGGGGCAGGTCCTTGACGCTGGCGATCACGTGGTGGGCGCCAGCTGCGCGCAGCTTGGCCTCGGCGCGGGCCACGCGCTCGCGCACTTCTTCGGCGGGGGCGGCGGCCAGTTCGGCGGGGGAGTAGCCGACTTCGTTGCCGGACAGGGTCAGGCCCACGGTCCACATGCCGGCGTTGCGGCCTTCCTCGATGCCGGGCACGGTGTCGTCCACCTTCACGCAGGCACGCACGTCGCCGATGCCCAGCGCCAGCACATTGGCCAGCGCCATGAAGGGGCCGGGGCGACCGCCTGCGGCCATTTCATCGCCGGCCACCACATGGTCGGGAGCCAGGCCGTTGGCCGCTGCCTGGGGCAGCAGCTGGTTCAGGACTTCACGCGGATAGCCCGAACACGAGCCCACCTTCAAGCCCTGCGCGCGCAGCCAGCCCAGCAGCTCGGGCGCCCCTTCGATGGGTGCCGAGAACTCGCCGACCTTGGCGATCTGCATGGGCATGAAGCGGGCGTAGATGGCATCCACGTCGGCGTCGCCAGGCTGCTGGCCGAAGGCCTTGTGCCATTGCGCGCGGATGCCTTCGTCCTGCAGCAGCTCGTGGATGTGCTGCCACTTGGACAGTCCCATGGGACCGCGCGCCTGGGCCAGGGTGATGGTGATGCCGAAGCTGGCAAAGGCCTCGACAAAGATCTGCGTGGGCGCCAGCGAGCCGAAATCGACCAGGGTGCCTGCCCAGTCGAAGATGACGGCCTGCAGCGGCGACAGATCGGCGGCGGCGGTGGAGACGGTGGTGTGGTTCATGGTGCTTTTTGACTAGGAAAGAGGTTCAAACAGAAGAGGGCCGCACGCGCCTGTTCATTCCAGCGTGCGGATGAAATTGCGCCCGCGCGGGCCGGCTGCGGCCGACTGCAGCAGCTGCTGCCACTCATCCCCAGGCACGCCGTAGTGGGCGGGATCGGTGGCCACGCCCAGGCCTTCGAGGAAGTTGCGCAGGCGCTGCACGGCCAGCTCGCCCGTGGCGGCATCGAAGATGGACAGCAGGGCCGCGTCGGCCTGGTCGTCGGCGCCCAGGGCCATCTCCAGCACCAGCGGCAGGCTGAACGAGCAGGCAATGCCGTGGGCCACGCCATGGCGCAGCGTGATGTCGTAGGACAGCGAATGCGCCAGCGCCGTACGGGTGTTGGAGAAGGCCAGGCCGGCCATCAGGGCGGCCTCGGCCATGCGGCTTCGCAGCGGCAGGCTGCCCAGGTCCTGCATCAGCGCGGGCAGCGTGGCCAGGGTGCGGCGCGCGGCGCCCACGGCCAAGGTGGTGGAGACGGGATTGCGGTGCCGGTTCCAGATGGACTCCAGCGCATGCGACAGCGCATCCAGCCCCGAGGCCAGCGTGGCGCCGGCCGGCAGGCTTTGCATGAGCTGCGCGTCGATGATGGCGGCCTCGGGCCAGGTCCAGTGCTGGTGCAGCGAGTGCTTGCGGCCAGCGGCCTGGTCCCAGATCGTGGCCCAGGGCGTGACCTCGCTGCCCGTGCCGGCCGTGGTGGGAATGGCGATCAGCGCCTTGTGGCCTGCGGCCGGCAGGGCCAGCCCCTGCTCCAGGGCCTGCAGCAGTTCGCCGAAACGCCGCGTGGGCGTGGCGCACATCAGTGCCTTGGCCGAGTCGATGGCGCTGCCGCCGCCCAGGGCCACGATGCACGGGACCTCGGCGTATTCGCGGTGCACGCGGTCATACAGCGGGGCCAGCCACTGCACATCGGGGTTGGGCGCAATGCCGTCCACCACGCCGCGCAGCTGGCTGCCCAGCCGTTGGCGCAGCTGCTGCACCAGGCCCAGGGATTCGGCCTCGGGAAACGTCACCAGCAGGCAGTCGCGCCCGGCCAGCAGCTCGGGCAGGCGGTCCAGGCGGCCGGGGCCGGCATGGATGGCAACGGGGTTGTGATAGGTCCACACAAATCGGTCCTTTGAATGAAACGGGGGCGCCGGGAAAAGCGCAGCCCTCAATGGCGGGTGCCCTGCTGGATGCGGCGGCGCAGCCAGTGGGAGACGAGATCGGCGGCGATCACCATCACGGTGATGACCACGATGCAGGTGGCCGTCTCCTGGTAGCGGAACAGCTTGAGGCTGCCGACCAGCTCGAACCCCAGCCCGCCCGCGCCCACCATGCCCAGCACCGTGGCCGAGCGCAGATTGACCTCGAAGCGGTAGAGCACGACCGCGATCCAGGCCGTGATGGCCTGCGGTATCACGCCGAAGACGATGAGCTGCAATTGCGTGGCGCCTGCGCTGCGCAGGGCCTGCAGCGGGCCGTCGTCGATCTCTTCGATGCTCTCGGCGAAGAACTTGCCCAGCATGCCCATGCCATGCAGGGCCAGGGCCAGCACGCCGGGAAACGGCCCCAGGCCCACGGCCGAGACAAAGACCAGCGCCAGGATCAGCTCGTTGATGCTGCGCACCACGTTCAGGAACTGCCGCGTGATGCGCCGCAGCCAGTGCCAGCCATGCAGGTTGCTGGCCGCGATGAAGGACAGCGGCAGCGCCAGCACCACGGACAGCAGCGTGCCCCAGATGGCGATCTGCACCGTCTCCAGCGCGGGCGCCATCAGGCGCGGCAGCATGCTCCAGTCCGGCGGCACGGAGCGCGCCACGAAATCCGCGATCTGGGGCATGCCTGCCGCCAGTTCGCCCCAGCTCATCTGCGCGCCGCCCGCGCTCCAGTGCAGCACCCAGGCGATGGCCAGGGCCGCAGCCGCATAGCCGGTCCAGCCCAGGGCGCCGTGGGGGCGCGGCGCGGTCCATTGCCAGCGGTCGCGCGGCTCGGGGCTCCAGGAATTGGCGCTGGTCATCACAGTCCTCCTGCGGGCGCGCTGGCCCGCATCCACGAGGCAGGCACCGGCGCCTGCGCATGCAGGCCGGCAGGCCCTATGGCCGCCGTGCCCGGAGGTGTGTCCGGCTCTGCGCCCTGCCCTGCGCCTTGCCCTGCAGTGGGCTGCGCATGGTAGATGGCCTGCAGCGCGGCCTCGTCCAGCGCCTGCGGCGATCCGTCAAAGACCATGCGGCCCTGGGCCAGGCCCAGCACACGGTCGCCGAACTCCCGCGCGTAGTCCACCTGGTGCAGGTTGCAGACCACGGCAATGCCCAGCTCGCGCGTGGCATCGCGCAGGTACTGCAGCACGCTGCGCGCGGTCTTGGGGTCCAGGCTGGCCACGGGCTCGTCGGCCAGGATGACCTGGGGCTGCTGGGCCAGCGCGCGGGCAATGCCCACGCGCTGCATCTGCCCGCCCGACAGTGCCTCGGTGCGCTCCAGCGCCTTGTGGGCCAGGCCCACGCGCTCCAGGCACTGGTCGGCCAGGCGGATATCGCTTTCGCGGAACAGCTGAAGCACCGAGGCCAGGGTGCCGGTCTGGCCCAGGCGCCCGGTCAGCACGTTCTTGCGCACCGACAGGCGCGGCACCAGGTTGTGGTGCTGGAAGACCATGGCCACGTGGCGAGCCAGCTCGCGCCGGCTGTGCCTGCCGCCGCCCAGCATCAGGTCCATGCCGCCCACCTCCAGCGTGCCGCTGTCGGCGCGGGCCAGGCCGTTCATGCAGCGCAGCAGCGTGGACTTGCCGGCCCCCGACAGGCCCAGCATGACGACGAACTCGCCGGGCTGCACATCCAGGTCGATGCCATGCAGCACGTGGTTGCTGCCATAGCTCTTGCGCAATTGACGGATGCGGATCATTTCATGCTCCCCAGGTCCAGCTTCAGGGCCTTGGCCGTCTGGCGCACCACGTCGTAGGCCTTGTCATCCGTGGCCGCGAAACCGTCGAGCACGCCCTGGTCACCCCAGGGCAGGTCCTTGACCTCGGCCAGGGCCGCAGCCACCTTCTGCTTGGTGCCGGCGTCCAGGTTCTTGCGCCAGGTCATGGGCGACTCGGGAATGGGCTGGGAGCGCCAGACGATCTGGAAGTCCTCGCGCTTGACCAGGCCCTTGCTCACGGCCGAGTCGAAGATGCGGTCGGCCACGGCCGCCGCATCCACCTTGCCGTTGGCCACGGCCATGATGCTGGCGTCGTGCGAGCCCGAGAAGATCACGCGCGAAAAGCCCTTGTCCGCATCGAAGCCCTCGGCCATCAACCCGGCCTTGGGAAACAGGTGGCCCGACGCCGAGGTCGGGTCCACAAAGGCAAAGCTGCGGCCCTTGAGGTCGGCCACGCTGGCCGGGCCCTTGTCCTTGCGGGAGATCACCATGCTGTGGTACGCGCTCTTGCCCGTCTTCTTGGTCACGGCCACGGCAAAGGCCTCGGCGCCTGCCACCTGGCTGGCCAGCACGTACGAGAACGGGCCGAGGAAGGCGATGTCGATCTTGTT
Organism: Delftia sp. SD018; assembly: GCF_017355445.1. Classification (NCBI taxonomy): domain Bacteria; kingdom Pseudomonadati; phylum Pseudomonadota; class Betaproteobacteria; order Burkholderiales; family Comamonadaceae; genus Delftia; species Delftia sp. SD018. Next base: position 54,772 of record NZ_JADDRN010000029.1, read on the forward strand.
GGAGCGCAGCGCCTCGATCACGCCGTTGTAGTCATTGGCCACGAAGGGCCGCACCTTCATGCCGGTGCGGGTGGCCAGCTGGTCCATGACCTGCTGGCTGGCGCGGATCATGGCCTGCGCGTCCTCCGAAGGGATCAGGCCCACGCGCAGCTCGGCGCTCTGGGCAAAGGCGGCAGTGGTAGCGGTGGCGGCGGTGGCGGCCAGGGCCAGCACGGCGCCGGCATGGCGCAGCCAGGTCTTGCGGTTCATCTTCATGGGAGCGTTCCTTTGCATCAGGTCAGGCACATCGGCAGATCGGTGGATCCGTGAATCGCCGGCCAAATCGCCAGGCGGGTGGGGATGGCTGAATGCTAGGAGCGACATATTTCTGCCATGTGAAAGTTTCAGAATCGGTTTTGACAGCATCCATAGACAAAACCATGAGATACCGACTTTCGTGAGCAACGCCCGCTACCGCGCCTTCATCGCCGTCGCCCACCACGGCAGCCTCAGCGCCGCCGCCCGCGCACTGGGCGTGAGCCAGCCCACCATCTCCACCCAGATCGCCACGCTGGAGCGCCAAAGCCAGATCGAGCTGTTCCACCGCCGCGGCTACCGCATGACGCTCACGGGCGCAGGCGCCAGACTGCTGCCCATGGCGCAGAAAATCATGGCGCTGGAGGCCGAGGCCGAGTTCTTCCTGCGCGACTCGGGGCAGCTGCACCAGGGCGAGCTCAAGATCGGCGCCGTGGGGCCCTTCCATGTGATCGAAATGGTGGCCGCCTACCGCGCACGGCACCCGGGCATGCAGCTGTCCATCCGCATGGGCAACTCGCAGCAGGTGCTGGCCGACCTGGAACGCTACGACACCGACGTGGCCGTGCTCGCCGGCCTCTACGACCGCCCGGAGCTGCTGGCACGCGAGTACGCGCGCCACGCCATCGTGCTGTTCGCCCATGTGGCCCATCCCTTCGCGCGGCGCAGCGAAATCGCGCTGTCCGAACTGCAGGGCCAGCCTTTGCTGCTGCGCGAGCACGGCTCGACCACGCGCACCGCGCTGGAATCGGTGCTGCAGGCCGCCGGAGTGCAGCCGCGCACCGAACTGGAGATCGGCAGCCGCGAAGCCATACGCGAAGCCGTGGCGCGCGGCCTGGGACTGGGCGCCGTGTCCGAAGCCGAATTCATCCCCGACCCGCGCTTTCGCCCGCTGCGCATCGCGGGCGACCCGGCCAGCACCACCACCTATGTCTATTGCATGCGCGAGCGCAGCGACAGCCTGCTGGTGAGGTCTTTTCTGGAGGCGATTTGAGGGCCGCGCCGGGCCACCTCGGCCACCGCCTCAGCCCTCCACCCTGATTCCGCGCGCCTGGATCAGCCGGGCCCACTTCGCCCGTTCATCGCGCATGAAGGCGTCAAAGCGCTGCGGTGTCCCCCCTCCATCCTCTGCGCCGAACTCTTCGAGCTTGGCCACCACTTCGGGCATGGCCAGGATGCGGTTGACGTCCGCATTGATGCGGGCCACCAGATCGGCGGGCATTCTTGCGGGGCCCACCAGGCCGAACCAGATGCTCGCGTTGAACCCGGAATAGCCCTGCTCCGCCACAGTGGGAATCTCCGCGAAGGCCTTGGCGCGCTTCACGCCCGTCTGGGCCACGGCATGGACTTTTCCACCCTTGATGAAGGGTGCCGCCGTGGTCATCCCCTCGAACGCATAGTCGATCTGGCCGCCCAGCAGATCCGTCATCACGTTCGACGCGCCCTTGTACGGGATATGGAGCGCGGACACCGCCGCAGTCTGCTCGAACAGCGCCAGCGCAAGGTGCTGGGCCGACCCCGTGCCCGAGGAGCCGAAGCTGACCTCCCCCGGCTTTTGCTTCAACGCGGCCAGCAGGCCCTGCATGGTGGCGGAAGCCTTGGGGCTGGCAACCAGGACCTGCGGGGTCTGGCCCACCAGGGCGATGGCGGAGAAGTCCCGCTCCGGCGAGAAGCCGAGCCTGGGGTTGAGCGCAGGGGCAATGCCCAGGGCATTGATGTGGCCCATCATGAGCGTCTGCCCATCGGGCGCGGCCCTGGCGGCCTCGGCAGCGGCAATCAGCCCCGCCGCCCCTGGCCGGTTCTCGACGATGACGGGAATGGCCCACAGCTGGTTGAGCCGGTTGGCGATGATCCGCGCCAGGATGTCCGTGCCGCCGCCTGCCGAGAAGCCGACGAGGATTTTGACCGGGCCCGCCGGCGGCCTGGCCTGTGCAAAGCCCGGATGGGCATGCAGGGCGGTGGCTGCGGCGGCCGAGGTCAGGAACTGTCTGCGTTGCATGGCTTGTCTCCTTGGATGATGGGCTGGCGGCGGTCTTACGCCACCGAGGTCCAGCGGCCGAACCGGGACACCTGCGCCTCGTCGAAATTGAAGCCGAGCCCCGGCGTCTGGTGCAGCACGACACGGCCCTTTTCCTGCGCCAGCTGGCGGTCCAGCAGGCGGCGGAAGTTCAGCACCTGGTCATCCCAGAAGAACTCGACATAGCGCGCATTGGGGGTCGCGGCCACCAGCGGCGCGTGCACATCGTGGAACCAGTGCGGACACATCTGCAGCCCATAGCCCGCCGCCATGGCGGCAATGCGCTTCCACTCGGTAATGCCCCCGCAGACTGCGGCGTCGGTCTGCAGGATGGATGCGGCGCCCATGTCGAGCAGATGCTTGTGGTACCAGCGGCCATAGCCGATTTCCGCGGTGGCCACGGGAATGCGGGTGAGCTTTGCCAGGCGGGCGTGGCTTTCGACATCGTCGGGGCTGAACGGCTCCTCGATGAAATAGGGGTCGTACGCCTCCATGCGGCGCAGGTACTGCATGGCCTGCACGGTGTCCACCCAGCCGTTGTTGCAGTCCAGCATGAGCTCCACGTCCGGGCCGATGGCTTCGCGCGCCGCCTTCACGCGCGACTCCTCGCCCTGGGGCGACCAGCGGCCGGTCTTCATCTTGACCGCCTTGAAACCCAGCTCGACATAGCCGGCCATCTCCTCGCCGACATGGCCGGCGGTCTTGCCGTCCACGTAGTAGCCGCCGCTGGCATAGGCCGGCACCGTGTCCAGCTCCACCGCGCCCAGGTACTTGTGCAAAGGCAACTGGGCGGTGCGGGCATTGAGGTCCCACAGCGCAATGTCGAGAGCGCTGAGTGCGCGCATCACGGTGCCCATGCGGCCTTGCAGCAGCGCCTCCTGGTACATCTCCTTCCACAGCCCTTCGACGGCCAGGGACTCGCGGCCCAGCAGCACAGGACCGAGCAGCTGCTCGACCGCGACACGGAACAGCTCGCCCGCCGCATTGCCGACATAGCAAAAGCCGATGCCTTCGACGCCGTCGCTGCTGCGGACCTTGACCAGTCCGTAGTGGCGGTCGACCACGGTGCGGTTCGACAGATAGGTGACCTTGTCCAGCGGCACGCGGGCAACGCAGACTTCAATGGATTCGATGAGGGGCATGAGCTCTCCTGACATGGTTTGGAAGCGGGAACGAGCGAACTTTGCGCTTCAGGAGATCTGCAACAAAGATGGTGTCCCATGGTTCAGATGACGCAAAATGCGTCGCATGGATTCGCGCTTTCTCCAGAGCTTCATTGCCGTCGTGGACTGCGGCTCGATGGCCGACGCCGCGCGCAGGCTGGACCTGCCGCCCACCACCGTGGCCCAGCAGATGCGTGCGCTGGAGGCCGACGTGGGCTGCGCACTGCTCACGCGGGTGGGCCGGACGGTACGGCCCACCGTCGTGGGCGCCCGGATCGTGGAGCATGCGCGGGAGGTGCTCAAATCCGTGGAGAACCTGAGGTCGGCCGCATCGGCCACCGAGCTTCCCGCAGGCCCATTGAGGCTGGGGGCAACGCCCACGGCGCTGATGGGCCTCGTGCCCCCGCTGCTGCGCCGGTGGATGAGCGCCCATCCGGCCGTGCGCGTCTACATCGAACCCGGCACTTCCTCACTGCTGCTGGACCAGGTGCAGGCCGGCCATCTGGATGCGGCCATCCTTGTGCACCCGGCCTTCGCCATGCCCAAGACCTGCGAATGGCGGCTGATGCGCAGCGAGGCGCTGATTCTTCTCGCGCCCCGGGACATGAAGGTGCGCGATCCGCTGCTCACGGCCGCACGCGAGCCCTTCATCCAGTACGACCGCAAGGTGGTGGCAGGAAAAATGGCGGATGAATACCTGCGGGGCCACGGCATCAAGCCAAAGGTCCGCTTCGAGCTGGACGGCATCGAGCAGATCGCACAGCTGGTTGCGGAAGGCTTCGGTGTCTCCATCCTGCCGGACTGGCCCGTGCTGGGACCGCCGGATGCCAGAACGCGCCGATGGCCGCTGCCCCCTCCGAGCCCGTCCCGCGAAGTGGGCATGGTGTGGCTGCGATCGTCGGTGCGCTCCCCGCTGGCAGCCGCCTTGTCCGAGCTGGTCGACTACCGCTAGCGGACCATGCCCTGGCCTGTGCCTGGCACGCAGGCTCTCAGAACAGGCTGCGCTGCGGCAGCAAAAGCGACGGGTGGTAGAGGCTGCAATCGAGCCGCAGCGGCTCGCGGTTGAACCCATGCCGACGGCAGGCCAGGGCAAAGCGCTGGCGCAGCAGCTCGGCCCAGTGGCCGGTACCTTTCATGCGCTGGCCGAACTCGGCGTTGTACACGCGGCCGGCCTCGCGCTGCTCGCCCTGGATGCCGTGCAGGTCGCGCACGCGCTCCATCACGCGGCGGGCGCGGTCGGGGTAGTGCACCTGCAGCCATTGCTCGAACAGCGGCGCCACTTCCCAGGGCAGGCGCAGCACGGCATAGAAGGCGTGGCGCGCGCCTGCGTCGGCGGCCGCCTCCAGCACCTTCTCCAGGTCTTCGTTGATGAAGGGAATCTGCGGTGCCAGGCTCACGCCCACGGGCACGCCCGCCTCGGTCAGCGCGCGGATGCTGCGCAGCCGGCGGTGCGGCGCGGCGGCGCGCGGCTCCAGGTGGCGTGCCAGGTCGGCATCCAGCGTGGTCAGCGTGATGTGCACCGAGGCCAGGCCCTGGCGCGCCAGCGGGGCCAGCAGGTCCAGGTCACGCTCCACCCCGCTGCCCTTGGTGACGATGGAAAACGGGTGGCGCGCCTCGGCCAGCACTTCGATCAGGCGGCGCGTCAGCCCCAGTTCGCGCTCCACGGGCTGGTAGCAGTCGGTGACCGAGCCCAGCATCACGGGCGCGGCCACATGGCTGGCGCGCGACAGCTCGGCGCGCAGCAGCTCGGGCAGGTTCTGCTTGGCGATGAGCCGGGTCTCGAAGTCCAGCCCCGGCGACCAGCCCAGGTAGCTGTGCGTGGGCCGGGCATAGCAATAGATGCAGCCGTGCTCGCACCCCCGGTAGGGATTGAGCCCCACGTGAAACGGCAGGTCGGGCGACTGGTGGCGGCTCAGCGCCGAGCGGGCCTGCTCCCAGCGCAGTTCGGTGCGCAGGGGCGCGGCTTCCTCGTCTTCGGCCGGCGCCTCAAGGCTGCCCCAACCGTCATCGAAGGCCTCGCGCGGGTCGGTGGTGAAACGGTGGGCCAGTTGGCTGGCTGCGCCCCGGCCCTTGATGGCGTGCAGGGGAATGAAGGCCGGCTCCGGAGAGAGGTCTGGGTTGGCGCGCATGGGGTTCGCTCCCGCAACGATGAATACTGTACAAACATACAGATCATAGCTGCGCAGCAGCCCGTTATCCAGAACGATGACAATGCCCCTGATCCATGCCATCCAGACCCATGCACCACATCCGCCCTGCCATCGACAGCGACTTCCCGTCCTTGCTGGCCTGCGATCCATATGCCCGCAGCCATGCTGAACGCCAGGCCTTTCTGCGGGAGAAAACGGCCGCTGGCGCGGTATTGCTGGCCGAGCGGGATGGCTCCGTGCCGGGTTTTGTCGTGCTGGAGCCCGGATTCTTCGGCCATGGGTTCATCTCCCTCATCGCCGTGGCAGATGCAGCGCGGCGCAGCGGCGTGGCGCTTGCACTGCTGGCGGCGGCCCGGCAGCGCTGCACCACGGACAAGCTCTTTACCTCGACCAATGCATCGAACCTGGCCGCGCAGGCGCTGTTCGCCCAGGCGGGCTTTGTGCCCAGCGGGCGCGTGGACAACCTGGACCCCGGCGACCCCGAGCTGATCTTTTTCAAGGCCCTGGGCAGCACGCGCGCGCAGTAGCGCTCGCAGCAGGCCGCGTCAAGCCCACGCCAATCCGCACCGCACCGTGCGGGTTCGCTTGGCAGAACCCACACGGGCCTGCACAATGGGTCTATCGCACCAACTTGGTGCTTTTCTCTTTTCTGAAGATGCCTTGGCCCGGACAACCGCGTTGCCCGGGCTTTTGTCCGTTTGGGCGCCGCTGCCCTTCACTGCAGCCACGGCGCAAGCACACAAGGGAGCCAACACCATGGAGCGCAAGCCCCACATCATTCTTTCGTCCCTGGACCTGGAGCGCATCGAGGCCCTGCTGGACAAGCAACCCGCCTTCCCCGGCCGCGACGCGCTCGAGGCCGAGCTGGACCGCGCCGACGTGCTCGAACCCAAGGAAATGCCGCCCAACGTGGTGACCATGAACTCCACCGTGCGCTTCACGCTGCTGGAGTCGGGCAAGTCCAATACGCTGACCCTGGTCTATCCCAAGGAGATGGATGGCAGCTCCGACAAGGTGTCGGTCTTCGCGCCCGTGGGCATTGCCCTGCTGGGCCTGAGCGTGGGCGACCAGTCGCGCATGGCCGGTCCCTCGGGCCAGGTCACCGTGCGCGTGGATGCCATCGAGTTCCAGCCGGAAAGCGCAGGCGAGCTGCACCGTTGAACGCCGACCGGCGTGAAGCGAAAAAGGCAGCCAACCGGCTGCCTTTGTTGTTTGTGGACTGACGCACGGCGCCTCAGCGCAGGCCTGCCAGAAACGCCGCGATCAGGCCGGTGCCCACCAGGCCCGCCTGCCAGCGCAGCGCCATGTGCCAGCTGGGAACGTGGCGCTCCACGCGCTCGTACAGCAGATGGCCGGCCGCAATCGACAGCACGAAGGCCGTGCACATGCCCAGCAGGGCGGCGGGAATGGAATGTGGCCAGAAATGGCTTTCCACGGCATTGACCAGCAGGCAGACCGAGAAGTGCACGAGAAACACCGAGTACGAAATCTTGCCCAGCCGACGCAGCGGCGCCCAGCCTTGTGCCTGCGCAAACGCGGGGCTGCGCATGGCCACGACCAGGGCCAGCGCCGTGGCACCGGCCAGCGCGATGCGGTCGCGCCACTCCAGTGCCAGTGCCGCCACGACCAGGGCCACGATCAGCAGGGACCAGCTCCAGGCCGTCGAGGACTTGTCCGCATGCGCGGCCCAGTAGGCCAGCATGCCCAGGCCGTAGGCGCCAAAGAAGTACGGCGCCCACACGTCCCATTGCGCATCCAGATTGAAGCCCAGCAGCGAAGCGGTCACGCCGATCACCACCAGCGCCTGCGCCACGCTCAGCGCCCAGGGCCAGCAGCGTGACAGGGCGTCGCCGCCAAAGCGGCGGCGCAGCAAGGCACCGCCCCAGCGCGTGCCAGCCAGCAGCAGCGCAGTCAGCGCAAACAGCTGGAAGTCGATGGACACATACCAGACGCCCGCAGACAGCGATTCCTCGCCCACGATGTTCTGCAGCAGCAGCGCATGCGCCACCAGTTGCCAGAGATCGGGCTCGCCGGAGACCGAGGCATGGTCGAACCAGGGCCGCACGGCCGCCGAGACCACGATGGCCACGACCAGGGCCACCGCATAGGGCACGACCAGACGCACGAAGCGGCGCCCGATGCGCGACCACGGATCGCTGTGCTGGCCGTGGCCTTGCGGCGCCATGCTGGCCGCAGCCAGGTAGCCGCCCAGCACCAGGAAGATCTGCACGGCCATGCGCGCATATTCATAGAGCCAGTCGATGAGGTCCGGCGCGGCCGGATGGGCGATATCGGACATGGGGCCGTAGAAGGCCAGGTGGTGCCAGATGATGGCGGCACAGGCCAGGCCCTTGGTGCAGTCGATCAGCGCACTGCGGCTAGCGTGGGACATGGGGCAATCTGTAGTCGGTACGGGGCGGGAAGGCGCAGGGCCCGGGCCGCCTGGCCGCAAGCCCGCAAAGGCGCCATTGTGCGCCTTTTGGGCGCGACTTGCAGAAAGCTGACACATCGCTTCCCAAGCCGCCCGGAGCGTGCCGCGCACGCGCAGGCACAATGCATGCCATGACGCAATCCAAACCTCTTCCGGCGTTGAACCGGCAGTTCGTCTCGCACTTCGGCGAGATGGGCAGCCGCTGGGGCATCAACCGCACGGTAGGCCAGATCTACGCACTGCTGTTTCTTTCGCCCGAGCCGCTCAATGCCGACCAGATCGCCGAGACGCTGGAGTTCTCGCGCTCCAACGTGAGCATGGGGCTCAAGGAATTGCAGGCCTGGCGCCTGGTGCAGTTGCGCCACCAGCCCGGCGACCGGCGCGAGTATTTCGAGGCGCCGCAGGATGTCTGGGAAATCTTCCGCCGCCTGGCCGAGGAACGCCGCCGCCGCGAGATCGAGCCCACCCAGTCCATGCTGCGCGCCGCCATGCTGGAGGAAGTCACCACCGAAGAGGAACGCTACGCCCAGCAGCGCATGCGCGACATGTACGAGCTGATCGACCGGCTCATGAACTGGTTCGACGACGTGCAGCGCCTGTCGCCCGAGACCGCCATGCAGCTCATGGGCATGGGCACGGCCGTGACGCGGCTGCTGGATCTGAAGGACCGCATCACGGGCGGCAAGGGCCGCGCCAAGGCGGATGACACCGACGATTGAACTTGGCAAGCCTGCGTACAAAAATGAGCTCCCGAGGGAGCTCATTGTGTTTACAGCAATGCTTCATTAGCGGTAAGCGCGTGCAAAAACTGGCGTAGCCCAAAGCGAGGGACACCGAGCAAGGGCCGCCCCCGCAGCGAGGGTGTCGTCCCCCTCCCGAAGAGAGAGGGGGAAGGCGCGAAGCGCCTCAGGGGGAGCTTTATTTCTCCCGGGCCAGGAGTTCGCGGCGCGTGGCCTCGTCGTCCATCAGTTCGTACCACATCGCGTTGAGCACCGCGAAGGCGGCCGCCAGCGGCAGGCCGAGCAACCAGGCGAAGTACCACATGGTGTTGTGTCCTTTCTTGACGTTGACTGTCGTTTCTTGATTCGGTGGATCAGTACGAGTGGCCTCGGCCCTCGATGATGGCCATCGGGTCGACCTTGCCGCGCAGCACGCTGTAGACCCAGCTGGTGTAGGCCACGATGAGGGGCACGAAGATCAGCGCGCACACCAGCATGATGAACAGCGTCACATGGCTGGACGAAGAGTCCCAGACCGTGAGGCTGTGCTGCGGGTTCAGCGACGAGGGCAGGATGAACGGGAACATGGACGCCCCCACGCTGGCGATGATGCCGGCAATGCCCAGGCCGCTGGACAGCAGGGCCAGCCACTCGCGGCGCAGCCACAGGCCCAGCGCCGCCAGCAGCGGCATCAGCAGGCCGATGGCCGGCACGGCCCAGAGCACGGGCCTGGCCTGGTAGTTGGCGAACCAGGCGCCCGCCTGCAGCGCAGCCGTCTTGAACAGCGGGTTGGACGGTCCGGTGGTGTTGATCTCGCTGGTGATGCGGTAGCCATTGAGCGCGGCCAGCCACACGCCAGCCGCCGCGAACAGCACCGTGGTGGCGACGGCAGCCACTATGCCGAAGCGGCGCGCGCGCGCGGCCACATCGCCCTCGGTCTTGAACACCAGCCAGGACGCACCATGCATGAGCAGCATGCACAGCGAGACCAGGCCGGCCAGCAGCGCAAACGGGTTGAGCAGGCCGAAGAACGTGCCCTCGTAGTAGATGCGCATGTCGGGCGCCAGGCGGAAGGGCACGCCCTGCAGCACATTGCCCAGTGCCACGCCGAAGATCAGCGCGGGCACCACGCCGGCCATGCACAGCACGGCATCCCAGCGCGCGCGCCAGGCCGGCTCCTCGCGCTTGCTGCGGAACTTGAAGGCCACGGGCCGCAGGATCAGCGCCACCAGGGCCGCGAACATGGCCAGGTAAAAGCCCGAGAACGAGACCGCGTACAGCTGCGGCCAGGCCGCAAAGATGGCGCCGCCGCCCAGGATGAGCCAGACCTGGTTGCCTTCCCAGACCGGGCCCAGCGAGTTGATGACGACGCGGCGCTCCACGTCGGTCCTGGCCGCCAGCGGCAGCAGCGCGGCAGCGCCCAGGTCAAAGCCATCGGTGACGGCAAAGGCGATGAGCAGCACGCCCAGCAGGCCCCACCACAGCAGGCGCAGGATGTCGTAGCTGATCAGTTCGTGAAGAATCATGGTGACAATCTCCCTTGGTCATTGCCCGCGGGCGAGTTTTTGCATCAGAGGGAAGTAGGTGGTCAGGTGCGGTGCGCTTTCCTCCTGCGGTCCCTTGCGGATGGCCTTCACCATGAGCTTCATCTCGATGACGAAGAGCACGGAGTAGATGGCGATGAAGCCTGCAATCGTCAGCAGCAGCGTGCCCGCGCCCAGGTTGGAGACGGCCAGCGCCGTGGGCAGCACGCCTTCGATGATCCAGGGCTGGCGGCCCACCTCGGCCACGATCCAGCCGCACTCGGCCGCGATCCAGGGCAGGGGAATGGCGATCACGGCCAGCTTGAGCATCCACGGATGGGCGTCCAGCCTGCGCCGCACCGACAGCCAGAAGAACGCGGCCGTGAGCGCGATGAAGAACATGCCCAGCCCCACCATGATGCGGAAGGCCCAGAACAGCGGCCCCACGGCCGGCACGGTGTCCCAGGCGGCCTGGGCGATCTGCGCGTCCGTGGCCTGGCGCGGGTCGTCCACGTAGCGCTTGAGCAGCAGCGCGTAGCCCAGTTGCCCGCCCTTGTCCTCGAAGACGGCCTTGGCCTCGGCCGGCACCTGGCCCGTGGGGCCGGCGGCGCGGATGGCCTCCAGTGCGCCATAGGCCTCGATGCCGTTGCGGATGTACTGCTCGGTGCGCTGGACCAGGTCGTTGATGCCGGGGATCTCGGTGGTCAGCGAGCGCGTGCCGATCAGGCCCATGACCCAGGGAATGTGCACGGCGTAGTGCGTCTCGCGTGCGGCCTTGTCGGGGAAGCCGAAGGCCGTGAAGGCGGCCGGTGCGGGCTCGGTGTCCCACATGGCCTCGATGGCGGCCAGCTTCATCTTCTGGTGCTCCGACGACAGGTAGCCGCTTTCATCGCCCAGCACCACCACCGACAGCGCGGCGGCCAGGCCGAACGAGGTGGCCACCGTCATGGAGCGGCGCGCCAGCTGGATGTGCCGGCCCTTGAGCAGATACCAGGCCGAGACGCCCAGCACGAAGATGGCCGCCGTCACGTAGCCGGCCGAGACCGTGTGCACGAACTTGGCCTGGGCCACGGGGTTGGTCAGCACCGCGAAGAAGTCGGTGACCTCCATGCGCATGGTCTGCGGGTTGAACGCCGCGCCCACGGGGTTTTGCATCCAGCCGTTGGCGATCAGAATCCACAGCGCCGAGAAGTTCGAGCCCAGGGCCACGCACCAGGTGGTCACCAGATGGCCGACCTTGCTCAGGCGGTCCCAGCCGAAGAAGAACAGGCCCACGAAGGTGGCCTCCAGGAAGAAGGCCATCAGCCCCTCGATGGCCAGCGGCGCGCCGAAGATGTCGCCCACGTAGTGGCTGTAGTAGCTCCAGTTCATGCCGAACTGGAACTCCATCACGATGCCCGTGGCCACGCCCATGGCGAAGTTGATGCCGAACAAAGTGCCCCAGAACTTCGTCATGTCGCGCCAGATGGTGCGGCCCGTCATCACGTAGACGGTCTCCATGATGGCGATGATCACGGCCAGGCCGATGGTCAGCGGCACGAACAGGAAGTGGTAGAGCGCCGTTACCGCGAACTGCAGCCGCGATAGATCGACGATGTCGAGGTCCATGGTGAGATCCTTTCTCTCGGGGGTACTTGGTGAAATCCTTGATCAGCCGTCCTGCCGCAGGCGCGCCAGGGCCGCCTCGAACGGCGGTGTGCCGCGCAGCGCCTCGGACACCACGCGGCCCTGCTCCACCCACAGCAGCCGGTCGGCCAGTTGCGCCTCCCGCAGCTTGTGGGTGGCCAGCACCAGGGTGCGGCCCCGGGCTGCACTGTCCAGCCGCACCAGCAGGTCGGCGGCCGTGCGTGCATCCAGGCCCTCGGTCACTTCGTCCAGCAGCCAGCAGCGCGCGGGGCTCAGCAGCAGCCGCGCCAGCGCCAGGCGCCGTGCCTGGCCGCCGGACAGGCCCAGCCCGCCCTCGCCCAGCCGCGTGTCCAGACCCTGCGCCATGGCGCGCACATCGCCGGCCAGCCCGGCGACTTCCAGCGCCGCCCACAGCGTGTCCTCGGCGGCCTCGGGGCAAGCCAGCAAAAGGTTGTCGCGCAGGCTGTCCTCGAACAGTTCGGTGCGCTGCGTCATCCAGGTGCAGCGCCGGGCACGCACGGCGCCGGCCAGCGGCTGGAGCTCGCCGGCCATCAGGGACAGCAGCGTGGTCTTGCCCGCGCCGCTGGCGCCCAGCAGGGCGACACGCTCGCCTTCGGCGATACGGATGTCCTGGACCAGCACGGCGGCACGGGGTGCCACGACCTGCTCAAGCTCAACCGCCAAGCCCTGCCTGGGCGCAGCCGGTTCGCAGGCGCCTTGCGCAGCGCCATCGCGCAGGGCGGGCGCCAGCCGGCGCGCGGCCAGCCAGCTGCGGCCGGCCTCCAGCGCGCCACGGCGCAACGCGGCAAAGGGCTCCATGGCCGTCAGCGCCAGCAGCAGGGCCAGCGCGGCCACGGGGGCACCCAGCAGGCCGGCCTCGGCCAGCCAGCCTACGCCCAGCAGCACACCGGCCAGGGCCAGGGCGCCGCACAGGCCTTGCACGAAAGAGGTTCGGGCCTCCAGGCCGTGGAGCTCGGCGTCGGCCTCGGCCACGCGGGCGTCCAGGGCGGCAATGCGTTCGCAATGCGCGGCCAGGGTGCCGGCCATGGCCAGCTCTGCCTGCCCGGCTACCAGGTCGGCCGTGCGGGCACGCAGGGACTCCAGCGCCAGCGCGCGGCGCACGGCGGGCCGGCGCGCACTGCGCGCCAGCCACAGGGCGCTGCCCAGGCCCGTGGCCAGCAGCCACGCAGCCAAGGCCATGCCCAGCCACCAGCGCATCAGGCCCAGCGCCAGGGCAGCCATCAGCGTGGCACCCGTGGCGGCCAGCAAGGGCACGAACAGGCGCAGGTACAGGCTGTCCAGCGCATCCACGTCGGCCGTCAGCCGCTGCAGCAGGCGTGCGGGCCGCAGGCGCAGGCTCAGGGCGGCGGCGGGCGTGGCCCAGCTGCGCAGCAGCCGCTCGCGCAGGGCGGCCAGCACGGCCAGGGTGGCGTCATGAGTGACCAGCCGTTCGGCATAGCGCGTGCCCGTGCGGCCCAGGGCCAGCAGGCGGATGCCGGCCGAAGGCATGAACACATCGAAAACGATGGCCGTGGCCGGCAGCAGCCCGGCCAGCGCCGTGACCGTGATGAACCAGCCCGACAGGCCCAGCAGCGCCATGCCCATGAGCACCGTGAGCAGGGCCAGCAGCGCGCCACCCAGCCACAGGCGCCGGGGCGCCATGCGCGCCAGGGCGGCAAGCACGGGCCAGAGGGTGGAGCGGGGCTTCATGCGGCCAGCTCCTGCGGGGCGGCATGGCCCGCCAGCTCCACCACGCGGTGCATGGCGGCGGCCAGTTCGGCATCGTGGGTGGCGACGATCAGCGTGCGCCCGCGTGCCAGCTGCAGCAGGGCATCGGTGACCTGGGCGGCCGTGGCCGGGTCCAGATGGGCCGTGGGTTCATCGACCAGCAGCAGGCCTGCATCGCGCGACAAGGCCAGGCGCGCCAGTGCCAGGCGCACGATCTCCCCGCCCGACAGGCCGGCTCCGCCCTCGCCCAGCGTGGCGCCGGGCCGGGTCTCGGCCAGCTTGCCCAGCCCGGCCAGCCGCAGGGCCTGGCGCAGTTCGCCGAAGGTGAATCCCGGGCGGCCCAGCCGGAGGTTTTCGGCCACCGAGCCCGCGAACACATGCGGGCTCTGCCCCATCCAGGCCATGCGCGCGCGCAGCCGGCCGGCCGATTCGCCGTCGAGCAGCTGGCCGTCGATATGGATGCGCCCAGGCTCGGCCACCGGCAGCAGGCCGGCAATCTGCGCCAGCAGCAGCGACTTGCCGCTGCCGCTGGGGCTCCACAGCGCCACATGCTCGCCAGGCCGCACGTCCACCGTGAGCGCCGGCAGCGTGACCGCGCCGCCTGGCGCCTGGGGCCGCACCTGCTCCAGGTGCAGGGCGCAGGCCTGGCCGGCCGCCCTGCCGGGTGCACTCAGCGCGCCGGGCAGCGGCTGCGCATCGCGGCCCAGCTCGCCCAGGGCCTGCAGTGCGGCCTCGCCGCTGGCGCGGTCGTGCCAGACGGCAGACAGCTCACGCAGGGGATCGAAGAAGCTGGGCGCCAGCAGCAGCACGAACAGCGCCTGGCCCAGGCTCAGTGTCTGGCCCCAGCTGCCAAAGGGCAGATGGCCCAGCAGGTGAAACCCCACATAGACGGCCACCATGGCCACGCCCAGGGCCGAGAACAGTTCCAGCACCGCAGAGGACAGAAAGGCGATGCGCAGCACGCGCATGCTGCGTTCGCGCAGGGATTCGGCATTGGAGCGCAGCCGCTGCGCCGTGGCATCCACCGCGCCCAGGGCGCGCATGGTGGACAGGCCGCGCAGCCGGTCGAGCAAGAAGGCGTTCATGCCGCCCAGCTCCACCATCTGCGCCTGGCTGGCCGCCTTGGCGCGCCAGCCGACGATGGCCATGAACAGCGGGATCAGCGGTGCGGCCACCACCAGGATCAGCGCCACCACCCAGCTCTGGCTGGCCACGGCCAGCGCAATCACCAGCGGCACGGTGCGCACGCGCCACATGGCGGTCTGGTAGCGCGACAGCCAGGGCACGATGGCCTCGGCCTGCTCGGCCATGGCGCTGGCCGCCTGGCCCGAGGCCGCGCGCTGGCGGTCCAGCGGCGAGGTGCCCGCCAGCGTGCGCAGCACCTGCATTCGCAGCGCACTCACCAGGCTGCGCGCCTGCAGATTGGCGCGGCGCGTGCCGCTGGCATCGCACCAGGCGCGCAATCCGCCCAGCAGTGCCACGCCGGCCGCAAGCTGCCACAGTGGCCACAGTGGCTCCCTGCCCGCGCCATCGGCCATGGACTGCACGGCCAGCGCCAGCAGCGCCGCCTGGGGCAGCCACAGCAGCGAGGCCAGCACCAGGCGCCCCGTACCCGCCATCGGACGACGCGCCAGCTGGTGGAACTCAGGCAATGACGGGGTACAAGGTTTGTTCATTTATTCTGTAATTTCAGTATTTACTGAAATTACGCAAAGAATTCTAAACAAACTTGCTCCAGGCAAGTCGCTCGTAGGGGGAAGCCGAGTGAAGCAGTCAAGCGTGCGCAAGGGGTTTTGCGCAAACAACTTCGAGAACCGGACCCGCACAGCGTGGGTAATACCCAAAGAAAACGGCGCCCGAAGGCGCCGTCTGGCAGGGTAGGAGAAGAGCCCGTCCTGGGCTCCCCGACCTTACGGGGTGGACAGCAGGCGGTCGCGCGCCTGGTTGTATTCGCGCTTGAGACGCTCGACCAGCTCGCCCGCACCCGTGACTTCGCGGATGGCGCCAATGCCCTGGCCGCAGCCCCAGATGTCCTTCCAGGCCTTCTTGGCGTCGCCGCCGAAGTTCATCTTGCTGGGGTCCGACTCGGGCAGGTTGTCGGGGTCCAGACCTGCCGCACGGATGGACGGCGCCAGGTAGTTGCCGTGCACGCCCGTGAACAGGTTGCTGTAGACGATGTCGTCGGAGGTGCCGTCCACGATGGCCTGCTTGTAGGCGTCGTGCGCACGCGCCTCATGCGTGGCGATGAAGGCCGAGCCGATATAGGCGAAGTCCGCTCCCATGGCCTGGGCCGCCAGGATGGCACCGCCCGAGGCGATGGAGCCCGACAGCGCCACGGGGCCGTCGAACCATTCGCGGATTTCCTGGATCAGCGCGAACGGGCTCTTGACACCCGCATGGCCGCCGGCGCCCGCCGCCACGGCGATCAGGCCGTCGGCCCCCTTTTCGATGGCCTTGTGCGCGAACTTGTTGTTGATGATGTCGTGCAGCACCACGCCGCCCCAGCTGTGCACGGCCTGGTTCACGTCCTCGCGCGCACCCAGGCTGGTGATGACGATGGGCACCTTGTACTTGGCGCACATCTGCATGTCGTGCTCGAGCCGGTCATTGCTCTTGTGCACGATCTGGTTGATGGCGAACGGCGCCGAGGGCCGGTCCGGATGGGCCTTGTCCCAGGCGGCCAGGGTCTCGGTGATCTCGGCCAGCCAGTCTTCGAGCTGCTCGGCCGGGCGCGCGTTGAGCGCGGGCATGGAACCCACGATGCCGGCCTGGCACTGGGCGATCACGAGCTTGGGGTTGCTGATGATGAACAGCGGTGAGCCGATCACTGGCAGGGCCAGTTTCTTCAGCGCCGGGGGAAGCTTGGACATGCGTTGTCTCCGTTGGTTCTCGGTGTCTTTGTCTGCGTTGTGCCGTGCGCAAGCGCCGGGTCAGAAGGCGTCCATGGGCAGTGCCATCACGCTGTCGCCGCCGTGCACGATGGCATCGCGCAGGCCCGCCGCCTTGACGAGGATGTGCTCGGCATAAAAGCGCGCCGTCGCAATCTTCGCGCGCATGAAGGCCTCGTCCTGTCCCTTGTGCAACAGCTGCTCGGCCACCAGCAGGGCGCGGCCCATCTGCCAGCCTGCGACGAGGTTGCCCGCCAGCATCAGGTAGGGAACGCTGCCGGCGTACACGGCATTGGGCTCGGCCTTGGCCTGGCCCGAGACGAAGTGCACCGCCTCCACGAAGGCCTGGCGCGCAGCGGCCAGCTGGCGGGCCACGGCCAGTGCCTCGGGCGTGCCGCTGGCGGCCAGCTCGGCCTCGGTCTTCTCGATCTGGCCGGCAATGGCCAGCGCGGTCTGGCCGCCATCGCGCGCCGTCTTGCGGCCCACCAGGTCATTGGCCTGGATGGCGGTCGTGCCTTCGTAGATGGTCAGGATCTTGGCGTCGCGGTAGTACTGGGCGGCGCCCGTCTCCTCGATGAAGCCCATGCCGCCGTGCACCTGCACGCCCAGGCTGGTGACTTCCAGGCTCATCTCGGTGCTGTAGCCCTTGACCAGGGGCACCATGAATTCATAGAAGGCCGCATTGGCCTCGCGCACCTGGGCGTCGGCATGGTGATGGGATGCGTCGTAGGCCGCGGCGGCCGTGGCCGCCATGGCGCGGCAGCCCTCGGTGTAGGCACGCATGGTCATGAGCATGCGGCGCACATCGGGGTGGTGGATGATGGTGGCGCTGGCCTTGACGCTGCCGTCCACGGGGCGGCTTTGCACGCGCTCGCGGGCATAGGCCACGGCGTGCTGGTAGGCGCGCTCGGCCACGGCAATGCCCTGCACGCCCACGGCGTAGCGGGCCGCGTTCATCATGATGAACATGTATTCGAGGCCGCGGTTTTCCTCGCCCACCAGGTAACCGATGGCCCCGCCGTTGTCGCCGTACTGCAGCACGGCCGTGGGCGAGGCCTTGATGCCCATCTTGTGCTCGATGCTCACGCAGTGCACATCGTTGCGCGCGCCCAGCGAGCCATCCTTGTTGACCAGGAACTTGGGCACCACGAACAGGCTGATGCCCTTGACACCCTCGGGCGCCCCGGCCACGCGGGCCAGCACCAGATGGACGATGTTCTCGGCCATGTCGTGCTCGCCATAGGTGATGAAGATCTTGGTGCCGAAGACCTTGTAGCTGCCATCGGGCTGCGGATCGGCCTTGGTGCGCACCAGGGCCAGGTCGGAGCCGGCCTGGGGCTCGGTCAGGTTCATGGTGCCGGTCCACTCGCCGGTCACCAGCTTTTCGAGATAGGTGGCCTTGAGCTCATCGCTGCCCGCCGTCAGCAGGGCCTCGATGGCGCCGTCGGTCAGCAGCGGGCACAGCGCAAAGCTCAGGTTGGCGCTGTTGAGCATTTCCACACAGGCCGCGCCAATCGTCTTGGGCAGGCCCTGGCCGCCAAAATCCTGCGGATGCTGCAGCCCCTGCCAGCCGCCTTCGGCGTACTGGCGAAAGGCCTGCTTGAAGCCCGCCGTGGTGGTGACCACGCCGTCCTTGAGGCTGGAAGGCGCCACGTCGCCCGGCAGGTTCAGCGGTGCCACCACGCCTTCGCACAGCTTGGCGCATTCCTCCAGCACGGCCTGGGCCGTCTCCAGGCCAGCCTCCTCGAAACCGGGCAACTGCGCCACCTGGTCGATCTGCGCCAGATGCTCCATGGCGAACAGCATGTCTTTGAGGGGAGCCGAGTAAGTCATTGTTGAACCTTCCTGAACAGAGCCTGGACCGCCGGCGCGCAGCGCGCGGCGACCTGGGACAGCGGGCACGCCGCCACGGCACTACTGCATTGCAGCGTTATTGCGTGACGCGGCCCGATGCGTTGACGATGGACAAATCCACGAATTTCGAGCCCGCCTGCGAGCCCGGACGATAGGTAACCCAGTAGCCGCCCAGATCGAAGGCGTCCAGGCCGCGCAGCGAAGCGGCCAGCTTGTCGCGCGTCAGCGGCTGGGTGCGGCGCATGGCCTCCACGATGACGCGGGCGTTCACATAGCCTTCCATCATGGCGTAGCTGACCGGCACGGTCAGCGACTTGCCGGCAGCGGTGGCCGCGTCCCTGAACTCCTTGTTCAGGCGCATGGTCACCTTGTAGGGACTGGGCACGACCTGGGCAATGGACAGGCCGCTCATGAACTCCACGGGCAGGCGCTTGGCCAGTTGCTCGATATCGGCTTCGGACGTCGCGTAGATCTGGGCCGTGCCACCCGCCATGCGGTACGCCTCGACGAAGGCCGAGGTCACGGGGCTGGAGGCCACCACCATCACGGCCTGCGCCGAAGGCTGGGCCTTTTGCAACTGGGAAACGGCCTTGTCCATGGCACCCTTGCCCGTGCTCAGCGAGGCGCTGACCACCAGCTTGGCCTTGGAAGGCGCAATCGCCTTGTCCACGAGTTCCGCCACGGCCTTGGCATCCGGGCGTTCGTCATGCAGCAGGGCCAGGCGCGTGATGCCCACGGTGGCCAGGTGCGAGGCGATCTTGGCCATTTCCTCGGGCAGGTTGGCGCGCGTGCTGAAGATCTGGGGATTGCTCAGCACCCGCGTGTCCGTGCTCTGGTAGCCCACGAGGGAGATCTGCGACTGGTCGAGCAGCTTGCTGTCCAGCAGCGCCGCCATGTTGCGGTTGCCGAAGTAGCCGGCCAGCACCACGGGCTTGGACTCGTCCAGCAGCTTGCGGGTCTTGTCCACGGTTTCCTCGGGATGGCCCACATCGTCCACGGTGACCAGTTGCACGGGCTGGCCCTGCACGCCGCCGGCCTTGTTGATCTGGTCGAAGTACAGGCGCATGCCCTGGGCATAGGCACGGCCCTGCGTCGCACCGGCTCCCGACATGGGTGCCACCTGCCCCACCACCCAGGCATTGGCCTCGGCGGCCAGCGCCATGGCGCCACAGACAAAGGCCACGGCCGTGCGGGCCAGGCGCAAGCGCATCATCTTCATTTCAATCTCCCTCTCGGTTCATGCCATCGCCAGCACCGGCTGGCGGCCAAGTCCGTTGTTGTAGTCGGTGGTGCGCGCCCTGACCAGCGGACCATCCCGGAATCCATGACGGAAAAAGAGGGGCCTGTGCCCCTCATTTTTCAGCTTCAGCCGCTTACAGCGCCTGCACCAGTTCCGGCACGGCCTGGAACAGGTCGGCCTCCAGGCCGTAGTCGGCCACCGAGAAGATCGGTGCCTCAGGGTCCTTGTTGATCGCCACGATCACCTTGGAGTCCTTCATGCCGGCCAAATGCTGGATGGCGCCCGAGATGCCCAGGGCGATGTACAGCTGCGGCGCCACGATCTTGCCGGTCTGGCCGACCTGCAGGTCATTGGGCGCATAGCCTGCGTCCACCGCTGCGCGCGAAGCGCCGATGGCGGCGCCCAGCTTGTCGGCCAGGGGTGTGATGACTTCCTGGAACTTCTCGCTGCTGCCCAGCGCGCGGCCGCCGGAGACGATGATCTTGGCGGCCGTCAGTTCCGGGCGGTCGTTCTTGGTGACCTCG
>NZ_JADDRN010000003.1:0-247086 GCF_017355445.1 Delftia sp. SD018
GACACGTTTGACGGGTACAAGGATTTTCATGAGAAAGCTCTTTCCTGGTTTTTGAAGTACGACTTACGCAAGAAGGAACAAGGCAAGCGGCTTGCCATGGGGCGCAGCACGTTGTCGCATCCTGTTTGCGTAAGTCCTGTGAAGATGGGCGGTCAGCGGGCCAGGCCTGCCAACCGCTCGTTGATCAGTGCATGGGCCTGGTCCATGATGCCGGAGATCAGCTGCTGGACCGTGGGCACGTCGTGGATCAGGCCGGCCACCATGCCGCAGGACCAGACGCCTGCGTCCATGTCGCCGTCATGCATGATGCGCGGATAGACGCCGGCCACCTCGGGCGCGATGTCGGCAAAGGTGATGGCCGCGCCCAGCTCGCGCTCCTTTTGCAGCAGGCGCTCGGTGGCCGGGTTGGTCAGCACGCGCTCGGTGTTGCGCAGCGGGCGCATGACCAGACGCGTATCCAGCTCGCTGGCCGCAACGATGGCCTGCTTGACGTTGTCGTGCACGGGCGCTTCCTGGGTGGCAATGAAGCGCGTGCCCATGTTGATGCCCTCGGCGCCCAGCGCCAGCGCAGCCACCAGCGAGCGGCCGTCGGCCATGCCGCCCGAGGCGACGAAGGGAATCTTCAGTTCTTCGGCCGCGCGCGGCAGCAGGATGAAATTGGGGATGTCGTCCTCGCCCGGATGGCCGCCGCATTCGAAGCCGTCCACGCTGATGGCGTCGCAGCCGATGGCCTCGGCCTTGAGCGCATGGCGCACCGAGGTGCACTTGTGGATGACCTTGATGCCGGCTTCCTTGAGCGCGGGCAGCCATTTCTGCGGGTTGTTGCCCGCCGTCTCCACGACCTTGACGCCGCCTTCGATGATGGCCTTGACGTAGCCCGGGTAGTCGGGCGGGTTGACCGAGGGCAGGAAGGTCAGGTTGACGCCGAAGGGCTTGTCCGTCATCTCGCGGCAGCGCGCGATCTCGCGCGCCAGCAGCTCGGGTGTGCGCTGGGTCAGGCCCGTGATCAGCCCCAGGCCGCCCGCGTTGGAGACGGCGGCGGCCAGCTCGGCCAGGCCCACATGGTGCATGCCGCCCTGGATGATGGGGTGCTCGATGCCAAAGAGTTCGGTGATGCGTGTCTTCATGTCGTTGTCACTCCACTGCAATGCCCTTGTCGCGGATCAGCTGGCCCCAGCGCGTGTAGTCCTGCTGGATGCGCTGGCCCAGCTGGGCGGGGTTCTGGAAGGCGGCGATGGCGCCTGCGTTGAGCAGCTTTTCCTGGATGTCCTTGTCGGCCAGGATCTGCTGAACTTCGCTGGCGATGCGGTCGACCACGGCCTTGGGCGTGCCCTTGGGCGCCAGCAGGCCGCCCCAGGAGACAGCGTCGTAGCCCTTGATGCCCTGCTCGGCAATGGTCTTGGTGTCGGGCAGCATGGCCACGCGCTGGGGCGATCCCACGGCGATGGCGCGCAGCTTGCCGGCCTGGATGTGGGGCAGCGCGGCCACGAGGTCGGCATACATGATCGGCACCTGGCCGCCGATGGTGTCGGTGATGGCGGGCACGCCGCCCTTGTAGGGCACGTGCTGCATGTCGAAGCCGGCCATCTGCTTGAGCAGCTCCATGCTCAGGTGGCCGAAGCTGCCTGCGCCCGAGCTGGTGTAGTTGAGCGCGACTTTCTGCGCCTTGGCGTGGGCGATCAGGCTCTTGAGGTCGGTGACGTCGGGCAGCAGCGTGGGGTTGACCACGATGACTATGGGCAGGTCATAGACCGTGGCCACGGGCGTGAAGTCCTTGACGGTGTCGTAGCCGGCCTTCTTGTACAGGTGCGGTGCCAGCAGCGTGGGCGTGGCCAGCATCATCAGCGTGTAGCCATCGGCGGGGCTCTTGGCGACCTGCACTGCCGCGATGGAGCCGGAGGCGCCAGGGCGGTTTTCCACCACCACGGTCTGCTTGAGACGCTCGCCCAGCTTCTGGCCCACGATGCGCGATGCCGTGTCGGTGGGGCCGCCCGCCGGGAAGGGCACGACCAGCCGCAGCATCTTGCTGGGCCAGCCGGTCTCGGCCAGGGCGCCGCCGGCCAGGCCGGCCAGCAGCGGGGCTGCGGCCAGGGCCAGAACGCTGCGCCGCGTGGGGCGTGCCGGGGATGCGGGATTGCGCGTGTACATGAAGTCTCCTCTCAAAGCTGTCTCAGCAGTCGTCGGTGGCGGCCCGCTGCCGCGGGCCGGAAAAATCAATCAAGCTTCGCGCCAGCTTCCTCCACCAGCGCCTTCCAGATGGGCATGTCGCGCTGGTAGTTCTCGCGGAAGGCCTGCGGGCTGTTCATCAGCGGCATGAAGCCTGCGCCCACGGTGCGCTCCAGCACCTTGGGGTCCTTGGCGATTTCGCGAAGGTGGCCGTAGAGCTGGTCCACGATCTCCTTGGGCACGCCGGCCGGTGCGCCCATGGCCACCCAGCCGTAGATGGCGTAGGCGTCGTCGGTGACGCCCTGCTCATGGATGGTGGGCAGCTTGGGCAGGATTTCCATGCGCTCCTTGCCGGTGACGCCGATGGCCTTGAGCTTGCCCGAGTCGATGAAGGGCTTGGTGTTGAGCGCGCTGGAAAAGCACATCTGCAGCTGGCCGCCGATCAGCTCTTGGATCATGGGTGCCTCGCCCTTGTAGGCGGCGTGGGTCATGTCGGCGTCCATGGTCTTGCTCATGTAGGCACCGGCCAGGTGGGCATACGAGCCCACGCCCCAGGAGCCGTACGAGAGCTTGCCCTTGTTGGCCTTCACATAGGCCAGCAGCTCCTTCATGTTGTTGGCCGGCACCGAGGGATGGACCACCAGGGTGACGGGCGCCGCCGCGATCTGGGTGACCAGGGCGATGTCCTTTTGCGGGTTGTAGGGCAGCTTGGTGTAGAGGAACTGGTTGATCAGCATGGAGGTGCTGAGCGAGACCAGCAGGGTGTGGCCGTCGGCGGGCGCCTTGACCACGGCGTCCGTGCCCAGGATGCCGGCCGCGCCCGCGCGGTTGTCGATGACCACGGGCTGGCCCACGCGCTTGGCCAGGGCCTCGCCGATGGTGCGCGCAATGATGTCGGTGGCGCCGCCCGCGTTGAAGGGCACGACCACGCGGATGGGCTTGGTGGGCCACGCGGCCGGCTTGCCGGCCTGTGCGAGGGCGCTGGTGGCGCCCGTGGCCAGCAGGCTGGTGCCGCCGATGGCGGCCAGCCCTTGAAGAATGTCGCGGCGTGTGACTTGGTTGCTCATGGTTTTGTCTCCTGGGTATTGCTGTCTATGGGTGCCGTCTTGGTGCGGCATGCAAACCTGGCGGGTCGGGAGCCGGGCATCAATGGCCCCCGTGGAATCAGTCGCGTGATCGGTCCTCTTATCCCTGTTGCGCGGGGGTCTCGGGCAGGGTCAGCACGCCCTTGGACTGCAGCTGCTGCAGCTGCTCGTCGCTCATGCTCAGCAGCCGGTGCAGCACCTCGCGCGTGCCCTCGCCCAGCGTGGGCGGTGCATGGCGGATGGGCAGGCGCTGGCCGTCCAGGCGGTAGGGCGGCGCGAACACGGGCGTGGTGCCGACCACGGGGTGGGGCATGTCCTGCAGCAGGCCGCCACGGCGCGTGCGCTCGCTGGTCAGGGCCTCGTGCAGGCCGGCCACGCGGCCGCAGGGGATGCCGGCGGCCGTCAGGCGCTCCAGCAGCAGATCGCGCGGGAAGGAGCGGATCAGTTCCTTGAGCATGGGGCCCAGCTCCAGGCGGTTCTTGGCGCGGTTGACGTTGGTGGAGAAACGCGCGTCCTCGACGATGTCGGGGCGCATCACCACCTGGCGGCAGAACTTGTCGAACTGGGCGTTGTTGCCCACGGCGATGATCAGCGGGCCGTCAGCGGCCTCGTACATGCCGTAGGGAACGATGGAGGGGTGGGCATTGCCGTAGCGCTCGGGGTCATGGCCGAGCTGCATGGCGTCCAGGCCGTAGTAGCCGGTGATCATGATGCCGCTGTCGTACAGCGCCATCTCGATGAGGCGGCCCTTGCCCGTGCGCTCGCGGCGGAACAGCGCGGCCAGGATGGCCTGGGCCGCGTACATGCCGGTCATGAGATCGACCACGGCCACGCCGAACTTGAGCGGCGGCGTGCCGGCCTCGCCGTTGAGCGCCATGAGGCCGGCCTCGCCCTGGATGACCAGGTCGTAGCCGGGGCGCTTGGCCTCGGGCCCGCTGCTGTCATAGCCGGCCACGGCGCAGTAGATGATGCCGGGCTTGATGGCCTTGAGCTGTTCGTAGCCCAGGCCCAGCTTCTCGGCGCCGCCGGTCTTGAAGTTGTGGATGACCACGTCGAACTGGGGCAGCAGGTCGTGGACGATCTTCACGCCCTCGGGGGTCTGCAGGTCCAGCGTGATGGACCGCTTGTTGCGGTTCATGCTGTTGTAGTAGGTGGTCTCGGTCTTGCCGATGCGCAGGCCCCAGTCGCGCGTGTCGTCGCCGCGGCCCGGGTGCTCGACCTTGACCACTTCGGCGCCGAAGTCGGCCAGCACCATGCCGCACAGCGGCCCCGCGAACACGCGCGAGAGGTCGAGCACGCGCACACCCTCCAGCGGGAAGTCGATGTCCTGGTTCTGATCGTTGTGGCTGTCGGCCATGTGCGTTGTCTCCTTGGAAAGTCTTTTAGGTCTTGAGCGGTTTCAGCCGCGCAGCTTGGTGAAGTCGGCAGCGCGCTTTTCGAGGAAGGCGCCAATGCCTTCGCGCGATTCCTCGCTCTCCTGCGAGCGCACCATGTACTGCGCCTCCAGCTCCAGCTGCTCTTCCAGCGTGTTGCGCGGCGCCTGGCGGCACAGGTCCTTGATCAGGGCCATGGCCTGGTCGGGACCGGTGGCCACCTGGGCGGCCAGCGCCACGGCGTCGGCCTGGGCCTGGCCCGGTTCGGACAGCCGGTTGACGGGCCCCAGGGCATGCAGGCGCTCGCCGCTGATGCGCTCGCCGGTCAGGCACAGCTCGGTCAGCACCTGGCGCGAGACGAACTCGGCCAGGAAGGCGGTGGCGCCGCCATCGGGCGTGAGGCCGACCTTGACGTAGGCGACCGAGAACACGGCGTTCTTCGCGGCCACCAGCATGTCGCAGGCCAGGGCCAGCGACAGGCCCGCGCCGGCCGCCGCGCCTTCGACCGCGGCGATCACGGGCTTGGGAAAGTCGCGCACGCTGCGGATCAGGTCATGCAGGCCTTCGAGCTTGGCGCGTCGCTCCTGCACCGGCAGCTCGCGGCGCTTGGCCAGCTGGCGCAGGTCGCCGCCCGCGCAGAAGTGGCCGCCCTCGCCCGTGAGCACCACGGCGCCCACGGTGGGGTCGGTCGCCGCGCTCTTGAGCGCCGCCGAGACGGCCGCGTAGAACTCGGGCGACAGCGCATTGCGCGCGGCCACGTTGTTGTTGGACAGCACCAGCACGGCGCCTTCGCGGCGGGTCAGCAGGACTTGGTTCGCTTCGGTCATGGCGGCTTTCCTTGGCTCAGTGTTGCGAGCCGAGTGCGATGTAACGCGACAGATGGTGGTCCTCGTCGCCGAACTGGTGGTCGATCATGACCAGGCGCTTGGCGTAGTGGGCCAGGGGCAGCTCCCAGGTCATGCCGATGCCGCCATGCATCTGGATGCTTTCCTCGGCCACCAGGGTGCCGATGCGGCCGATGCTGTACTTGGCGGCCGACAGGGCCTTCTCGCGCGCCACGCGGTCTTCGTCCGCAATGGCGGCGGCCGCGTTGATCACGGCCGAGCGCGCCTGCTCCACTTCCAGCAGCAGGTCGGCCATGCGGTGCTGCAGGGCCTGGAAGCTGCCGATGGGCACGCCGAACTGCTTGCGCGTGCGCAGGTACTCCAGCGTCTGGTCCTTGGCCACGTCCATGGCGCCCACGGCCTCGGCGGTCAGCGCCAGCACGGCGTAGCCGCTGACACGTTCCAGCAGGGACAGGCCCTGGCCTTCTTCGCCCAGCAGGGCGTCTGCGCCGACCTGCACCTTGTCCAGCACCAGCTCGACCGCGCGGCCGCCTTCGATGCGGTTGTAGCCGCGCTTTTGGATGCCTGCGGCATTGCCGGGGACCAGGAACAGGCTGATGCCGGCCTCGTCGTACTGGCTGCCCGAGGTGCGGGCCGAGACCAGCAGCAGGTCGGCCTTCTCGCCGAAGGCGACCACGCCCTTGGCGCCGTTCAGCACCCAGCCGTCGCCGCTGCGCACGGCCGTGGTGGCGACGTTGTTGAGCTCGTAGTGGCTGCCGGGCTCGTCATGGGCCAGGGCCGCGATGGACGTGCCGCCGATGATGGCTGCCAGCTGTTCCTTTTGCGCATCGCTGCCGGCCGCGATCAGGGCCTGGCCCACGACCAGGGCGCCCAGCAGCGGCTCGGCCACCAGGCCGCGGCCCAGGCATTCGAAGACCACGCTGATGTCGAAGCCCTGGCCGCCGAAGCCGCCAGCGTCCTCGGGGAACAGCGCGCCGATGGCGCCGATGTCCGCGAACTGCCCGTACAGCAGCGGGCTGTGGCCTTCCTCGCCATAGGCGACGTGGTTTCGCGCCTCGATGGCGTACTGCTCGGAGACGAAGCGGTTGAGGCTGTCCGCCAGCATGCGGCGGTCTTCGGTGTGTTCGAAGTTCATGTTCCGTTTTCCTTGCCGGATCAGAGGCCGAGGATCATCTTGGAGATGATGTTCTTCTGGATTTCGTTGGAGCCGCCGAAGATCGACAGCTTGCGGTAGTTGAAGTACGCGGCGGCGGCCGTGGCGGCAGCCGCGTCGCCGATGGCGGGCTGGTCGTAGCCGGCCTGCAGGGCCTCTTCGATGAAGGGCGCGGCGTAGGGGCCCATGGCGCGGCGCACCAGGGACAGGATTTCCTGGCGGATCTCGGTGCCGCGGATCTTGAGCATGGAGCTTTCGGCGCCCGGCACGCCGCCGCCGGCCACGGCGGCGATCACGCGCAGGTTGGTGGTCTTCATGTTCTCCAGGTCGATCTCGACCTTGGCCAGGCGGGCCGCGAACAGCGGGTCCTGCGTCAGCGGCTTGCCGTTGCGCAGCATGCGGCCGGCGACGGCCTTGAGCTTTTCCAGGCCGGCCACCGAGAAGCCCACGCCCGCGATGTTGGTGCGCTCGTAGGTCAGCAGGTACTTGGCGTAGGTCCAGCCCTTGTTCTCTTCGCCGACCAGGTTCTCCACGGGCACCTTGACGTCGGTGAAGAAGACTTCGTTGACCTCGTGCTCGCCGTCCAGCGTGATGATGGGGCGCACTTCCACGCCGGGCGAGTTCATGTCCACCAGCAGGAAGCTGATGCCCTGCTGCGCCTTGGCTTCGCGATTGGTGCGCACCAGGCAGAAGATCATGTTGGCGTGCTGGCCCAGCGTGGTCCAGGTCTTCTGGCCGTTGACGATGTAGTGATCTCCATCGCGCACGGCCGACGTCTTGACCGAGGCCAGGTCCGAGCCCGAACCCGGCTCCGAATAGCCCTGGCACCACCAGTCGGCGCCATTGAGGATGCGCGGCAGCCAGTGGGCCTTCTGCGCCTCGTTGCCGTACTTGATCAGGACGGGGCCCAGCATGCTCAGCCCGAAGGGCACGATGCGCGGCGTGCCCGCCAGCGCGCATTCATGCTCGAAGATGAATTTCTGCACCGCGCTCCAGCCCGGGCCGCCGTGCTGCTCGGGCCAGTGGTTGGCCAGCCAGCCGCGCTCGTTGAGGATGGCGTGCCAGCGCTCCATGTCCTGCTTGGTCAGCTGCAGGCCGTTCTTGACCTTGTGCGACAGGTCCTCGGGCAGCTTGTCCTTAAGGAAGCCGCGAACCTCGTCGCGGAAGGCCAGTTCTTCAGTCGTAAATTGCAAATCCATTGCTATTCCCCAGTAATCCGTGGCGTTGTAAGCCGTTTGCAGCCCTGAAATTGGCATGCCCTAAGCGAGGGACGCCGAGCAAGGGCCGCCCCGCAGCAAGGGCGTCGTTCCCCTCCTGCGAAGCGAGAGAGGGGGAAGCGGCGCCAGCCGCTCAGGGGGTGCTTATTCAATAAATTTCGAACAGGCCTGCGGCGCCCATGCCACCTGCGATGCACATGGTGACCACGCCCCACTTGGCCTTGCGGCGCCGGCCTTCCAGCAGGATGTGGCCCGCCAGGCGCGCACCCGTCATGCCGAAGGGGTGGCCGATGGAGATGGCGCCGCCGTTGACGTTCAGGCGCTCGTTGGGAATGCCCAGCTTGCGCTGGCAGTACAGGGCCTGGGAGGCGAAGGCCTCGTTGAGTTCCCACAGGTCGATGTCCTCGACCTTGAGGCCGTGGCGCGCCAGCAGCTTGGGGACCGCGAAGACGGGGCCGATGCCCATTTCGTCAGGCTCGCAGCCGGCCACGGCAAAGCCGCGGAAGGCGCCCAGCGGGGACAGGCCCAGGCGCTCGGCCTGCCTGGCTTCCATCAGCACGCAGGCCGACGATCCATCGGACAGCTGCGAGGCATTGCCGGCCGTGATGAACTGGTCCGGGCCCTTGACGGGTTCCAGCTTGGCCAGGCCCTCCAACGTGGTGGAGGCGCGGTTGCAGTTGTCCTTGGTGGCGACCACGTCGCGGTAGGTGATCTCGCCCGTGTCCTTGTTCTTCTCGGCCATGCGCGTGGCGCAGGCAATGATTTCGTCCTTGAACAGGTCGGCGGCCTGGGCGGCGGCCGTGCGCTGCTGGCTTTGCAGCGAGAAGGCGTCCTGGTCCTCGCGGCTGATGCCGTAGCGGCGCGCCACGATGTCGGCCGTGTCGATCATGGCCATGTACAGCGCGGGCTTGTGCTCGACCAGCCAGGGGTCCATGTCGGTGGGCAGGTTGTTGCCGGGGCGGATGCCCGAGATGGTCTCGATGCCGCCGGCCAGCATGGCGTCCACGCCCTCGGCCACGATGCGGCCCGCCGCGATGGCGATGGACTGCAGGCCCGAGGCGCAAAAGCGCGTGATGGTCGTGCCCGCGATGGACAGGGGCAGCTCGGCGCGCAGCACGGTCTGGCGGCCCAGGTTGCGGCCCTGGAAGCCGTCGGGGTTGCCGCAGCCCAGGATCAGGTCCTCGATCATGGCCGGGTCGATGCCCGAGCGCTCGACCGCGGCCTTGACCGAGAAGGCCGCCAGCTGGGCGGCGGGCGTGACGTTGAACTCGCCGCGGTGCGACTTGGTCAGGGGCGTGCGGGCAGTGGAAACGATGACGGCTTCGCGCATGGTCGGTCCTTGCTTGTCTCTTGGGAATTTCTATTACTTGTTGCCGGCGCGGCCCAGTCGGGGACACCGAGGAAGGGCCTACGCCGGCCGCGCCACCCCACACCGAGGGTGTCGTCCCCCTCCCGCGTAGCGAGAGAGGGGGAAGCCGCGCAGCGGCTCAGGGGGTGGTCAGTTACGCTGCCTTGTTCAGGCTTTCGAAATCGCGGCCTTCGGCGACCAGCTTTTCGAGCAGGGGAGCGGGCTTCCAGAACAGCGCGTCTTCCTTGGCGAATTCGCGGATGTCGGCCAGCACCTTGTCCAAACCTTGCATGTCGGCCCACTTCATGGGGCCGCCACGAAAGCGCGGGAAGCCGTAGCCGGACAGGAAGGTCACGTCCACGTCCAGCGGGCGCAGGGCAATGCCCTCCTCCACCACCTTGGCGCCTTCGTTGACCATGGCGGCCATGTAGCGGCGCATGATTTCCTCAGGGGTGAACTTGCGCGGCGTCACGCCCTTCTTGGCGCGCTCGGCATCGACGATGGCCAGCACTTCGGGGTCGGGCTGGCCGACGCGCGCGCCCTGCGGGTAGAGGTAGAAGCCACGGCCCGTCTTCTGGCCGAACCAGCCGCGCTCGCAGACGCGGTCGGCCACTTCGACGTAGCGGGCCTTGGGATCGCGCGTGGCAGCGCGCCGCTTGCGCGTGGCCCAGCCGATGTCGCCGCCGGCCAGGTCGGTGACCTGGAACGGGCCCATCGGGTAGCCGAAGCCGCGCACGGCCTCGTCGATCTCGTAGGGGCTGGCGCCGTCTTCCATGATGTAGTCGGCAGCCTGCTTGTAGACGGCCAGGATGCGGTTGCCGATGAAGCCGTCGCAGACGCCGGCGCGCACAGGCACCTTCTTCATGCGCTTGGCCAGCTCGAAGGCCGTGGTCACCACGTCGGGCGCCACCTTGGCGGGCACCACGATCTCCAGCAGCTTCATGATGTTGGCGGGGCTGAAGAAGTGCAGGCCGATCACGTCCTGCGGGCGCGAGGTCGCGGCGGCAATGGCGTCGATGTCCAGGTAGGAGGTGTTGGTGGCCAGCACGGCGCCGGGCTTGCAGACGCGGTCCAGTTCCTTGAACACGGCCTTCTTGACTTCGAGGTCCTCGAACACGGCCTCGATCACCAGGTCCACATCCTTGATGTCGTCATAGGAGGTGCTGGGTGTGTAGCGCGCCATGACGGCGGCCTTGGCCTCCTCGGTCATGCGGCCCTTGGCGATCAGGCCGTTGTAGACCTTCTCCACATTGGCCTGGCCGCGCGCGATGGAGTCGGCGTCGCGCTCGATCATGGTCACCGTGAGGCCCGCGTCCAGCGCGGACACCGTGATGCCGGCGCCCATGGTGCCGCCGCCGATGACGGCGATCTTGGCAAAGTGGCGCGGCGCAGCGGCCTTGGCTTCGGGAATCTTGGCGGTTTCGCGCTCGGCGAAGAAGGCGTGGATCAGGCCGGCGCGCTGCGGGCTGTTCAGGCATTCCACGAACAGGGCACGCTCCTTGGCGATGCCTTCGTCGAAGGGCAGCTCCACGGCGGCGCGCACGCATTCCACGATCTTCAGCGGCGAGAACAGGCCGCGGCTCTTCTTGGCGGTGTCGGCGGCCAGCGCGTCGAGTTCGGCCAGGGCGGCGGCCTTGTCGGTAATCTCGATGTCACGCGTGCGGCGCGGCGCGGTATTGGTTGCCAGCAGCTCGTTGGCGTAGGCCAGGCCTGCGGCCGTGGCGTCGGTGCCGTCCACCAGCTTGTCCACCAGGCCGGCGGCCAGCGCGGCCTTGGCAGACAGGTGCTTGCCGCTGAGCATGAGGTCGGCGGCCGCCTTCACGCCCATCAGGCGTGGTGCGCGCTGCGTGCCGCCAGCGCCGGGCAGCAGGCCCAGGTTGACTTCGGGCAGGCCGAGCTTGGCAGCCGGCAAAGCCAGGCGGTAGTGGGCCGACATGGCCACTTCCAGGCCGCCGCCCAGGGCCGGGCCATGGATGGCGGCGACCACGATCTTGTCGGAGGCTTCAAGACGATTGAGCACTTCGGGCAGCGAGGGTGGCATGGCGGGCTTGCCGAATTCGCGGATGTCTGCTCCGGCGATGAAGGCCTTGCCCTCACCCACGATGAGCACGGCCTTGACGGCGGCATCCGATTCGGCCTGCTCCACGGCAGCCAGCAGGCCGGCGCGCACGGCCTGGCCCAGGGCATTCACGGGGGGGTTGTTGATGCTGACCACCAGCACGGCACCATCAAGGCGGGTCTGGACCACGGAAGCCTGGGCTTGTTCGCTCATCTGTATGTCTCCGAACTTGGGTTTTCCACTCAAAACATCCATTCTTGCCACGACAATGGTTCTTTACAATCCCATGAATGATTGACAGACTGTAAAAACGTATTTGACAACCCCCTGAGCGGCTTACGCCGCTTCCCCCTCTCTACCCGCTTCGCGGGGGAGGGGGACGACACCCTCGGTGCGGGACGGCCCTTCCTCGGTGTCCCTCGCTTTGGGTTGCGCCAGTTTTATGCCCTCTGCTCTTGCGCTCGATCTCGCTGTTTTGCTTGGTGAACTGAATGGATCTGAACTCGCTGACCCTGCTGGTGGAAATCATCGATAGCGGCAATCTGAGCCAGGCGGCGCGCAAGCTGAAGATGACGCGGGCCAATGTGAGCTATCACCTGACGCAGCTGGAAAAATCGGTGGGGGTGCAGCTGGTGCGGCGCACCACTCGGCGCGTGGAGCCGACCGAGGTGGGGATGCGGATGTACGAGCATGGCCGCGCGATCCAGAACGAGATGATGTCGGCGCGCGAGACGATCACGTCGCTGGGCCAGGGGATGGCAGGCCGCGTGGGGCTGAGCGTGCCCAGCGGCTATGGGCAGATCGTGATGAGCGACTGGCTGATCGAGTTCAAGCGGCTGTATCCGGGCATCGTGCTGGATGTGCTGTTCGAGAACCGCGCCGACCATTTGCGCGACGAGGTGGACATCGCCATCCGCGTGATCCAGGAGCCGCCGCTGTCGGTGATTGCGCGCAGCCTGGGCAATGTGCACTACGTGGCCTGCGCCTCACGCGAGTATGCGCAGCAGCACGGCCTGCCCACCACGCTGTACGAGCTGCGCAACAGCCCGCTGATCACGGCCGGCGTGATGGGCCGCCAGCTGCGCCTGTCGGCCTACCAGGGAACGGACCGCCAGGAGGTGCTGCTGGCGCCGACCATGATCTCCGAGCACTTCCCCTTCCTGCGCCAGGGCATTCTGGCGGGCCTGGGCGTGGGCCTGGTGCCCGACTACGTGGTGCAGGACAAGGTGGCCAGCGGCGAGGTCGTGCTGACCCTGCAGGAGTACCGCCTGAGCATCTTCGGCACCCACATGTACCTGCTGTACCTGCCCGACCGTCATCAGACGCGGGCCGTGCGCACCTGCATCGACTTCCTGCTGGCCAAGGCCGGCCAGGGTGGCAGCGGCGACGCTGCCGCCACCTGAATCAGCGGCGGTACCAGCCGCCCGGGCGCTGGTACCAGCCACGCGGGCCATGGTCCCAGCCGTGCGGACGCCAGCCATAGCCGGGGTGCGGCGGCGCGGCCCAGTAACCGGGGCGCCAGGCATAGCGCCCCCCACCCCAGCCCCAGGAGCCGCCGATCCACACATGGACCGGCGAGGGAGCGACCGGAATGACCTCGGTCTGCAGCGGCGGCGGCGCCATGGGCGCGTAGACCACCTCGCCCGAAGGACCTACGGGATAGGCAGGCGCAACCACGCAGCCGGTCAATGCCACGGTGGCGGCAGCCAGGACCAGGGCCGGAACCAGGCGACGGCCCGGCGTTTGAATCGATACAGACTTCACGATGCACTCCTGGCCGCGCTTAGTGCGGCCATGCAGATACAACGAAAAAGCCCCTGCCGGTTGTTGACAGGGGCTTGTGAAGTCTGGGTAAAGATCAAGTCTGGCTGTACGTGAGGTTGAGACGGGCCCTACATCCAAGGGTTCAAGACGCGCACTCCATGAACATGGAACGGCTCGAAATCCTTGATGTTGCGAGTGACCACGCACAAGCCATGCACCTTCGCCGTGGCCGCGATCAGGCTGTCGGCCAGCGGCCGCGGCGCAGGCACGTGGTAGGCCGCGTTTTCCATGGCAACCATCGCATCCACTGGCAGCACACGCCCCTGAAAGGCCGTGAACACGCGTTCCACCAGCCAGCGGCGCAGCACCTGCCCGGCAACCGGGTCTTGCCGGGCTTTCAACTGCACGCCTTTCTCCAGCTCCATCAGCGTGATCGCGCTGATGAAAAGGGACTCGGCCGCGACCGATTGCGCCCAGGCCACAACGCCATCGTTCGCGCGGCCCGCCGATGCCTTGCGCAGTTCGGAAACGATGTTGGAGTCCACCAGATACATCAGGACAGGTCCACGGTGCGCGGCAAATCCTTCGTGCGCTCAATGTCGAAATCGATATCGGCGGCCTCGGGCATGGCCAGCAATTGAAGAATGTTCCGGGTCTGCCCCGACAGTTCACGGAATTTCTCAATGCTCATCAGCACGTGGGCAGGTTGCCCCCGGTCCAGGATGTAGACCACGTCATCACCGCTGGCCGCTTTCTTGGCAGCGGAAACATGCTGGTTGAATTCACGGCTGCTGAAGGTCGAAATCTGCATGACGCACCTCCGTCAAAGAAAATGCTTGTACGTTACTACATTCGCATAAATGCAGCACCGGACAAGCATTTCTGATGGAGCTTCGTGAAGCGGAGCCCAGTCGATGACCGGGCTCCCACTGGACAGGCTCCAGCGTGTCGAACCTGATCCTGAATCAGAGGTTCTGCGCGTTTTGCAGCGCGGCAATGCGCTCTTCGATCGGCGGGTGGGTCGAGAACAGCTTGCCGATGCCGCCGGCAATGCCCATGGCGGCCACGCTCTTGGGCAGCTCGCCGGGGTGCATGCCGCCCAGGCGGGCCAGGGCGTTCATCATGGGCTGCTTGCGGCCCATGAGCTGGGCGGCGCCCGCGTCGGCGCGGAATTCGCGCTGGCGCGAGAACCAGGCCACGATGATGGCGGCCAGGAAGCCCAGCACGATGTCCAGCACGATGGTGGTCACGTAGTAGCCGATGCCGGGGCCCGAGCTGCTTTCGTCGTTCTTGCGCAGGAAGCTGTCCACGGCATAGCCGATGACGCGCGACAGGAAGACCACGAAGGTGTTCATCACGCCCTGGATCAGGGTCATGGTCACCATGTCGCCATTGGCGATGTGGGCGACCTCGTGGCCGATCACGGCCTCCACCTCTTCGCGCGTCATGCCTTCCAGCAGGCCCGTGGACACGGCCACCAGGGCCGAGTTCTTGAAGGCGCCGGTGGCGAAGGCATTGGGCTCGCCCTCGTAGATGCCGACTTCGGGCATGCCGATGCCGGCACGGTCGGCGAAGCCGCGCACGGTGTTGACGATCCAGGCCTCATCGGCATTGCGCGGCTCGTTGATCACGTGCACGCCCGAGCTCCACTTGGCCAGCGGCTTGGAGATCAGCAGCGAGATGATGGCGCCGCCAAAGCCCATGATGAAGGCGAAGCCCAGCAGGGCCCCGAGGTTCAGGCCATTGGAGGTCAGGAAGCGGTTGACGCCCAGCAGGCTGGCGACGATGCCCAGCACCACCACGACGGCGACGTTGGTCAAAAGAAAAAGTGCGATGCGTTTCATCAGTGGGTTCTCCACAAAGTGGGGAAAGGGGGAAGGATCTGGGCCCTGCAGCGTTGAAAAGTGAGGGCCCCACCGGCTGTTTTCAAGCCGGGTCCTGCGCCGTTGCCATTCCTTGTTGTGATGCTTGTGCGGAACGGGGCGCCCGGAACACGAGAGAGTCATCATAGAAGGAAAAGTTCTCGTTCTCGTGGCACCAGCCGGGCACGCCCAGCACGGGCAAGGGTGCAAAAGGCTTGCACGCCAGGGTGTCGGCCTCCAGCCAGATGCTGCCGGCCAGCCAGGCGTCGATGTCCGCCGTGGCGGGGCCTGCCGTGGCGCCTGCACCATCCGTGTGCACGCACAGCACATGGGCCGTGATGGGCTTGCGTGGCTGCACCAGCTTTTCCAGCAGCGCATGGCCTATGGGCAGCAGCCTGGCCTGGCGCCATAGCGCGCGCTGCTCCACGAAGAGCTGGTGCCAGCGCCGGTGCCTCAGCGCCTCGCACAGCGCGGCCGGCGCCAGCAGCAGGGCGCCGTTCTCGTCCAGCACGGTGACGGCATCGCGCAGCGGCCCGCGCTGCGCACCCACGCCCGCCTGGGCAATGGCGCCGGCCTGCAGGGCATTGCAGCGCTGCTTGAGCGCGGGCCAGCGCAGCCAGATCAGGCCGTTGAAGAAGTCATGCAGGTTGTCGCGCGTGGGAATGCAGCGCGTCTCGAAGATGAATTGCTCGTAGGCCTTGCCTTCGGGCAGATCGTGCTGGGGCACAAAGCGCCAGGGCAGCGCCTGTGCGTCGGCCAGTGACTGCAAGGCCTGCCAGACCGGCCGGCCCTGCTCCACCTGCAGGCAGGCTGCCCTGCCCTGCGCTTGCAGCCCCTGCAGCCAGGGCGCATTCCAGTCGATGGGAAATGTCAATTGCCGGACGGCCTGGACTGGGCCTTGGCCAGGCGCTTGTCGCGCACGGCCACGCGCGAGGTGCCCTCGTCGCGCATCTCGAACGCCTGCGTGGCCGCCAGCAGCTTGGTGAGCGTGGCGTAGCCGTAGTTGCGCGCATCGAACGAGGCCTTGTTGCCGATCTGCGCGCCCACGGCGCCCACATGGGCCCAGCCGCTTTCATCCTGCGTGGCGTTGACGGCGCTGCGCAGCATGCTCAGCAGGCGCGTGTCCTGGCGCAGTTCCTGCGAAGGAACACGCAGGCAGGGGCGCTGCGGCTCGGGAGCGGACAAAGAGGAAGGTGCCTGCTCGGCCTGGGCGCGCTCCTTGCCCGTACCAGTGGAGGGCTGGACAGAGGCCGCCACCGCGGCTGCAGCCACGGGCGGCACCGCCGCCTGGCCCGCCTCATGCGCGGCGTCCTGGCCATTGCCGTTGGCGGGCGCCGCCTCGCCCAGCGCCTCCAGGTACAGGAAGCGCGAGCAGGCATTGACGAAGGGCTGGGGCGTCTGCGCCATGCCGAAGCCGTAGACGGCCGCGCCCTTGGAGCGCAGGTGCATGACCAGCGGGGTGAAGTCGGCGTCGGAGGAGACGATGCCGAAGGCGTCGGGCCGCTCGGTGTAGAG
Source organism: Delftia sp. SD018 (assembly GCF_017355445.1). Classification (NCBI taxonomy): domain Bacteria; kingdom Pseudomonadati; phylum Pseudomonadota; class Betaproteobacteria; order Burkholderiales; family Comamonadaceae; genus Delftia; species Delftia sp. SD018. The sequence continues at coordinate 16,388 of NZ_JADDRN010000003.1, forward strand.
CAGCTCCATGGCATCCACGGTCATCGCCATGTCGGTGGCGTTCTTGTGCTTGGAGTAGTCGAACTGCTGCATGGGCCGCAGTGCGAAATCGAGCAGCTTGCGCTGCCAGCCGCTGAGCGAATGCTTGGTCCAGTTGCCGTAGGCGCGGCGGATGTCGATGACGCCGAAGGTCGACAGCTCGGTCAGGATCTCGTCGATCATCTCGGCCGGCGCGTTGTCGGCGTCGATCAGCAGGGCGATGCGCGGTTGCGGCTCAGGCATGGCAATCCTCTGGCGGGTGGCAGTCCCGCCAGCTTAAACCAGCTTCCAGGGCAGGGCTTCGCCGGAGCGCAGCGGCTTCAGTTGCGCCTCGCCGAAGGCGAAGCTGTCCGGCGGCGTCCAGCTTTCGCGCACCAGGGTGATCTTGCCGGTGTTGCGCGGCAGGCTGTAGAAGTCCGGGCCGTTGAAGCTGGCGAAGGCTTCGAGCTTGTCCAGCGCGCCGGCATTGTCGAAGGCCTCGGCATACATCTCGATGGCGGCATGGGCGCTGTAGCAGCCGGCGCAGCCCGTGGCGTGTTCCTTGAGATGGGCCGCGTGCGGCGCGCTGTCCGTGCCCAGGAAGAACTTGGGCAGGCCGCTGGTGGCTGCCTCCACCAGGGCCAGGCGGTGCGTTTCTCGCTTGAGCACGGGCAGGCAGTAGTAGTGCGGACGGATGCCGCCCGTGAAGATGGCGTTGCGGTTGAACAGCAGATGCTGGGGCGTGATGGTGGCGCCCACGAAGCGGTCGGCCTCGGTCACGTACTGGGCGGCTTCGCGCGTGGTGATGTGTTCGAAGACGATCTTGAGTTCGGGGAAGTCGCGGCGCAGCGGGATCAGGTGCTGGTCGATGAAGGCGGCCTCGCGGTCGAACAGGTCGATGTCGCTGCTGGTGACTTCGCCGTGCACCAGCAGCAGCAGGCCTTCGCGCTGCATGGCCTCCAGCGTGGGGTAGATCTTGCGCAGGTCGGTGACGCCGTGGTCGCTGTTGGTGGTGGCGCCAGCTGGGTAGAGCTTGCAGGCCACGACGCCGGCCGCCTTGGCGCGCACGATTTCCTCGGGCGGCAGGTTGTCGGTGAGGTACAGCGTCATCAGCGGCTCGAAGGCCATGCCCTCGGGCACGGCCGAGAGAATGCGCTGCTTGTACTCCAGCGCCTGCTCGGCGGTGGTCACCGGCGGCTTGAGGTTGGGCATGATGATGGCGCGCGCAAACTGCGCGGCCGTATGCGGCACCACGCTGCGCATGGCTTCGCCATCGCGCACGTGCAGGTGCCAGTCATCGGGACGGGTGATCGTGAGGGTGTTGGTGGAGGCGGTCATTCCGCCATTTTCCCATCGCTGCGAAACCGCGGGCCAATTGCGGGGCACGCCACCCTCGGGACTGGCGCGTGGCTAACGCGGTCGCAGGTGCTGCGGCCCCAGCTGCTGCAGGCCTTGCACGCCGATCAGGGCCATGTTGCGCCGCATCTCGGCCGCCAGGATGGCGATGGCGTGCAGCACGCCGGCCTCGCCGCCCACGGCGCCCGCATAGTTGAAGGGCCGGCCCACGAAGACGAAGTGCGCGCCCAGGGCCAGCGCCACCAGCACGTCGTTGCCCCTGCGAAAGCCGCTGTCGATCATCACCGGGTAGTCCGGCCCCAGCGCCTCCACCACCAGGGGCAGCATGTGCAGGGGCGCGACCGCGCCATCGAGCTGGCGGCCGCCGTGGTTGGACAGGATGATGGCGTCGGCCCCGGCATCGCGCGCGGCCAGCGCGTCCTGCGGGCTGAGGATGCCCTTGACCACGAGGCGGCCCTTCCAGCGCCGGCGTATCAGGGCCAAGTGTTCCCAGCTCAGGTGGTCGCGTGCGCCGAAGTCGCGCGTGACGGTGGACGAGAGAATGGGCGCGCCGCGCGTGGCCTGCGAGTTCTCGAAGTGCGGCATGCCGTGCCGCACCAGCGTGCGCAGCGCCGTGCCCAGCAGCCAGCGCGGATGGGTGATGCCCTCCCACGCCAGGCGCAGGCCGGGCCGCAGCGGCGTCGAGAAGCCTGCGCGGATGTTGTTCTCGCGGTTGCCCGACACGGGCGTGTCCACGGTGACGACCAGGGTGGCGAAGCCTGCGGCCTCCACGCGCCCCAGCAACTGCACGATGCGCTCGGTCTCGCCGGGCACATAGGCCTGGAACCAGGCCTGGGGATTGGCCTGGACCACCTCCTCCATGCGGATCAGCGAGGTGCCGCTCAGGATGGCCGGGATGCGGGCCGCCGCCGCCGCGCGCGTCTGCACCAGGTCGCCCCGGTAGGCCGACAGCGCGCTGATGCCCATGGGCGCGATGCCGAAGGGCGCAGCCCAGGTCTGGCCCAGCAGCGGTGTGGCCAGCGTGCGCCGCGAAGTGTCGGTGAGCACGCGCGTCACCCAGCGGTGGGCATCGAAGGCCTCGCGGTTGGCGCGCAGGGATTTGTCGGTCTCGCAGCCGCCGCTGACGTAGGCGAAGATCGGCGCAGGCAGGTGGTGGCGCGCCGCCCGCTCGAAATCATCGAGCGACAGGATGCGCCTGAGCCTGCGCGGCGTGGAGGAGGCCTGGCCCGCGCCCAAGAGTGCGGGTGGAGGTGCGGAGGAACTGGGGGTGTCGAGCCGGTCGACCTCGATTGGGGCTGCCATGGTCAGTTGATCTGGAACTTGCCCTCGCGGATCAGCTTGCCCCATTTGGCGTGCTCGCTGCGAATCCACTCGCCGAACTGCGCGCCATTGGCAGGCGTGGCCATGCTGCCTTCCTGGGCCAGCTTCTCTTTGACCTCCTTGGTGGCCAGCAGCTTCATGGTCGCGTCGGCAATGCGCTCGGCGATGGGGGCGGGCAGGTTGGCCGGCCCCACCAGGCCCAGCCAGGTGGAGGCCTCGAAGCCCGGATAGCCCTGCTCGGCCACCGTGGGCACATCGGGCAGGGACGGCACGCGCTGGGCCGAGGTGACGGCCAGCGCACGGATCTTGCCCGTGGCCAGTTGCGACATCACCGACACCGTGTTGCCGAAGTACAGGTCCACCTGCCCGCCCATCAGGTCGGTGAGCGCGGTATTGGCGCCCTTGTAGGGCACCTGCAGCACCTCGATGCCCGCGCGGCGGGCCAGCATTTCCCCGGCCAGGTGGCCTACCGTGCCATTGCCGGCCTGGGCGATGCCGTAGGTGCCGGGCCTGGCCTTGGCCGCCTTGATGAAGTCCTGCAGGTTCTTGAAGGGCGAGTCGCGCCGCACGGTCAGCACCACGGGCTGCAGGGCCACGCTGGCGATGGGCGTGAAGTCCTTGAGCGCATCGAAGGGCATCTTGGCGTAGAGGCTGGGATTGATGGCCAGGTTGGCGGCCTGCCCCATGCCGATGGTGTAGCCGTCCGGCGCGGCCTTGGCCACGGCATCCAGGCCGATGTTGCCGCCCGCGCCGGGCTTGTTGTCTATGACCATGGTCCAGCCCATGGCGATGTTGAGCCGGTCGGCCACCAGGCGCGAGGTGGCATCCGTGCCGCCGCCGGGCGGAAACGGCACGACCAGGCGCACGGGCCGCTGCGGCCATTCGCCCTGGGCCAGCGCCAGTGCAGGGAAGGCCGTGGCCAGGGCGGCGGCAGCGCCGCCCAGAAGATGCCGTCTGCGCATTGTCATTGTTTGTCTCCTTGGAATCGTTATGGCGGGAAAAGTCGGGCGCAGCCTGCGCAGGGGACGCTAGACCGGCAGGCCCTTGGCGCGCAGCACGGCGTCGAAGCGCTCGGGATCGGCCGTGCCGCTGCGGTTGGTCTCGCGGATGACGGCCTCGCGGGCCAGGTGGGCCTGGCTGCGGCGCAGCACCTCGGCGGCCTCGGCCGCGGGCACGGCGATCACGCCATCGGCATCGCCCACGATCAGGTCGCCGGGCAGCACGGCCAGGCCGGCGCAGGCCACGGGCACATTGATCTCGCCCGGGCCGTCCTTGCTGGGCCCGCGGTGCGTGTGGCCGCGCGCAAAGATGGGCATGCCGTCCTGCGCCCATTCGCACAGGTCGCGGATGGCGCCGTCGATGACCAGGCCGCCCAGGCCACGCGCCAGGCAGGTGGTGCGCATCAGGCCGCCGACCAGGGCCTGCGAGACATCGCCGCCGCCGTCGATGACCAGCACATCGCCGGGCTGCACCATCATCAGCGCCTTGTGGATCATGAGGTTGTCGCCGGGCCGCACGCGCACGGTGACGGCCGGGCCGCAGAGAACGGCCTCCAGCCGCGCGTGGTACTGGCGCAGGCCGATGGCGCCGACATTGCGGCTCATGGCGTCGCCGATGGCGGCCACGGGAATGGCCTTGAAGGCCTGGACGACGCCGGCCTCGGGGCCTGCGGCGCGCGGATGGATGCGGTAGCCCGCAGGCCATTGGCTGGATGGGGTGGTCATGGCAAATCTCCGGGAAAAACAGCTCAGCGCAGAACCTCGGGGTTCACGCAGTGGGAAGGGTCGGCCGGGCTGCCCTGCAGCCAGCCCAGCACATTGGCGGCGGCCATGCCGGCCATGGCCGCCAGCGCGGCTGGCGTGGAGCCGCCCACATGGGGCGTCAGCACCACGTTGTCCAGCGCGGCCAGGGCGTGACCCGCAGGCAGGGGTTCCTCGGCCATGGTGTCCAGGCCGGCGGCGGCCAGGTGGCCTTTGCGCAGGGCGTCGATCAGCGCAGCCTCGTCCACCACCTCGCCCCGCGCGGTGTTGACCAGCAGGGCGCCGCGCGGCAGCTGGGCGATGCGGCCGGCATCGAGCAGATGGCGCGTGCGGGCATTCAGGGGCACGTGCAGGCTGAGCACATCGGACAGGGGCAGCAGCTCATCCACCGAGCCCAGCATGCGCACGCCCGCCCCGGTGCCGGGCCCTGGGGCGCAGGCCGGATCGAACGCTGGATCGAAGGCCACCACCTGCATGCCCAGCGCCAGCGCCACGCGCGCCACGCGCTGGCCCACCTGGCCAAAGCCCAGCAGGCCCAGAGTGCGGCCGCTCAGCTCCAGGCCGTCCTGGGCGCGGGACCAGCGGCCGGCGCGCAGCTCGGCATCCATCCAGGCGATGCGGCGGGCGGCCGCGAACATCAGGCCCAGCGTCATCTCGGCCACGGACTGGGCATTGGCGCCCGGCGTCACATAGACCGGAATGCCCCGCTGGCTGGCCGCGGCCACATCGATATTGCTCACGCCCACGCCGTGCTTGGAGATGACCTTGAGCGTGGGACAGGCCGCGATGGCAGCGGCCGACAGCGTGGCCGTGCGCGAGATCACGGCATCGACGCTCTCGCGTGCCAGCACGGCGGCAACCTCGGCCTCGCCGCCGCCCTCTTGCAGGTACAGCACGCGGCAGTGCGCCGCCTGCAGGCGCTGCAGCCCGGCGGGCGCCAGGCGTGGCGCGGTCACGAAAACGGTGGGCGGGTGGGTAGTGGCGGTCATGGGAACGGGCAATTCGCTTTGTCGATGCACCGCATTCTTGTGAGCGCCACCCATTCCGTCCATTCGATAATGTTCATTCAAACATCACTTTTATTCATCGATGGACCTGCACCTGCGCGACCTGCGCTTCTTCGAGATCGTGGCCGACCTCGGGCACCTGGGCCGGGCCGCAGAACAGCTGGGGCGCACCCAGCCCGCGCTGAGCAAATGCATACAGCGCCTGGAACTGACCGTGGGCGGCGCGCTGTTCGAGCGTGCCGGGCGCGGCATACGCCTCACGCCGCTGGGCGATGTGCTGCTGGCCCGCGCGCGCATGCTGCGCAATGCCAGCCAGGAGGCGCTGCGCGAGGTGCGCGACTTCAACGAAGGCCATGCCGGCCATGTGCGCATCGGCAGCGGGCCGGTGGCCGCCGACCACCTGCTGCCCGAGCTGTGCAGCAAGGCACTGGCCGACGGGCGGCGCATCACCATCAGCATCGTGATCGGCCCCAGCTGGGAACTGCGCGACCGCCTGCGCGAGGGCCAGCTGGACCTGCTGATCGGCCTCACGGCCGAGGGTGATCCGGAGCTGGTCTCCCACCCGATCGCCGAGGACGTGGTGGTGGTCGCGGCGCGCCAGGACCATCCCGTCTTCGAGCGCCAGCGCATCACCATGGCCGCGCTGCTGCGCCATCCCTGGGCCCTGCCCAGCGCCAACATTCCCAGCCGGCAATGGCTGGACCAGGCCTTCACCTCGCGCGGCATGCCGGCGCCCACGGTGCAGGTGGAGGCGGGCTCCATCCCGCTGCTGCCGCGCATGGTGGCCAAGACCGATCTGCTGACCTTCGTCTCGCGCCACACGCTGCGGCTGGAGCGCAGCCGCACGCTCAGGGAAGTGCGCCTGCCGGCCACCACGCTGCGCCGCCACCTGGGCGTGACCTGCCGGCGCGACGGCTATCTGTCGCCCGCCGCCCGGCACATGCTGGAGCTGCTGCGCGCCGACGGCCAAGCCCTGTTCGGCGAGGATGCCTCGCCTCTGGACGAGGACTGATTCCAGCGGACCGGGGCTAGGGCCCCGGCCGCGCGCCCGCATCGGCCAGGCGCAGCAGGCCCGCCAGGTCGACGATGGTCAGCCGGCCATAGGCGGCCTGCAGCAGGCCGCGCTGCTCCAGCAGGCGCAGCTCCTTGTTGATGGTCTGGCGCGAGACGGACAGCATGGCGGCCAGGTCGCTCTGAGAGATGCGCAGCACCACGCCCTGCCCGTCGGGCGCGGGCTGGCCATGCGTGGGGGCCAGCCGCGCCAGCAGCTCGGCCACGCGGTTGTCGATGTTGCTGAAGGCGTGGCGCTGCTGGACGACGATCAGCTCGTGCATGCGCGCCAGCACCAGCAGGCAGATGTCCTTCCACAGCGGCGGATGGGCATCGAGCAGGGCCAGGAAGGACTCGCCGGGAATCTCCACCAGCACCGTGGGCTGGTGCGCGTGGTAGTCGTAGACGAATTGCGTGTGCTCCAGCAGCCGCGCCAGGCCGACGATGTCGCCCGCGCTGTGCATGGACAGCACGAAGCGCGAGCCCGTGGCGTCCACGCCGCCCACTTCCACGCAGCCCGAAGCCACTACCAGCACCTCGCGCCGCTTGGGGTCGGCGGCGCGCACCTGCTGGTGGCGCTCGTAGCGGCCCAGGCGGGACAGCGCCGTCAGCTCATCCAGCACCTCGGGCGGCCAGTTGCGCAGCATGCGGCACAGGCCCAGGGCGCGGCGGATCAGCGCCGAAGGGTCGGCCACGGGAGCAGGCTTGGAGCGCATGGTTCTCTCACGATGTCGAAGGCCCCGGGTTAGTCCGGTGCCCATGTACCGCCATTTGTCAATGGCTTGACAGAGTGCATCCCCTGTCGCTCGGGATAGTAGCAAGCAAGCCACCGGGCAAAGCATCCGGGGCGCTACCAAGGAGACAAGTTCGTGAAGCACAAGCATTGGCTGGCCGCCGGCGGCATGGCGGCCCTGGGCACGTCCGCGTGGGCCCAGAGCAGCGTGGAGATGTTCGGCATCGTCGACGTCCACATCAACAGCGCAAGGTCGGGCGCCACGCGCCTGAGCCGGCTGGAGGATGGGGGCAGCGCGGCATCGCGCATCGGCTTTCGCGGCAGCGAGGACCTGGGTGGCGGCCTGCGCGCCCAGTTCATGCTGGAGGCCGGCGTGGCGCCGGACACGGGCCTGGGCACCATTCCCGGCCCGGGCCTGGCCTTCACGCGGCAGGCCTGGGTGGGACTGAACAGCGGCTGGGGCGCCGTGGAGATGGGCCGCATGTACACGCCCATGTTCGGCGCGCTGTTCCGCGCCGATCCGCTGGGCATGAACGCGCTGTTTTCCTCGCTGAACCTGGTGTCGGCCACCGATGCCCAGGCCGGCCTGCGGCCGTTTGCGGCGCGGGCCAACAACCTGGTGCGCTACCGCACGCCGGCAGGCCAGCCCTGGCTGGCGGACCTGGCCTATTCCTTCGGCGAAGTGGCTTCGCCGAACAGCAGCAACGGCCGCCTCTATGGCGCCACGCTGGGCTGGAACCAGAAGCCCTGGTTCCTGGCCTACAGCTTCCAGAAGTCCGTGGAAGGCAGCGCCGCCGCACCCGTGTCCGCGCCCGCCACCAGCCAGTACCAGGCACTGTCGGCCAGCTGGGAAGCCCTGGACGGGCTGCGCCTGACGGGCAACTACGTCATCAACCGTGTGGACCGTGCAGGCACACCCAAGGCGAAGCTGGCCCAGCTGGGCGCCGATTGGAGCGTGGATGCGCGCTCCAAGCTGCTGGTCTCGGTGGCGCGGCGCGAGGTGGGCGGCACGGACCGCGCCCAGAACACCTGGACGCTGGGCTACGACTATGCGCTGAGCAAGCGCACCGTGCTCTACGCGCGCTGGCTGCAGCTGGGCAACGCGGCCAATGCCTCGGCCGCCATTGCCAACGTGCCGGTGACCCCCAACAGCGGCGACGGCGTGCGGTCCCTGGCGCTGGGTGTGCGCCACAACTTCTGAGGGACACACATGACCGACAGCCATTGCTTTGACACCTCCCGGCTCGACGCGCTGTTCGCGCCGCGCTCCATCGCCGTGGTCGGCGCCTCGGACCAGGCCAGCAAGATCGGCGGCATTCCGCTGGACTACCTGCTGCGCTTCGGCTACGGCGGCGCGCTGTATGCGGTGAACCCGCGCGCCAGCCGCGTGCAGGGCCTGCCCGCGCACGAGCGGCTGGCCGCCATCGGCGCGCCGGTGGACCTGGCCATCGTCGCCGTGCCGCAGTCTCAGGTGGCCGGCGTGCTGGAGGATGCGGCCGCCGCGCGCGTGCAGTCCATGGTGCTGTTTTCCTCGGGCTATGCCGAGACCGGATCCGACGGCACGGCCGCCCAGCAGGCGCTGGCGCGGCGCGCGCAGGAGGCGGGCATACGCCTCATCGGCCCGAACTGCCTGGGCTTCATGCGCCCCGGCCACCAGGTCTACGCCACGTTCTCGCCCGCGCCGGGCGGCGGGCTGGTGCGGCCCGGGCGCATCGGCATGGTCAGCCAGTCGGGCGCCTTCGGTGCCTATGCCTACAGCCTGGCGCGCGAGCGTGGGCTGGGCCTGTCGCTGTGGGCCACCACGGGCAACGAGGCCGATGTGCAACTGGCCGATGGCCTGGCCTGGCTGGCCCAGGACCCCGAGACCGACGTGATCATGGCCTACATGGAAGGCTGCCGCGACGGCCCCCGGCTGCGCGCGGCCCTGGCCCTGGCGCAGGAGCGCGGCAAGCCCGTGGTCATGTGCAAGGTGGGCACCAGCGCCCTGGGCGCGGCCGCCGCCGCATCGCACACGGCCTCGCTGGCGGGCAACGATGCCGTCTATGACGCGGTGTTCCGCCGCTACGGCGTGCTGCGCGCGCATTCCATCACCGACTTCTTCGCGCTGGCGGCCAGCGCCTCCATCGCGCGGGCCCCCAAGGGGCGGTCCATCGGACTGTTCACGGTCTCGGGCGGCGTGGGCGCCATGATGGCCGACGACGCCAGCGCAGCCGGCCTGGACGTGGCACCGCTGTCCGATGCGGCCCAGTGCCAGCTGCGCGAATGGGTGCCGTTTGCTGCGCCGCGCAACCCCGTGGACATCACGGGCCAGGTCACCAACGACATGACGCTGCTGGAGCGCAGCGCCCGCCTGATGCTGGCCGACCGGCAGTTCGACAGCTGGCTGGGCTTCTTCGCGGCAGGCGGTCTGTCCGACGCCTTCTGGCCCGTGCTGCAAAGCCTGGTGCAGACGCTGCGCACCCACCATCCGGACACCCTGCTGGCCGTCAGCACGCTGTGCCCGCCCGAGCGCCGCGATGCGCTGGAGGCGCTGGGCTGCCTGGTGTTCGCCGACCCGGGTGCGGCCATACGCTGCATTGGCGCGCTGGCCCGCCTGCATGAAACACCGCAGGCTCTGCCCGCGATGGCAGATGCAGGCAGCGCGCTGCACCTGCCGGCGGGCACGCTGTCGGAGCAGCGCAGCATGGCCCTGCTGGCCGAGGCCGGCGTGCCCGTGGTGCCGCACCGGCTGGTGCGCACGGCGGCCGAGGCAGCGCAGGCCGTGCAGGCCGTGCAGGAGATGGGCGGACGCATTGCGCTCAAGGTCTGCAGCGATGCCATCGCCCACAAGTCCGACGTGGGCGGCGTGGCACTGAACCTGGCGGATGCGGCCGGCGCCCAGGCCGCCTTCGACCGCATCCTGGCCAATGCGCGCCAGGCCCGGCCCGATGCGCGCATCGACGGCGCGCTGGCCGCGCCCATGGTGCAGGGCGGCGTGGAGTGCATCGCCGGCGTGCACCGCGACCCGGTATTCGGCCCGGTGCTGATGTTCGGGCTGGGCGGCATCCATGCCGAGATCCTGCGCGATGTCTCGCTGCGCCTGCTGCCCATCACGCGCGACGACGCGCTGGCCATGGTGCGCGAGCTGCGGGCCTTTGCCGTGCTGGACGGCGCGCGCGGCCGCCCCCGCGTGGACCTGGACAGCATTGCCGACACGCTGTGCGCCCTGGCCGGCTTTGCGCAGCGCGCAGGCGCCACGCTGGAAAGCGCCGAGATCAATCCCCTGATCGCCCGCCCGCGCGAGGACGGCGGCTGCGTGGCCGTCGATGCGCTGGTCATCGGCAGGGAGGCTGCATGAAAGCCAATGCCCATTCCATCTCCCGCCCGGAGGCCACCATGAACACACCCCTGCTGCGCACCGCCGCACTGACCTGCCTTGCCCTGGCCTGCAGCGCCGCGCTGGCCCAGGACGGCTATCCCTCCCGTCCCGTTCGCATCGTCGTGCAATACCAGGCAGGCGGCTCCACCGACACCGTGGCGCGCATCCTGGCCGAGGGCCTGGCCAAGCGCCTGGGCCAGCCCGTGGTGGTGGACAACCGCAGCGGCGCGGGCGGCATCATCGGCACCGAGCATGTGGCCAAGAGCGCGCCCGACGGCCACACCCTGCTGCTGACCGTGCCCGGGCCCATCACGGCCAACCTGGTGCTCTACAAGAAGCTGCCCTACGACCCGCGCACCGAGCTGCGCATGGTCTCGGACGTGGTCTCGCCCTCCATGGTGATGGCCGTCAACCCGGCCGTGCCGGCCAGGGACTTCAAGGGCCTGGTCGAGGCCGTGCGCCAGTCGCCGGGCAAGTACGCCATGGGTTCCTGGGGGGCGGGCACGCAGCCGCACCAGGTCCAGGTCTTCATGGACAAGGCCTACGGCCTGCAGTCGCTGCACGTGGCCTACAAGGGCGAAGGGCCCATGTCCATCGACCTGATCAGCGGCGTGATCCAGATGACGCTGGGCTCGGCCGCCACGCTCAAGCCCTTCATCGACGCCGGCAAGCTGCGCGCCCTGGCCGTGGCCGGACCGCGCCGCAGCAAGGCCCTGCCCGATGTGCCCACCTTTGCCGAGCAGGGCTACCGCGAGCCCGTGTATGCCATCACGGGATCGATCTCGCTGATGGCGCCCGCGCGCACGCCCGACGCCATCGTCGAACGCCTGGGCCGCGAGGTCGCCGCCGTGATGCGCGAGCCCCAGGTGCGCCAGCGTGTCGAGGCGCTGGGCCTGGAGGCCCAGGGCAACAGCCCGGCCGAGGCCAGCGCCGCCTACGCCGCCTTTTTGCCCGTGGCGCTGGACCTGGCGCGCTCCACGGGCGTGACCCTCGACTGACCCCCTCATCCCCTGAAGAAAACAATGGACACGAACCTGACCCCTCCCTCCCTGCCCGAAGTCCGCCGCGCCCTGGCGCGCTCCATCGGCCTGGCTGCCTTTGTCTACGGCTATCCGCTGATAGAGACCTACCGCACCTGCCGCCTGCAGACCGATGCCGGCGCCGCGCGCGCTACCGGTCTTGGCCTGGACATGCGCGGCGACTTCGACACGCTGCACCACAGCCAGCGCCCCTCCACCCATGAGGACCGCGACGTGGTCACGCCCGCCAACGACCTGCTGTACTCGCTGGCCTGGATCCACCTGGCCGACGGCCCGCGCCTGCTGACCGTGCCCTCCAGCGCCGCACATCCGGGCCGCTACTTCGTGCTGGCCCTGTACGACGCCTATACCGAGAATTTCGAGAACCTGGGCCCGCGCAACTGCGCGCCCGAAGGCGAGACCGTGGTCCTGGTCGGGCCGGGCGGCCAGGTGCCGGAACACCTGGCCGGCCACCGTCTGGTGCACTGCCCCAGCAACCTGGTCTGGCTGATCGGCCGCACCGTGGTGGGCGATGCGCCCGACTGGCCTGCAGCCCGCGCACTGCAGGCCGACATCCGGCTGGAGCCCGCGCCGGGCACGCCGAAAGGAGGCCGCCCGGCCGCCGTCACGAACTGGGTCGGCCCGCCCGTGGACGCCATGGCGGCCGCCTTCGAGAACCAGGAGCCTGCGGCCGAGGTTGCGCCGCGATTTTTTGCCAACCTCTGCCATGCGCTGGCCGAGGCGCCTGGCCGCAAGGAGGACCAGGGGCTGCTGTCCTGGTTCGGCCAGGCCGGCCTGGTGACCAGCGCCCACATGGCGTGGGAGCAGCTGGAGGAGCCCGTGCGCGAAGGCCTGACCGAGGGCTTTGCCGACGGCGTGCGCACCGTGGCCGCCATGGGGCGCAACCGCCGCCCCCGGCCCTGGACCATGACGCCGTCCACCGGCCGCTACGGCAGCGAGTACCTGGGCCGCGCACGCACCGCCTACCTGGGCCTGGGCGCGCTGGCCACAAGCGAGGCCATCTACGCGGCCGCCCACCACGACGCAGGCCTGCAGCCGCTGGACGGCAACCAGCGCTATGTGCTGCGCTTCAATGCCGCCGACATGCCGCCGGCCGATGCCTTCTGGTCCGTCACCCTGTACGACGCCGACCGCTTTCTCTACGGCAACGAGATCGGCCGCCACTCCATCGGCGACCGCACGCCGGGCTTGCGGCGCGAGGCCGACGGCAGCCTGCAGATCGACCTGGGCCATGCCCGGCCGGCACAGGGCTCCGCCAACTGGCTGCCCACGCCGCACGGGCGCTTCTACCTCATCCTGCGCATGTACCACCCGCAGGCAGGCGCGCACCAATGGCCTGTTCCGCCCCTGCAGCCCGTGGCCGCATGAGACACGCCATGGACCTGAGCGCACTGGCCGAAGAGGCCGTCATCCACACCTGCCCGCTGTACGAGATGCGCCGCATGCGCGCGGCCACCTCGCCCCGGCGCAATGCGGCCGGCGAGGCCGCCCCAGCCCCGCTGCGCTGGTGCAACCAGTTCGTGCATGCGCGCCAGCTGCTGCGCGCCGGCACCAGCCGCGTGGTCACGCCCAACAACGACACGCTCTACACCAACGCCTGGCTGGACCTGGGCGCCGGGCCGCTGGTGATCGACGTGCCCGACACGGCGGGCCGCTACTACGTCCTGGGCCTGCTGGACTTCTTCACCAACCCCTTCGCCCACCTGGGCCAGCGCCTGACGGGCACGGCGGCGCGCTCCTTCCTTTTCACGCCGCCCGGCTGGCAGGGGGCGCTGCCGCCACCGTTCGATGCACCCGGCGCACACATTGCCGCGCCCACGCCCTGGCTGTGGGTGATAGGCCGCATCCTGGTCGATGGCGAGCACGACCTGCCCGCCGTGCACGCGCTGCAGGACGGCTTTGCGGTGCGCCCGCTGGCCGACTGGCAGGCGGGCACTCCCTCGCAGGCCCGCGCCTTCGATCCGGACTGCGATCCCCAGGCCCCGCCAAATGCCGAGCACTATGCAGCCCAGGTGAATGCCGCCTTGCGCGACAACCCGCCGCCGGCAGAGCATGCCGCACGGGTCGCGCGCTTTGCTGCCGTGGGCCTGGGCGCAGGGCTGGGTGCACCCGATGCGCAACAGCAAGCCGCACTGCAGCGCGCACTGGACAGCGTACTGCCCCGGCTGCGCGCGGCCAGCACGGGCCGGCGCCTGGACTCGGGCTGGGAACTCCCCGCCCTGGTCGAAGGCAGTTTTGGAGACGACTTCCAGGCCCGCGCCGAAATTGCGCTCAAGTACATCGGCATGCTGGAAAGCCGCGAGGCCATCTACCCGCTGGCCTGGCACGACGCCCGGGGCCGGCCCCTGGACGGCAGCCGCCGCTACCGGCTGCGCTTTGCCCCAGGCGCGCTGCCGCCCGTGCAGGCCTTCTGGTCCCTGACCCTCTACGGCGCCCACGACTGCATGCTGGTGGACAACCCCATCGACCGCTATGCCATCGGCGACCGCACGCCGGGCCTGCGCCCCGACGCTGATGGCGATGGCGATGGCGGGTTGACTATCCACATCAGCCACGCGCCGCCGGCCAGCGAAGACCACCGCGCCAACTGGCTGCCCGCGCCGCGCGAAGGCTTCTACCTGTGCCTGCGCGCCTACATGCCCCAGCCCGAACTGCTGGACGGCCGCTACGCCCTGCCCCCCATCGAACCAGACCCGGAGACCCCATGAACGCCAGAGACGACGACAAGCCCTTCTTGCTGGTGGGCACCGGCAGCGAAACCGTGGCGCCGGGCCTGCACATACTGCGCGGCCAGGGCCAGTCCTTCGTGGCCGAGACCGACGCGGGCCTGGTGGTGATCGACGCCGGCCCCGGCGGCAAGGTCAGCCAGGACATGATCGCCAGCCTGCGCCAGCTCAGCGACGCGCCCGTGCATGCGCTGTGCTACAGCCACGGCCACATCGGCTACAACGCGGGCGTGCCCGCCTGGCTGGAGCATGCGGCCGCGCGCGGAGAGCCTGTGCCGCGCCTGATCGCGCACCGCAACCTGCCGCGCCGCCAGGCACGCTACCGCGAGACCCGGGCGCTGCAGCACCGCATGGCCGAGATCCAGTTCAACCGCAGCGCGGGCTTTTTCGAGCACCGGCTGGACATGCACGAGCCCACCGAAACCTTCGACACGCGGCTGGAGATAGGCAGCGGGGACAGCCGCATCGAGCTGTTCTGGGCGCCGTCCGAGACCGACGATGCCATCGCGCTGTGGAGCCCCGGCCAGCGCGTGCTGTACGGCGGCGCGGCGCTGCTGGACTCCATACCCAACATCGGCACGCCCTTTCGCACGCTGCGCGACACCGTGCGCTGGGCCGACACGCTGCAGGCCATGGCCGCGCTGCGCCCGCTCAAGGCCGTGCGCGAGTTCGGTCCCGTGATCGAGGGCGAGCAGGCCGTGCAGCAGGTGCTGCTGCACACCGCACAGGCGCTGCGCTGGCTGCGCGCCGAAGTCGTGCGCCTGATGAACGAGGGCCTGAACGAGCAGCAGGTGCTCGCGGCCATGGACTATCCGCAGGAGCTGTTCGGCGTGGAGTGGATGAAGCCCACCTATGGCGACCCCAGCTACATCGTGCGCGACATCTACCGCTCGGAAAACGGCTGGTGGGACCGCAACCCGACCACGCTGCACCCGGCCCCGCCCGAGGCCGCAGGCGCCGCCATCGCCGATGCCATCACCGACAAGCCCGGCCTGGTGGCCAGCGCCCAGGCGCTGGCCGACGCGGGCCAGTGGCAGCTGGCCCTGCATGTGATCGACGTGCTGGCCACGGCGACCGGCGACGCGCCCGAGATCGGCCAGGCCCGCAGCCTCAAGGCCGCCTGGCTGCGCGAGCGTGCGCGCGAGGTGGACAGCTATGTCTCGCGCAACCTCTACCGCGTGGGAGCCGACATGATCGAGCAGGGCACGCAGGCGCGCCTGGGGCTGCGCTGACGGGGCCGCACACAGGCAAGGCGACACAAGGCGACACAAGGAGACAAGTGCATGAAGACGATGAAGAAGCACGGCATGGCCCTGGCACTGCTGCTGGCCATGGCCTGCACAGGCCACGCCCAGCCGGCACAGGATGCCGGCAACTACCCCGCCCGCCCCGTCACGCTGATCGTGCCCACGGCCGCCGCCGGCGGAACGGACACCATCGCACGGGTGTTTGCCGAAGGCCTGACCCGGCTGCTCAGGCAGCCCTTCGTGGTGGACAACCGGCCCGGCGCCAACGGCCTGGTCGGCGTGGAGCAGGCCGCGCGCAGTGCGCCGGACGGCTACCGGCTGCTGTTCACCTACACGGCGTCCATGGCCGTGAACCCCAGCCTCTACCGCAAGGTTCCGTATGACCCGATCAAGGACTTCGCACCCATTGCGCAGATAGGGCGCGCGGGCAATCTGCTGCTGGTCTCGCGCGATTTGCCCGTGCATTCGCTCAAGGAGTTCGTGGCCTATGCAAGCGCACGGCCCGGCCAGCTCAGCTACTGCTCCTGGGGCCAGGGCTCAGGCGGGCACCTGACCATGGAATTCCTGCTCAAGCAGGCCGGCCTGCAGATGCAGCATGTGCCCTACAAGGGCAGCAGCCCCTGCGTGCAGGGCCTGCTGGGCGGGCAGGTGCAGGCCGCGTTTGCGGACACCTCTTCCACCGTGGAGCTGGTGCGTGCGGGCCGCGTGCGCGCCATCGCCCACAGCGGCGACAAGCGCATTCCCAGCCAGCCGGACCTGCCCAGCCTGACCGAGGCGGGCTACCCGTTCCACAACTATTCCTGGTACGGCGTCTTCGCGCCCGCCAAAACGCCGCAGCCCATCGTGGACAAGCTCAACGCCGCCATCAACCAGTTGCTGCAGGACCCGGCCACGGCCAAAAAGCTGGGCGAGCTCAACCTGACCGATCTGCCCCGGACCACGCCCGCGCAATTCGCCGACACGCTGCGCCAGGACCTGGCGGACTGGGGCCGCCTGGTGCGCGAGGTAGGTGTGCAGCTGGACTGAGGGCAGGCCCTTGGCGGGCCAGGCTCACTCGGCCACGATGCCCGTCCTGCGCACCACCTCGCCAAAGCGCTTCAGGCGCTCGGACATCATGGCCTCGAAAGCCGCGGGGCTCATTTCCTCGGGCGGGGTCACGCCCCGGTCCTGCAGGCTGGACACCATGGCCGGCGCCGTGGCGGCCTGGCGCACGGCCTTGAAGAGGGCCTGCACCACGGGCGCGGGCGTGCCGGCCGGCGCAGCCAGGCCGGTCCATGAGCTCATGTTCAGCTGCGGGTAGCCGACCTCGGCCAGCGTGGGCACATCGGGAATTTGTGCCACGCGCTGCTCGGATGCCACGGCCAGGGCGCGCACCTTGCCCGCCTGGATGTGGGGCAGCATGGAGATGAGGTTGTCGAAGAACACCTGCACCTCGCCCGCCAGCACCGAGGTGACCAGCAGCGTGCCGCCCCGGTAGGGAACATGGGTGATGTCCAGGCCCGCATCGGCCTTGAACATCTCCATGTTGAGCTGGCCCATGCTGCCCGTGCCGCCGCTGCCGTAGTTGAGCTGGCCAGGGTGCTTTTTGGCATAGGCGATGAACTCCGCAAAGCTGCGGATGGGCAGGCTCGCGGGCACGACCAGCACATTGGGCAGGCGGCCCAGGATGGCGATGTTCTCGAAATCCTTGATGGGGTCGTAGCCCACCTTGGGCTGGGTCAGAGGATTGGCCAGATGGCTGCTCTGCGAGGACACCACCAGGGTGTAGCCGTCCGGCTTGGCGCGCGCCACGGCCAGCGCAGCCACCGAGCCGCCCGCGCCGGGCCGGTTCTCCACGACGATGGGCACGCCCAGGATGCGTGCCATGGGCTCGGCATACTGGCGCGCCATGGCGTCCACCGAGCCACCGGCCGGAAACGGCACGATGAAGCTGATCTGGCGCGTGGGGTAGCCGGCGGCCTTGCCTTCGGCGGCCAGCGCCGCAAGCGGCGCCAGCACACCCAGGCCCAGCCCCGCGCCGAGCACGCGGCGGCGGGAAGGGTGGCTGCCAGCCTGGCGGGCGATAGGGGTCATGCTCATGTCTCCTCCTTATGGAAATACGTCGGCTGCGCCCGGCCATCCGGGGCGCCCTGGGGGCACCCTGGGCGTGCCCTGCTTACTCGGCCACGATATGGGCCTTGCGCACCACCTCGCCGAACAGCTTCAGGCGCTCGGCCATCATGTTCTCGAAGGCGGCGGGGCTCATCTCCTCGGGGGCGACCACGCCGCGCTCCTTGAGGCTGGCCACCATGGCCGGCGCCGTGGCCGCCTGGCGGATGGCCTTGTACAGCGTCTGGACGATGGCGTCGGGCGTGCCCGCAGGCGCCGCAATGCCGGTCCAGGAACTCATGTTGAGCTGGGGATAGCCGACCTCGGCCATGGTGGGCACGTCGGGCAGCATGGGCAGGCGCTGCTCCGAGGCCACGACCAGGGCGCGCACCTTGCCCGACTGCACGTGGGGCAGCATGAAGACCAGGTTGTCGAGGATGAACTGCACCTCGTTGCCGATGGCCGCCGTGACCAGCGGCGAGCCGCCACGGTAGGGGATGTGCGTGGCAAAGATGCCCGTGGCGGCCTTGAGCATTTCCACATTGAGCTGGCCCATGCTGCCGATGCCGGCGCTGCCGTAGTTGACCTGGCCGGGGCGCTTTTTCACGTACTCGATGAACTCCTGGAAGTTCTTCACGGGCAGGCTGGAATGCACCATCAGCGCATTGGGCTGGCGGCCCAGGATGGCAATGTTCTCGAAGTCCTTGATGGGGTCGTAGCCCACCTTGGGCTGGGTCAGAGGATTGGCCAGGTGGCTGCTCTGCGAGGACACGACCAGGGTGTAGCCGTCCGGCTTGGCGCGCGACACGTACTGCGTGGCCACCGAGCCGCCCGCGCCGGGCCGGTTCTCCACCACGATGGGCACGCCCAGGATGCGCGACAGGGGCTCGGCGTACTGGCGGCCCATGATGTCCACCGAACCGCCGGGCGGAAACGGCACGACCAGCGTGATCGGGCGCGAGGGGTACTTGTCATCGGCGCGTGCGGCCAGCGGCGCCAGCGCGGACAGGCCCGCCAGGCCAAGGCCTGCGCCCAGCAGCTTGCGGCGGGTGTTCAGGGAGGGGTTCACGGACAGGTTTTTCATGGGTATCAGCGCAATCAGGGGTGATCAAAGATGGCGAGGGCCACGGCCTGCGCACGCGGCACGAAGGTGGCCAGCTCGCAGTACTCGCGCTCGGTATGGGGATGGCCGCCCACGGGGCCGGTCGCGCACAGCGTGGGCACGCCCACCGAGGCCGTGAGGCCGCTGTCGGCCGCACCGCCCGTGAACTCTCCCTGCACATCAAAGCCCAGCGACTGCGCGCCGCGCCGGTACAGCTGCAGCAACGCATCGGGCGTGGGCGCCATGGGCAGGGTGCGGCGCACGGCGGTGACGCGGCCCTGTGTGCGGGGCACGGATTCTTCCTCCACGATGGCGCGGATGCGCTCCATCAGCGCATCGGGATCGGTCTGGGCCGTGTAGCGCACATCGAGCTCGGCCTTGGCGTGGGGCGCCACCATGTTCGGCACGATGCCGCCCTGCAGCACGCCCACATTGGTGGTCGTGCCCGTGGCGGGATCGGTCAGCGCATGCAGGGCCAGCAGCTTGCGCGCCATGGCCTCCAGCGCGCTGGCGCCGGCCGCGTGGTTGATGCCCGCATGGGCGGCCACGCCCTGCACCTCGAACTCCACGGCCATCGATCCCTTGCGGCTGGTCACCAGGTTGCCGCTGACGCGGCCGGGCTCGGCATTGAAGACGGCGCGCGCGCCGCGCACCGTGTCCATGATGGTCTGGCGCGTGGCGGGCGAGCCGATCTCCTCATCGCACGAGAAGAACAGCTTGAGCGGCGCGCCCAGGCCGCCACAGCGCGCAAAGGCCTCGGCCACGAAGACGTTGAGCACCAGGCCCGACTTCATGTCGGCCACGCCGGGACCGTAGGCCCTGCCCTCTTCCACGCGGAAGGGGCGGCGCGCCACGGTGCCCGCCGGGAAGACGGTGTCCATGTGGCCCATCAGATAGATGGGTGCGCCTTCGGCCGGGCCGTCCCCGTCGGGACCGGCGACATCGGCATGCAGCAGCACGCCGTAGCCGGGCACGTCCTCGAAGCGCACGGCCACGCCGGCCGCCTCCAGCCGCTCGCGCAGCGCCTGGGCCACGGCCAGGATGCCGGCTTCATCGCGGCTGCCGCTGTCGATATCGACAATCCTGTGCAACAGATCTTGCATGGCCTGCTGCTGGCCGCCCAGCCAGTCCAGCAGTCTCGCGCGCTGCTGCACGCGGCTTTGTTCGAGGGTATCGTGCATGGTGGAATCTCCAGATTGCATGCAGTGTTGCACGCGACCCCCTATTTTGCAACACACGTTGCATATACAAGAAAAATATGAAATCACCATTGCAAAAAGCCGCACTGCTGCTGCCGCAGCGCCTGGCGCAGCAGGGCGCGGAGCTGACGGCCAGCGAGCTGACGCTGGCCCAGACCCTGGGCAGCAACTACCCGCATGCGCTGCTGGAGTCGGCCACGGCGCTGGCCGCGCACACGGGCACCAGCGCCTCGACCGTGGTGCGCCTGTTCGCCAAGCTCGGCTATGCCAGCTATGCCGAGGCCCAGCGCGAGGCGCGCGGCGAGGTGACGGCGCTGCTGCAGACGGCCGCCCAGCGCGCGCCCGTGCTGCTGGGCGCGCAGCGCAGCCTGAGCGAATGCGTGGACGATGCGCTGCTGCACGACCAGCACAACATCCAGGCCACGCGCGAGGGGCTGGACATGGCGGCCTTCGAGGCCATGGCCCGCAAGCTGGCCCAGGGCGAGGGCCGGGTGTTCGTGCTGGCCCAGCTCAACAGCTCGCCGGTATCCGCCTGGCTGGCCCTGCACCTGAACATGTGCCGCCCCGGCGTGCAGGAGCTGGATGCCGGAGCCATCGCGCCGGCCGACCAGCTGCTGTGGATCGGCCCCTCGGACACGCTGCTGGCCTTCAGCGTCAGCCAGTATTCGCGCGGCACCTTTGAGATAGCGCAGCGCTTTGCCGACGCCGGTGCCCAGGTGCTGGCCATCACCGACAGCCCCGCCGCGCCGCTGGCCACCGTGGCCCACCACTGGCTGCAGGTGCGCACGGCCAATGCCTCGCCCTTTCACTCCTACACGGCAGCCTTCTACCTGTGCAACGCCCTGGTCTCGGCCGTGGCCCAGCTGCGCCACAAGGATGTGTCCGAGGCACTGGCCCGGCGCGACGCGCTGTGGAAGGAGTTCAACCACCAGTTGATCAGGACGGCCGAGCCGCGCACCGCCGCACGGCGCAGCCCCGGCCGTTCCAGAGCGGCAAAAGACTAAGGGCGCCGAAGCGCCCTTGTCTTGAGATGGCCTGCTGCCTGCCGGCAGCAGCCGATCAGTGCTGCAGGATCTTGTTGAGGAATTCCTTGGTCCGGGGCTGGCGTGCTTCGGGGTTGCCGAAGAATTCGTCCTTGGAGCAGTCCTCCAGGATCTTGCCACCCACGTCCATGAAGATCACGCGGCTGGCCACCTTGCGTGCGAAGCCCATTTCGTGGGTCACGCACATCATGGTCATGCCTTCGTTGGCCAGGCCGATCATCACGTCCAGCACTTCGCCGACCATTTCGGGGTCCAGCGCGGAGGTGGGTTCGTCGAACAGCATCACGATGGGGTCCATGGACAGCGCGCGCGCAATGGCCACGCGCTGCTGCTGGCCACCCGACAGCTGGCCCGGGAACTTGTCCTTGTGCGCCGTCAGGCCCACGCGGTCCAGCATCTTGAGGCCGCGCTTCTTGGCATCGTCCGGGCTGCGACCGAGCACCTTGATCTGGGCGATGGTCAGGTTCTCGGTCACCGACAGGTGCGGGAACAGCTCGAAGTGCTGGAACACCATGCCCACGCGGCTGCGCAGCTGGGGCAGGTTGGTCTTGGGATCGTGCACGGCCACGCCGTCCACGAAGATCTCGCCCTTCTGGAAGGGTTCCAGCGCGTTGATGGTCTTGATCAGTGTGGACTTGCCCGAGCCCGAAGGGCCGCAGACCACCACGACCTCACCCTTCTGGATGTTGGTGGAGCAGTCGGTCAGCACCTGGAAGCTGCCGTACCACTTGGAAACGTTCTTGAGTTCAATCATTGCAATTCCTCAATGGGGTGCTGGCTCATCGAATGATGGCAATCTTTTTGTGCAGGCGCTTGACTGCCCACGAGAGCGAGTAGCACAGCACGAAGTAGGTCACGCCAGCGGCCAGATAGGATTCGATGGGACGGCCATAGTTCTTGCCCGCCACTTCGAAGCCCTTGAGCATGTCGTAGGCACCGATGGCATAGACCAGCGAGGTGTCCTGGAACAGGATGATGGTCTGCGTGAGCAGCACCGGCAGCATGTTGCGGAAGGCCTGGGGCAGGACCACGAGGCGCATGTTCTGGCCGTAGGTCATGCCCATGGCCTGGCCCGCAGAGACCTGGCCGCGCGGGATGGACTGGATGCCCGCGCGCATGATCTCGCTGAAGTAGGCCGCCTCGAAGGCGATGAAGGTGATGATGGCCGAGACCTCGGCGCCGATGGGCCGACCGATGATCAGCGGCATCAGCAGGAAGAACCACAGGATCACCATCACCAGCGGCACGGAGCGCATGCCGTTGACGTAGAGCGTGGCGGGCACATCAAGCCACTTCTTGCCAGACAGGCGCATCAGCGCCAGCACGGTGCCGAAGAGCACGCCGCCGATGGTGGCGATGACGGTCAGCGTCAGGCTGAAGTACAGGCCCTTCAGCACGAAGTTGCTGAACAGGTCCCAGGTGAAGAACGACCAGTCGATTTGCAGGTTCATGTCAGTGTCCTCCGCCGCTGGCAGCGATCAGGCCCGGGACGCGCGAACGCTTCTCGATGAAGGCCATGATGCGGTTGATGGCAAAGGCGGAAATCACATACAGGCCGGTGACGGCCAGATAGATCTCGATGCCGCGCGAAGTCTCTTCCTGCGCCTGCATGGCGAACATGGTCAGCTCGGCCACGGACACGGCGAAGGCCACGGACGAGTTCTTGAACACGTTCATGGTCTCGCTGGTCAGCGGCGGGATGATGATGCGGAACGCCATGGGCAGCAGCACGTAGCGGTAGTACTGGAACGTGGTGAAACCCATCGCCATGCCCGCATAGCGCTGGCCGCGCGGCAGCGCCTGGATGCCCGAACGCACCTGCTCGGCGATACGCGCCGAGGTGAAGAAACCCAGCGCCAGCACCACGAGCACGAAGCCCGGCAGCGACTTCAGCGCAGGAACAAAGGACGGAACCACGTGGTACCACATGAAGATGTGGACCAGCAGCGGAATATTGCGAAACAGCTCCACCCAGGCATTGCCCAGCCGCACGATCCACGGCCGGCCCTCCAAAGTGCGCAGCGTGCCGATCAGCGATCCGACGACCAGTGCGATCACCAGCGACAGCAGCGACACGGAAATGGTCCAGCCCCAGGCCGACAGCATCCAGTCCAGGTAGGTGATATCGCCGTTCTTGCCGAAGCAGCTTTGACCGACCTCTTGGGTAATGGTGTCCTGGCAGAACACCTGCCAATCCCAACTCATAGGAGCACCCCTTCATTCAAAACACGAAATGCGTGCCGGCAGAAAAACCGGCGACGCAACAAAAAACGCCCCTTCCAACCGCATGGCAGAAGGGGCGGCATTCAGCTGGTGCTTACTTGACTTCGTACGACTCCATGGGCTTGTCGTTGGGGTGGGCCCATGCGTCCTTGGTGGCGTCGGACAGTGGCAGGCCGACCTTCACGTTGGCCGGGGGAATCGGCTGCATGAACCACTTGTCATAGAGCTTGGCCAGCGAGCCGTCGGCGATCTGGCGCTTGATGGAATCGTCCACGGCCTTCTTGAAGGCGGGGTCGTCCTTGCGCAGCATGCAGGCGATGGGCTCGACCGACAGGGTTTCGCCGACGATCTTGTACTCGGCAGGTGCCTTGGACTTGGAGATGTTGGCGGCCAGGATGGAGCCGTCCATGATGAAGGCGTCGGCGCGGCCGGTTTCCAGCATCAGGAAGCTGTCGGCGTGGTCCTTGCCCATGACTTCCTTGAAGGTCAGGCCGTCGGCGCGCTTGTTCTTGCGCAGGGTCTGCACCGAGGTGGTGCCCGTCGTCGTGACGATGGTCTTGCCGTTCAGGTCCTTGATGCCGGTGATGCCGGAGTTGCCCTTGACGGCGATGCGCACTTCTTCCACGTAGGTGGTCACGGCGAAGGCCACATCCTTTTGGCGGGCCTGGCTGTTGGTGGTGGAGCCGCACTCGATGTCCACGGTGCCATTGGTCACCAGGGGGATGCGGTTTTGCGAGGTGACGGGCTGGTACTTGATGTCCAGCTTGGCCAGGCCCAGTTCCTTCTGGATGTCGGCCAGCACGCGCTCGCCCATCTCGGTGTGGAAGCCCACGTACTTGCCATTGCCCAGCGTGTAGCCCAGGCCGGAGGATTCACGCACGCCCAGCGTCACGGCGCCGGAGGACTTGATCTTGGCCAGGGTGTCACCAGCCTGCGCGAAAGCGCTGCCTGCAGCCAGGGCGGTCACGGCGATGGCCAACAAATGCTTCTTCATACGGGTCTCCTGAGATGAGAACGAAAACGGTCTTGATGAGAACGGTCGAGTCGCCTTGTGGGCTTGCTCGAACTATCAACGATGTGACACATATTGTGCAATCACGCACGGTGCTGGAGCACCGACACGTGCTAGGGCTTTCCAGCACGTCAGCCGGATTCAGGTAAGCAACTGCCGTGCCATGGCACGCGTTTTTTGCCCGATCCAGCGCACCGGCGGTCCTGCACACGGCGTGGTTGCTGTGCGCGCACTCTAATGCCAGGGCCGGTGGCACAGCCAATGCCGTTTGCAAAAGCCCTTATGCATGCTATGCATAATAGGTGTTTACCCTAGGCATAACCCGTGCACCAAGTCGGGCTCTTGCCGGGCACCCGCATGCACCAACGTGCAGCAAAAAGGGGCTGCGAGAGCCCCTTTTTTCCTGATGCGTGCCGTTTGGCGTGTCAGCCGATGGTCTCGCCCTGCTCCAGCAGGAAGTTCCACAGCGCGCCGGCCACGCCCTGGGGCGCGTCCTTGCTGGCGGGTTTTTCACGGTAGGCGCGCACTTCCATGTCCATGCGAAAACCGTTGTCGCCCGCAGGCGCGGCGCTGACCAGGCGCCCGGCCTCCAGCTCGTTGCGCACGGCGCTGAACGGCAAGAACGCGACGCCATGGCCTTCCAGCGCCATGGCCTTGAGGCCTTCGGCCATGTCGGTCTCGTAGACGCGTTCCAGGTGCACGGCCTCGGCCGCTTCCTTGAGGATGAGCTCCGTCACCCGGCCCAGGTAGGCGCCGGGCGCATAGCCCAGATAAGGCAGCGGCTGGCCCTGGCGGCCCGGCAGCTGGTGCAGCGGCAGGCCGTCGGCGTCGGGCTTGGCGTAGGGGGCGAGCACCTCATGGCCCAGACTGACCATCTCGTAGCGCGCCGGGTCAAGCTGGAAGGGCTGGGACGGATGGAAGTAGGCGATCAGCAGGTCGCAGCCGCCTTCGACCAGGCGCATCACGGCGTCATGCACATTGAGCGCGAACAGCCGGCTTCGGAACGGCCCGAACTTGGCCTGCACGCTGGAGACCCAGTTCGGGAAGAAAGTGAAGGCCAGCGTGTGCGGCACCGCAAACCCCACCATGCCCTTGCCCGCGCTGACGTGGGCACGCAGCATGGTGCGCGTGCTCTGCAGCGACTGCAGCATCTCCAGCGCCTGGTCATACATGGTCTTGCCGGCCGGCGTGAGCCGGGTCGGGTAGGAGCTGCGGTCCACAAGGTCGGTGCCGGCCCAGGCCTCCAGTGCCTGGATGCGGCGCGAGAACGCAGGTTGCGTCACGTGCCGCAGTTGGGCGGAGCGGCTGAAACTGCGTGTTTCAGCCAGGCTGACGAAATCTTCTAGCCATTTGGTTTCCATGCCCGCCATTATCCGCCGGGCCGTGACGGGTGCCTGACAGGGCAGGGATGGTCCCTCTGGCACACCGCATGGATGCGCACATAATGGCGCTGCGCCGCATTTACCCAATGTGACATTTTTTCCTCACGGCCCCCGGCACACGACGCCGAGGAAGCTCAGTGACTGCATCTGCCCCGCCATGTGTAATTTTCTGACTCCCCGCGTCCATGTCATCCCCTCCCACCGAAAACGGCGCCGCTGAGACGCCTTCGCAGCCGGACGAGCCGCGCTCGCTGCGCATCGAGGACTGGCTCACCGTGGTGATCATGGCCCTGCTGGCCCTGATCACCTTCGCCAATGTGCTGGTGC
The DNA here is from genome assembly GCF_017355445.1 of Delftia sp. SD018. NCBI lineage: Bacteria > Pseudomonadati > Pseudomonadota > Betaproteobacteria > Burkholderiales > Comamonadaceae > Delftia > Delftia sp. SD018. The sequence goes on from NZ_JADDRN010000003.1 coordinate 42,358, forward strand.
GCTACTTCACTTCCTCCTCCTTCGCCTGGACCGAGGAAATCTCGGTCTTCCTGATGATCCTGCTGGCCATGGTCGCGGGCTCGGCGGCCGTGGCGCGCAACGCCCATATCCGCATCGAGTACTTCGCCGAAGGCGGCAGCGCCCTGCGCAGGAAGCGCCTGGCGCGCTTCGGCACGCTGATGGTGGCCCTACTGTTCGCCGTGATCGCCGCACTGAGCGTGCGCGTGGTCTGGGACGACTACCGGTTCGAGGAAACCTCGCCCGGCATCGGCGTGCCGCAGTGGTGGTATTCGATGTGGCTGCCGATTTGCTCGGCCCTGATCACGGTGCGCGCGCTGCAGCTGTTCCAGCGCCAGGGCCGCCCTGGCGCCTTCGATGACAGCACCGGGGAGAAGGCGCAATGATCGCAACCCTGCTCTTCATCGCCTTCCTGGGCCTGATGTTCCTGGGCGTGCCGATCGGCGCGGCCCTGGGCTTGGCGGGCGCCGCCGCCATCGCGCTGGCAAGCCCCGACACGCAGTGGTTCGGCCTGCTGGCCGTGCCTCAGAACTTCTATGCGGGCCTGGGCAAGTACCCGCTGCTGGCGATTCCGATGTTCGTGCTCGTGGGCTCGATCTTCGACCGCTCTGGCGTGGCGCTGCGCCTGGTGAACTTCGCCGTGGCCATCGTCGGCCGCGGCCCCGGCATGCTGCCCCTGGTGGCGATTGCCGTGGCCATGTTCCTGGGCGGCATCTCGGGCTCGGGCCCGGCCAATGCCGCCGCCGTGGGCGGCGTGATGATCGCGGCCATGAGCCGCGCCGGCTATCCGGGCAGCTTCTCGGCCAGCGTGGTGGGCGCGGCTGCGGCCACCGACATCCTGATCCCGCCGTCCGTGGCCTTCATCATCTACTCGGTGCTGGTGCCCGGCGCCTCGGTGCCGGCGCTGTTTGCGGCCGGCATGATCCCCGGCATCCTGGCCGGCGTGGCGCTGATCATTCCCGCCGTGTGGATGTCGCGCAAGCACAAGATGGGTGCGCTGGAATCGTCCATGCCGCGCCCGCCGTTCTGGCGCAGCCTGCGCGAGGCCTCCTGGGGCCTGGCCGCTCCGGTGCTGATCCTGGGCGGCATGCGCGCCGGCTGGTTCACCCCCACCGAGGCCGCCGTGGTGGCCGTGTTCTACGGCCTGTTCGTGGGCATGGTGATCCACCGCACCATCACGCTGCGCGACCTCTACCCCATCCTGCGCGAGGCCGGCGAGCTGTCGGCCGTGATCCTGCTGGTGGTATCGCTGGCCGGCATCTTCGCGTTCTCGCTGTCCACGCTGGGCGTGATCGATCCGGTGGCCAAGGCCATCGTGGACTCGGGCCTGGGCGAGTACGGCGTGATGGCTCTGCTGATCCTGCTGCTGATCACCGTGGGCATGTTCCTGGACGGCATCTCCATCTTCCTGATCTTCGTGCCGCTGCTGCTGCCGATCATGCAGCACTACAACTGGGACCCGGTGTGGTTCGGCGTCATCCTCACGCTCAAGGTGGCGCTGGGCCAGTTCACGCCGCCGCTGGCCGTGAACCTGATGGTGTCCTGCCGCATCGCGGGCGTGCGCATGGAGTCCACCGTGCGCTGGGTCGGCCCCATGCTGCTGGCCATGTTCCTGGTGATGATCGCCGTGATCGCCTTCCCGCAGCTGGCTCTCTGGCTCCCAGCACGCCTGGGCTACTGATTTCCCAAAAATTCAACAAGGAGACCTTCGCAATGAAACTTCGCACTTTCCTCGCCAGCGGCCTGGCCGCGGCTGCGGCCCTGGCCCTTTCGTCCGCTCCCGCAGTGGCGCAGACTCCGGCCAAGTACAAGAGCGAGTACCGCATGTCGCTGGTGCTGGGCACGGCCTTTCCCTGGGGCAAGGGCGGCGAGATCTGGGCCAACAAGGTGCGCGAGCGCACCAACGGCCGCATCAACATCAAGCTCTACCCGGGCGTGTCCCTGATCCAGGGCGACCAGACGCGCGAATTCAGCGCGCTGCGCCAGGGCGTGATCGACATGGCCGTGGGCTCCACGCTGAACTGGTCGCCCCAGATCAAGGAGCTGAACCTGTTCGCCCTGCCCTTCCTCATGCCCGACTACGCCGCTGCCGACGCGCTCACGCATGGCGAGCCCGGCAAGCGCCTGTTCCAGCGCCTGGAAAAGGCCGGCGTGGTGCCGCTGGCCTGGGGCGAGAACGGCTACCGCGAGATCAGCAACTCCAAGCACGCCATCAAGACCCCTGCCGACCTCAAGGGCCTGAAGATCCGCGTCGTGGGCTCGCCGCTGTTCCTGGACACCTTCACCGCGCTGGGCGCCAACCCCACGCAGATGAGCTGGGCCGATGCCCAGCCCGCCATGGCCAGCGGTGCCGTGGACGGCCAGGAAAACCCCGTGTCGGTCTACATGGCCGCCAAGCTGCAGTCCGTGGGCCAGAAGCATCTGACGCTGTGGGGCTACATCAACGATCCGCTGATCTTCGTGGTCAACAAGGACATCTGGGCCACCTGGACCAAGGAAGACCAGGACATCGTGCGCCAGGCCGCCGTGGACGCCGCCAAGGAGCAGATCGTGATCGCGCGCAAGGGCATGATCGAGGCCGACAAGCCGCTGCTCAAGGACCTGACCGCCAACGGCGTGACCGTGACCCAGCTCACGCCGGCCGAGCGCGAAGCCTTCGTCAAGGCCACGCGCCCTGTCTACGACAAGTGGAAGCAGCAGGTCGGCGCCGACCTGGTGGATGTGGCGGAGAAAGCCATTGCCGCGCGAACTCGTTAGAATGCTATCGGTTGATCGCACACTCCGGTAGAAGCAAAAGGCCCCGCTCTGCGGGGCCTTTTTTTCGCCATCCTCCTGCGCAGGAACGGTCCGGGCCTCCGGCACGCCATCAACGAACGCCAAGCCCCATGATGGCCTCGGCGAATGGAACAGCCTCTATGAGGCAGCAGCGCCGGCGCCCTGCACGCCACCCAGCAACATGTCTGTCCCCATCTCGCACAACAGCTCCTCCAGTGCGCCCGAGGCAATCAGCGGCGAGGCCTCCAGCGAGGCGAAGCGCACCGTGCCCAGCACGGCCCGCGTGGCCACGTAAAGGCGCGCATAGGACAGCGAGGGGCCACCCCAGCGCTGCAGGTGGGCGGCCATGCGCTCGGCGGTCTCGCGCATGGACAGGGCAATGCGCTCGTCACCATCCTGGCGCCAGGCAAAGCGCGCCAGCTTGCGCCGCGCGGGCGTGCGGCCCGCAAAGCCCTCGACGATGCAGGCGACCACGCCGCGCGCCACGGCCTCGCGCGGCAAGCCCTGTTCCGACGCCTGCTCCAGCCAGGTCTCGATGGCCGCGACGGCCGCACGGCGCTGGCCATCGACCATGGCGCGGAAGACTGCCTGCTTGTCGGGGAAGTACTGGTAGAGCGTGCCGATGGAGACGCCTGCGCGCTCGGCAATGCGGTTGGTGGTGAGCGCGGCTTCGCCCTCCTTGACCAGAATCTGAGCTGCTGCCTGAACAATGGCCTGCAGCGTGCGCTGCGCACGGGCCTGCACGGGCTGTCTTCTTCTCTGGGATTCAGTGGTAGCGGAGGTATGGGAGGGCATGCGGCAAAACCTGAGCACAAGGCGAGTTTTCTGCCCGGAGTTTAAGCACTACAGTGGCCGGCCATTGCAGCAAATCCCAAGGAATACACCATGAAGAAGCATCAGCACACCGGCGCGTGGGAAGCCCTGCCGTGAAGGGGGTGCAACTGCTGGCCCTGGCCGCCGCCCTGTTCGACACGGCGGCCGCGCTGGCCCACTTCGCCTGCATCGTCTGGGGGGGACGCGGGCTGCGGCTCATGGGGGCCGGCGAGCGCATGGCGCGCATGGCCGAGGCGGGGCACTGGTATCCGCCGCTGGTGTCGGCGGGCATCGGCGTGGTTCTGTCGCTGCTGGCGGGGTATGCGCTGGCAGGCGCGGGCCTGCTGGGTCCCCTGCCCTTCATGCGCCCGGTGCTGGCCGGGGCCGGCCTGGTGCTGGTGGCGCGGGCCGTGGCCTATCCGTGGCTGAAGCCGCGGTTCCCGGACAACAGCGACCGCTTCTGGCATGTGTCCTCGGCCATCTGCTTGGTCATGGGACTGCTGCACCTGGCAGCAGCTGCCGGGATGGCACAGGGCTGAATCCGGCCTCAGGCCGTGACCGGCGAGACCAGCGGGCGGCCTTCCAGGTGGCAGCGCATGTTGGCGATGAAGCGGTCCACCGAGGCCTGCACGGCTTCGGGCGACCAGCCGCCCACATGGGGCGTGAGCACCACGGCGTCCAGGTCCAGCAGTTCGGCCGGGGGCGCGGGTTCGCTTTCGTAGACATCCAGGCCCGCTCCGGCAAGGCGGCCTTCGCGCACGGCGGCGGCCAGGGCGGCGGTATCGACCACGCTGCCGCGCGCGATATTGACCAGATGGCCCTGCGGGCCCAGCGCATCCAGCACCTGCGTGTTGATGAGGTGGCGCGTGCCCGGGCCGCCCGGCGTGGCGACCAGCAGCACATCGGCCCATTGCGCCAGGGACAGCAGATCGCCGAAGTAGCGGTGTGGCAGCTCGCTGCGCTGGCTGCGGTTGTGGTAGCCGATCTCCATCTCGAAGCCCAGCGCGCGCTGGGCGATCTTGGTGCCGATGGCGCCCATGCCCAGGACGCCCAGGCGCTTGTGCGAGACATTGGGCGGCAGCGGCATGGCAGTGCGCCAGACGCCGTCGCGCGTGGCGCGGTCCAGGCGCACCAGGCCGCGCACGGAGGCGATCAGCAGGCCCATGGCGTGGTCGGCCACGCAGTCGTCATTGGTGCCCGCGCCATTGCCCACGGCAATGCCATGGGCCTGCGCATGGGCGACATCGATGTTCTCGTAGCCCGCGCCCAGCGCGCAGACCAGCCTGAGGGCCGGCATGCGCTGCATCTGCGCGGCCGACAGGCCGATGGAGCCGATGGTCAGCACGGCCTGGATGCGTGCGCCGTGCTCGGCGAGAGCCGCCTCGCATTGGCTGGCGTCGGGCGCGTAGAGCAGGTCGAAGGAGGGAAAGGCCTGGGCCATCTGGCGCAGATGGCCTTCGGCGTTGAAGTTCAGGACAAGCAGGGCAGGTTGCATGGCGAAAGAGCGGCGCCCGCTGCCGCAGGGAAATCAGCGGCTTCAACGGGCTGTGGGCAAGGGGAAACCCATTGTCCACCCGCCAGGGGCCCTGCGCGGTGCCGCCCTACAGGTCCAGCACCAGCCGGGCGGATTTGGCGCGCGAGCAGCAGGGCAGGAACTGGTCGCAGGCGGCCTGCTCGTCTTCGGTCAGGTACATGTCGCGGTGCTCGGGCTCGCCCGAGAGCACACGCGTGAGGCAGGTGCCGCACACGCCCTGCTCGCACGAGGTCTGCACCTCCACGCCGATGCCGGCCAGCGCCTGGACGACGGTCTGCTCGGGCGCCACGCGCACCACCTGGCCGGTGCTGGCGATCTCGATCTCGAACCCGGCATCGCCCTCGCGCTGCACGGCCTCGCCCGCGAAGAACTCGTAGTGCAGGCTGTCCTCGCCCCAGCCCGACGCGCGGGCATGGCCCAGGGCCGCGTCCATGAAGCCGCGCGGGCCGCAGACATACAGGTGCAGGCCCGCCTGCGGGGCGCCGAGCAGCTGCGCCATGTCGAGCGCGCCCTCGCCATCCACATGCAGGTGCACGCGGTCGGCCCAGGGCATGGACTGCAGCAGGGCCGTGAAGGCCATGCGCTCGCGCGAACGCGCGCAGTAGTGCAGTTCAAAGTCGGCACCCTCGCGCGCCAGCTGGCGCGCCATGGCCAGCACGGGCGTGATGCCTATGCCGCCGGCCAGCAGCAGATGCCGTGCAGGCCCGCCCGCATGCAGCGCGAAGTGGTTGCGCGGCGCGCCGATGGCGATCTGCTGGCCTTCCTGCACCTGTTCGTGCACGGCGGCCGAGCCGCCGCGCGAGGCGGCCTCGCGCAGCACGCCGACCACGTAGCGACCCGTGTCCTGCGGGTCGTTGCACAGCGAGTACTGGCGCACCAGGCCGCCGGGCAGGTGCAGGTCGATGTGCGAGCCGGCCGTGAAGGCGGGCAGGCTTTCGCCGTCCAGCGGCACGAGTTCAAGGCTGCAGATGTCCTGCGCCTCGGCGCATTTGCGCGCGACGCGCACCTGGAGGATGGGGTTGGCTTGCATGGGAAAAACGTGGGAATGGAGGGGTTCGGAAAATCAGGCCGCCGCCAGCGCACGGGCGCTGGCCTCGCGTAGCCGGCTGATCACGCGGCGCGCGCGGTTGGGGCCGGCATCCACGTGGATGTCGATGACGGGGCGCGCGCCAAAGCGCTGCTGGTTGCGGAACTGGGCCTCGATGACGACCTTGTCCTCCTCGAAGGTGGCGGCCGTCTGGTCGATCACCAGGCGCGTGGTGTCCTGCATGTCCGGATGCGGGTTGGTGGCAATGGTCCAGAAGTAGTGGGCCGAATGCTCGGTCTCCGGCGTCACGCCGTGAAAGCCCCGCATGTGAAAGCCTTCGCGCTGCGGGTCGTCCAGCTGCCCGCTGCCTGCGTCCATGGCACCGGTCCAGATGCGCACATGCGAGGGGTGGAACTCCACCTCCTGCCAGCGGTCGATGCGGCCCGCGAACGGCCAGGCCGCCGCATAGGTGGGCGGCGGGTCGGAGTCGGGCATCCAGCGCAGCACGGTGACGCTGTCGCCCTCCTGGCGCACCTTGAGCTCGGCATTCATGTGGACGCCGGCATTGCCGCCAATGGTCTTGAGGTGCACATAGCCCAGGTGGCTGAGGTCCAGCAGGTTGTCGTGGATGAGCTGGTAGGGCGCGTCGTAGTGGTAGACATCGCCGCCGAAGCGGTAGCGCGCATCGCCGTGCACGGGATAGGCGGGCGGCTCCTGCGCGGGCACGGAATCGGGCGTGGCGCCCATCCAGATCCAGAGGATCTGGTCACGCTCGCGCAGGTCGAAGGACTTGACGCAGGCCTTGGGCGGTATGCGCTGCTGGCCCGGAATCTCCAGGCACTGCCCGGCGCGGTCGAACAGCAGGCCGTGGTAGCCGCAGCGCAGGCCGCGCGCCTCCACCGTGCCGCAGGACAGCGGCAGCTCGCGGTGGCAGCAGCGGTCTTCCAGCGCGGCGACGCTGCCATCGGGCGTGCGGAACAGCACGACGGGCCGGCCCAGCAGGGTGCGCGCCAGTGGCGCGTCCTGCAGCTCCCAGGCAAAGCCGGCGACATACCACTGGTCCAGCGGAAAGGCGGGCACAGGTGAGGGTGCGGTGGTGCATTCGGTCATGGTTTCTCTTTCCTGTCTGCGGTTCGTGGTCAATGCGCCGACAGCGCGCGGCCTGCAGCTGCGGGCCTGCCGGCTTCGGGCCCCTGCAGCCGGTGCAGCGATACGATGCAGGCCGCGAACACGAAGGCCGCGCCATAGCCCACGTACAGCTGGCTGGCCGACCAGGAGGCGTCGAGCAGCGAGCCCGCGACCATGGGCGAGACGATGGCGCCGATGCGCCCTATGCCTATGCCCCAGCCCACGCCGGTCACGCGCACCTCGCCGCCATAGACCATGGGCGCGATGGCATAGAGCCCGGCCACGCAGCCGTTGACGAAGACGCCAATCAGGAAGGCCAGCGCATACGACAGCAGCAGCGAGCCCGGATTGCTCACGATGAAGCACAGCAGCACGGCCGTGGCCAGCATGAAGCCGGCCAGTGCGCGGTGCACGGGATAGCGCGCCGCCAGCAGGCCAAGCAAGGTGGCGCCCAGGATGCCGCCCAGGCTCAGCAGCACCCCGCCGGTCACGCCCTGCTCGGGCGTGAGGCCCGAGGCGGCCAGCAGCTTGGGCGTCCAGCTCATGACGAAGTAAAAGCCGAACATCACCGCGAAGAACGACAGCCAGACCAGCAGCGTGGGCCGGCGCAGGCCCGGCGCGAACAGCTGCAGCGGCCCCCGCCGCACCGGCCCCGCCGATGCGGGCGCGGCAGGCGGCAGCGCCACCAGCGTGGGCAAGCCCAGCCGGCCGACCAGGGCGTTGAGCCGCTGCAGCGCGCCGGCCGGGCGCCGCGCCAGCAGGAAGTCCATGGATTCCGGCAGGCGCCACCAGGCCAGGACCAGCACGCCCAGCGTCACGCAGCCGCCGAACAGGAAGACGGCGCGCCAGTCATGGCGCCCCAGCAGCCACACCGCGATGGAGCCGCCAATGCTGGCGCCCAACGCATAGCCCGTGGACTGCAGGGTGACGGCCAGGCTGCGCCAGCGCTGCGAGGCGTATTCGCTGGCAATCACGTTGCTGCAGGCCAGGATGCCACCCACGCCCAGGCCCGTGAGCACGCGCAGCGCCGCAAGCTGGATGGCGCTGTGGCTGAAGGCCGAGCCCAGCATGCCCACGCCCGAGAGGGCCAGGCAGGCCAGGATCAGCGGCCGGCGGCCCAGCCGGTCGGCCCAGGGCGCGATCAGCAGCGATCCGCCCGCCATGCCGAACAGGCCCGCACTGAGCAGAAAGCCCAGCTGGGCGCCGCTGAGCTGCCAGTGCGCCGACACGGCCGAGGCCGTGAAGGCCATGACCAGGACGTCGAAGCCGTCGATCATGTTGAGCACCATGCACAGGGCTATGACCGACCACTGGAAGCGCGTCATCGGCCGCTGGTCGACGCTTGCACGCAGGTCGGCGCTCATGGCCGCAGCTCCCGCAACGGGCAGTTGGACGATGCGGCGGCGCAAGGCCGCTGCAGCCATGGGACAGGGGTAGAGGCAGTCATCGTGGGTCTCCTTGGGTTGAAGCTCTGTGGGAGCTTTCTTGTGTTCTCAGCACATCATTACGTATGCTGAATGTGATTCAGTTTACTGAATGAAAATCTGCACCAGATACCGGGATTTCCCCGATCAGGCGGGGCCGCGCAGACGCGGACGCGGAGGCGGCCGAGCCGCCGTCAGTCGGATGAGGAAGCGTCGAGGGTGTCGCGTGCGTCGTGCAGCTGCACGAACTTGCGCAGCAGGCGCTTGAACTCGGCCTGCTCTTGGGGTTCGAGCGCGGCCAGCATGCGCTCGTGCAGTTCGTGGACATTGGGCACGAAGCCGGCCAGCATGGTCTCGCCCTCGGCCGTGAGCGTCAGGCGCCGCTGGCGCCGGGGCAGGATCTCGCGCAGCACCCAGCCCTTGGCCTCCAGGCGCGCCGCGATGTCGGCCGTGGTGGAGTTGTCCAGCGCCACCAGCCGCGCCAGCGTCACCTGGTCGATGCCCGGCTTTTCCTGCAGCATGCGCAGGATGGCGTACTGCACGGGCGTCACGTCCGGCCCCAGCACGTCGCGGAACAGCTGCGCCGCGATCTGCTGCGCGCGCCGGATCAGGTGGCCCGGCTGGTCGTAGAGGTCGATGGAAAGCGGATCGGAGGCGGAGTGGACCATCGGTGGCGGCAGGCCTTGCGGCCCTGGGGTTGAAGCCCGCCGAGGTTACCCCATCCCCGGCGCCGCCCGCGCCTGCTGGCCTGGCCATGCCGGCAGCCTCAGGCCACGGCGGCGGCAGGCTGGGCCGCTGCTGCGGCCACCGCCGCCGCCTGCTGCTCCTGCGCAATCCATTTGTCGATGACCTTGCGCGACTGCACGCCGCCCGCATCGATGTTGAGCTTGAGCAGCTTGCGGTCGGGGTGGGCACTGAGGTTGCGCTGCTGCAGCTCCAGCATCTGCAGGTCTTCGCTGAAGATCTTGTGCTGGCCCTCGCGGATGCGGTCGGTGACTTCGGCATCGCCCGGATTGAAGCGGCGCGCCATGCCCCAGAAGTACCACATGGATTCCTCGGTCTCGGGCGTGATGAAGTCCACCACCATGCTGTAGACCTTGTGCTCGTCGGGCGCGTCGTAGCCGCCGTGGCCTGCATGGGCCACGCCGACCTCGATCAGCACATGGCTGGGCGGGGTGAAGCGGCAGACCTGCCAGCGGTCCACGGGCACCTCGTCGGCCAGGCCGTTGCTGCGCAGCGCCATCTTCCAGAACGGGGGGGCGGGGATGTCGTTCATGAAGCGGCTGGTGACGACCTCGACATCGGCGCCCTCGCCGCGCGTCTCGGTCTTGCAGGGCGTCTCGTCGATCTCGGCCTGGCCGATGGAGCTGGCGTGCACATAGGTCTCGTGCGTCAGGTCCATGAGGTTGTCGATCATCAGCCGGTAGTCGGCCTGGATGTGGAACATGCCGCCGCCGTAGGCCCATTCGGGGTTGTCGTGCCAGGGCAGCTTCGGAATCAGGGCGGCATCGGCCAGCGCCTTGTCGCCAGGCCAGACCCAGATGAAGCCATGGCGCTCCTCGACGGGATAGCTGCGGATCTCGGGAAAGCCGCGCACGCGCTGGCCCGGCATGGCAATGGTCTTGCCGTCGCAGCCCATCTCCAGCCCGTGGTAGCCGCAGACCAGCTTGCCCTCGCAGACAAAGCCCAGCGACAGGGGCGCGCCGCGGTGCGGGCAGAAATCCTCCACGGCGGCAACGCCGTGCTGCGCGCGGTAGAACGCGATGCGCTCGCCGCAGATGCGACGGCCCAGCGGCTTGTCCTGGATCTCGTCGGACGTGGCGGCCACGTACCAGGTGTTCTTGGGGAATGTGCTCACGGGGGGTCTCCTTTATGGGTGGGGTCCGCAGTCCTTGGCGCTGCGGTGGCTGGGGCACGGGCGGCCGAGGCCGCCGGCGCGTATCAAGCGCAGATCAAGCGCGAATCAGACTCGAATCAGGCTCGGATCAACTGCACGCCAGGAACCGCATGGCTGCCGGGCTCGCTCACGGCCTCGCGCAGGTTGCGGCGCGCGATGCGCGAGTGCTCCTTCATCAGCGCCTCGGCCCGGGCGCCTTCGCGTGCGGCAATGGCGTCCAGCACCTGGCGGTGCTGGTCCTGGGCCACCATCAGGCTGTGGCGCGCACGCGGCGATTCGGCCCGAGCCAGCACAAAGCCCGAAGGCGAGGCGAAGGGCATGCGCACCACGCGCTCCAGCTCGCGCTGCATGACGCTGCTGCCGGCCATGGAGTGCAGCAGGTCGTGGAATTCGGAGTTCAGCGCCACATAGCGCGAGAAGGCCTCATCGCCCCAGTCGGCCGTCTCCAGCACACGGTCGATCGCGTCCAGGCAGCGGCCGGCCTGCGCCAGCAGCGGTTCGGCCACGCCGCGCTCGGCCGCCCAGCGCGCGGCCAGGCCTTCCAGCGTGCCGCGCAGTTCGATGGCATCGGCCACATCGGCCTCGGAGAACAGCCGCACGCGGTAGCCGCGCCCGCCGGCCATGGCTTCGAGCAGGCCTTCCTGCTCCAGCCGCATCAGCGCGGCGCGCACCGGCGTGCGCGAGATGCCCAGGCGCTGCACCACGGTCAGCTCGGCGATGCGCTCGCCTGCGGGCAGTTCGCCCGCAAGAATCATCTCGCGCAGTTGCAGCTGGGCCTTGATGACCTGGGAGTGGCTTTCCGCTTCGGAGGCGGCGGGGGAAAGCTGGGGGCTCATGGGGCTTTGTCTGGATGGAATGGCGTGAATGTATACATCCAAGGCGATTCATGGTGCATTTTTCCGCAAAAACACGGGAAAACACTAATCAAATGTATACAACCAATCCCGGCAAAGACAGTGACCCGCCTGTTTGTATACATCGCCATGGCATCATGGCCGGCTCCCTTTTTCCCCTGCCGCTGCAACCCAGGAGGTCACCCTTGCCGACGTTTTCCCGACACCCCGCCATGGCCGCCCACATCCTCAACCTGGCACGGGATGCCAGCGCCGATGCGCAGGCTCCGCAGGCCTATCCGATCAAGGACTTCTTCCGCAATCCGGAGCGCGGCTTCTTCCGCCTGGCCGATGACGGAAGCATGCTGGGCTTCATGCAGCCCGTCAGCGTGGATGGCCATCCGGCGCGCATGAACATCCATGTGCAGGCGCTGGAGGGCAGCACCCCTGTGGGCGAGCCGCGCCGCATCACGGCCGAGACCGAGCGCGACATCAGCAACTTCTTCTGGAAGGGCTCGGATGTGGTGCTCTACCAGAAGGACTTCGGCGGCGACGAGAACTTCCATGTGCTGGCGGTCAACGCGCGCAGCGGCGAAGCCACCGACCTGACGCCCTGGGACGGCGTGCGCGCCAGCATCGAGGACGATCTGGAAGACGACCCCGACCATGTGCTGATCAGCCACAACCAGCGCGATGCCGAGGTCTTCGACGTGTACCGCGTGAATGTGCACACGGGCGCGGCGCAACTGGTGGCGCAGAACCCCGGCAACATCGTCGGCTGGCAGACCGACCATGCGGGCCGCGTGCGGGCCGCCGTGGCCAGCGACGGCCTGAACAGCGCCCTGCTCTACCGCGACGACGAGGCCGGCGAGTTCCAGTCCCTGATCACCACCGACTACCGCACCAGCGTCAGCCCGGCCTTCTTCACCTTCGATGACCGCAAGCTCTACGCCCTGTCCAACCGGGGCCGCGACAAGCTGGCCCTGGTGGTCATCGACCCGGCCCGGCCCGACGAGGAAGAGGAAATCTTCGTGCCCGAAGAAGTCGATCTGGGCGCGGCGGCCTATTCACGCAAGCGCCGCGTGCTGACCCTGGCCGCCTACCAGACCGACAAGCCGCAGTACCGCTTCTTCGATGCCGAGACCGAAGCCCTGTACGGCCGGCTGGCCGCGCAGCTGCCGGGCTACGACTTCGCCATCCAGGGCGCCAACCGCGCCGAGGACAAGTTCATCGTCGCCGCCTTCAACGACCGCACGCCGGGCGCGCGCTACATCTACGACGCGGCCGCCGACGCGCTGACCAAGCTGGCCGACATCAACCCGGCCATTCCCGAGTCCGCCATGTCGCGCGTGCAGCCCGTCAGCTACACCAGCCGCGACGGCCTGACCATCCACGGCTACCTGACCCTGCCGGCCGGCCGCGAGCCCAGGAACCTGGCCTGCATCATCAACCCGCACGGCGGCCCCTGGGCCCGCGACGGCTGGGGCTACAACCCCGAGGTGCAGTTCCTCGCCAACCGGGGGTTCTGCGTGCTGCAGGTGAATTTCCGGGGCTCCACGGGCTATGGCCGCGCGTTCTGGGAAGCGGGATTCGGCCAGTGGGGCCTGAAGATGCAGGACGACATCACGGACGGCGTGCACTGGCTGATCGACCAGGGCATTGCCGACCCTGCGCGCATCGGCATCTACGGCGGCAGCTATGGCGGCTATGCCACGCTGGCCGGCGTGGCCTTCACGCCCGACCTGTATGCGGCGGCCGTGGACTATGTGGGCGTGTCCAACCTGTTCACCTTCATGAAGACCATTCCGCCCTACTGGAAGCCGCTGCTGGACCAGATGCACGCCATGGTGGGCGATCCCGAGCGCGACAGGGAGCGCCTGGCCGCCACCTCGCCGGCCCTGCATGTGGACCGCATCAAGGCGCCGCTGTTCATCGCCCAGGGCGCGCGCGATCCGCGCGTGAACAAGGACGAGAGCGACCAGGTGGTGAAGGCGCTGCGCGAGCGCGGCGTCGAGGTGCAGTACATGGTCAAGGACAACGAGGGCCACGGCTTTCACAACGACGAGAACAAGTTCGAGTTCTACGAGGCCATGGAGCAGTTCCTGGTCACGCACCTCAAGCCCTGAAGCCGTCCAGGCGCCCGGCCACCCGGCCGCCCGGTCCCTCGGCCGCCCCGCGCTACAGCACGGCGGGCTCCCCGCTTTGCTGCAGCGCCCACATGTCCGCATAGCGCCCGCCCGCCGCGACCAGCTGGGCGTGGGTGCCGCGCTCGACGATGCGGCCCGCATCCATGACCAGGATCTCGTGCGCATCGACCACGGTGGACAGGCGGTGGGCAATCACCAGCGCCGTCTTGTTGCGCGCGGCGCTTTGCAGCTCCGCCTGGATGGCGCGCTCGTTGGCCGAGTCCAGCGCCGAGGTCGCCTCGTCAAAGATCAGGATGGGCGGGTCCTTGAGCAGGGTGCGCGCAATCGCCACCCGCTGCTTTTCGCCGCCCGACAGCTTGAGGCCGCGCTCGCCCACGCGCGTGGCATAGCCCTGGGGCGTGGCCTCGATGAAGTCGTGGATGCGCGCGGCGCGCGCGGCCGCCACCACCTGGTCGCGACTGGCGCCGGGGCGGCCGTAGGCGATGTTGTATTCCACCGTGTCGTTGAACAGCACCGTGTCCTGCGGCACGATGCCCACGGCGCCGCGCACGCTGTCCTGGGTCAGCTCGCGCAGGTCGCACCCGGCGATGCGCACATGGCCGGACTGCACGTCGTAGAAGCGGAAGATCAGCCGCGCCAGCGTGCTCTTGCCCGAGCCCGATGGGCCGACCACAGCCACGGTCTTGCCGGCCGGAATGGTGAAGCTCACGTCCTTGAGGATGGGCCGCTCGGGGTCATAGGCGAAGTCCACATGCTCGAAGCGCAGCTCGGGCGGTGCGCCGTCGGCCGGCAAGGGCCGGGCGCCGGGCGCGTCGGCCACCTCGCGCTCCTTGTCCATGAGGGTGAACATGCGCTCCAGGTCGGTCAGGCTCTGCTTGATCTCGCGGTAGATCACGCCCAGAAAGCCCAGCGGGATGTAGAGCTGGATCATGAAGGCGTTGACCATGACCAGGTCGCCCAGCGACAGCCGCCCGTCCACCACACCCTGCGTGGCGCGCCAGAGGATGGCGACCAGGGCCGTGGCGATGATCAGCTGCTGCCCGCAGTTGAGCATGCTCAGCGTGGTCTGGCTCTTGAGGCGCACGCGGCGCAGCGCCTCCAGGTTCTCGTCATAGCGCCGCGCCTCGAAGCCCTCGTTGCCGAAGTACTTGACGGTCTCGTAGTTCAGCAGCGAGTCGATGGCCTTGGTGTGCGCCGCCGACTCCTGGGCATTGGCCTCGCGCCGAAAGCGCGTGCGCCACTCGGTCACCGTGACGGTGAACGTGATGTAGAACACCAGCGCCGCCAGCGTGATGACCGCGAACCAGATATCGAAGCGCAGCGCCAGGATGCCCAGCACCAGCGCCATCTCGATGAAGGTGGGCAGGATGCTGTAGAGCGAATACGAGATCAGCGACTCGGTGCTGCGCACGCCGCGCTCGATGTCGCGCGTCATGCCGCCGGTCTGGCGCTCCAGGTGAAAGCGCAGGCTCAGCGCATGCAGGTGCTCGAAGGTGGACAGCGCAATCGCCCGCGAGGCGCCCTGCGTGGCCTTGGCAAAGACCAGGTCGCGCAGCTCGGTGAACAGCGAACTGGAAAAGCGCAGCAGCCCGTAGGCCAGCAACAGGGCCACGGGCACGACGAGCACCGCGCGGGCGTCGCCGGCCTTCAGATCCAGCGCATCGACCAGGTGCTTGAGCAGCACCGGCACGCCCACGTTGGCGAGCTTGGCCCCGATCATGAAGCCCAGCGCCGCCAGCACGCGCCACTTGTATTGCCACAGGTAGGGCAGCAGGCGCCGCAGCGCGTTCCAGTCCCGCGACGGTGCCGGGGTTGGGACTAAGGGTAAATCCGTAGGGGAAGCGCTCTCGCGTCGCATGAAAGACAATTCTCGGTTGTTATATTGACCCGATTGTGCCCATGCCACCCCGCCCCGACCTCCCGCCCCATCCCTTGCCCGCAGACAAGGAGCTGGTTCTCAAGGTCATTCCCATGCCCGCCGATGTCAACGCCAATGGCGACATCTTCGGCGGCTGGGTCATGGCGCAGGTTGACCTGGCGGGCTCGGTGCTGCCATCGCGCCTGGGCCAGAGCCGCATGGTCACCGTGGCCGTGAACGAGTTCATCTTCAAGCAGCCCGTGCGCGTGGGCGACATCCTGTCGTTCTACTCCAGCGTGCAGCGCGTGGGCCGCACCTCGGTCACGGTCGATGTCGAGGTCTATGCCGAGCGCTTTGCCGACCAGGGCCGCTTCGTCAAGGTGACCGAAGCCCTGCTGACCTACGTGGCCATCGACGGCCAGGGCAAGCCCCAGTCGCTGCCGGACAACGATCAGGTGCGCTCCTGGCGCGCAGCGGCCGAGCGCAATGCAGAACGCAAGCAGCAGCAGGCCGGCTGAACCCGCCCCGCCTCAGCAGCCATGAAAAAAGCGACCTTCGCAGGTCGCTTTTTCATTTCCGGCAGCAGAGATGACTCATGCCAGCGACGGCGTGACGCGCGGCTGCAGCGAGGCCGCTGCGGTGGCCGCAGCCAGGGCCGCGGAACTACTGGCGGCGCTGTCGCTGGAGACGGCCGACGAGGAAGAGGACAGGCTGGAGGCGCTGGACGCCACGGCCGAACCCGAAGATGAACGCGGCGAGGAACCGGCCTCAATCTGGCCCGTGAGCTCGCCACCCTCTTCGATCACCACCTTGCCGTAGCGGATCTTGCCGCTGACCTTGCCCGTGCCGTAGATGACCAGTTTCTCGCGCACGGTCAGCGTGCCGTCGAACACGCCATGGATCTCGGCGATGTCGATCTCGGCCGTGCCATGGAAGGCACCCTGCTCGGCGATCTGGATCACGCGCGAGTCCATGGTGGCCTCCACCGTGCCTTCGACCACCAGCGTGTCGCAGTCGGTGATCTCCACGCCCTTGAGCTTGATGTTGGGGCCCACGGTGAGCTTGCTGCCCGGAGAGTCCTGCGACACAGGCGAGGCCTGGCGCTGGGTGGATGCCGGGCTGCTCACGCTGGAGCTGGGCATGACGGCTCCCGAAGGGCTGCCGCCCGTGCTGGCGGCGCCTGTGCCGCTGCCCAGGGTGTTGCGGGAGGTGAAAGCATCGTTGTCGCGCTTGCCAAAGAACGGGTTCTGAACAGCCATGGGTGGGTCTCCTTCGGAAAAATCCGATGCTACGCACACGAACTGGCAACAAATGCCGGCATCTCGCAAGAACGGTAACGAGATGGTTCTCCCGTTTCATGTGCTTGCAAGCCTTTCTCGATCACACACCGCGCATGCGCAGGTCGCGCAGCGGACATGCGCAAATCGATAGGTGCATCTACACTCATTTCCATTCCAGGCCACCTGCCCCACGCCCCATGACCTCCTCCACCTCAAGCGCCGCCAGTCCGGTCTGCACCTGCTTCATGGTGCGCAGCCTGTCGCGCAAGATCTCGCAGCTCTATGACGACACGCTGGCGCCCAGCGGCCTGCGCGGCACGCAGTTCAGCCTGCTGGTGCAGGCACGCAATGCGCCCGACGGCCCGCCCACGGTCTCGGCCCTGGCCGAGCAGTTGCACACCGACCGCACGACGATGACGCGCAATCTGCGCACGCTGCAGCAGGCCGGCTTCATCGACCTGGTTCCCGGCGCGGATGCGCGCAGCCGCTGCGTGGTGGTCACGCCCGAAGGCCGCGCCCGCATCCGCGAGGCTGCCGCCCTGTGGCGCCAGGCCCAGCAGCGCGTGCGCGAGCTGTGCGGCAGCGAGCAGATCGGCGCGCTGGAAAGCCTGGTGCTGGGCATGCTGCCCGTGCTGGAAACCGCCACGCAGGAGAGCGCGGAATGAGCGCCGCCCTGCCCTCCGCAGCCCCTGGCGCTGCGGCCAGCGGGTCCGCGCATCCGTTGGTCAGCGGCCCCATCGCCTCCACCCTGATGCGCCTGGCCGTGCCCAACATGGTGGCGCTGAGCATGTCGGTGCTGGTCGCCGTGGCCGAGACCTACTACGTGGGGCAGCTGGGAACCGTATCGCTGGCGGCCATGGCCCTGGTGTTTCCGCTGGCCATGCTCACGCAGATGATGAGCAACGGCGCCATGGGCAGCGGCGTGTCCTCGGCCATCAGCCGCGCGCTGGGCGCGGGCGACGGCGCGCGTGCCTCGGCACTGGCCCTGCACGCCATCGTGATCGGCGCCATCGCAGGGCTGCTGTACTCGGTCATCTTCGTGCTCTGCGGCGCCACCTTCTACGGCTGGCTGGGCGGGCGCGGCGAGGTGCTGGCGGCGGCCACGGGCTTTGGCGCCGTGCTGTTCAGCGGCGCCATCCTGGTGTGGCTGTGCAATACGCTGGCCTCGGTGGTGCGGGGCACGGGCAATATGCGCCTGCCGTCGGCCGTGATCTTTGCGGCCTCGCTGGTGCAGATCGTGGTGGGCGGCACGCTGGGCCTGGGCCTGGGGCCCATGCCGCGCTGGGGCATGCCGGGCGTGGCCGTGGGCAACATCGTGGCCATGGTGCTGGCCGTGGCGGCCTTTCTGGCCTACCTGCAATGGGGCCAGCAGCGCCTGCAGCTGGACTGGCGCACGCCGCGCCTGGCCTGGCCCATGTTCCGCGACATCCTGCGCGTGGGCGCCCTGGCCTGCCTGTCCCCCGTGCAAACGGCGCTGGCCGCGCTGCTGCTGACAGGCATGGTCGCCCGCCTGGGCCCGCTGGCCCTGGCCGGCTACGGCATAGGCCAGCGGCTGGAGTTCCTGCTGATCCCCATGGCCTTCGGCGTGGGCATGGCCGCCGTGCCCATGGTGGGCATGGCCATGGGCGCAGGCCAGGTGGCACGCGCGCGCCGCGTGGCCTGGTCGGGCGGCGCCATGGCCGCGGCCCTGCTGGGCGTGCTGGGGCTGGTGGTCATGGTCTGGCCGCAGCTGTGGTCAGGCATCTTCACCGGCGACCCGGCCGTGCGCGCCTACGCCGACCTCTACCTGCGCACCGTGGGCCCGGCCTTCGGGCTGTTCGGCCTGGGACTGGTGCTGTACTTCGCCTCCCTGGGCGCAGGCCGCGTCTGGGCTCCCGTGCTGGCCGGCACGGTGCGCCTGCTGATCGTGGTGGTGGGCGGCGGCTGGCTCATGTCCAGCGGCCTGGGCAGCGCCCAGTCGCTGTTCATCCTGGTCGCCGTGGCCATGGCCGCCTATGGCGCAGGCACGGCCTGGGCCGTGTGGCGCGCGCGCTGGGGGTGAAGAGACGCAAAAAGAAGGCCCGCAGTCAGCGGGCCATGCTTCAAGAAACGATGTACGCCGCCGTCCCCGTGGACAGCAAGCTGCCATCGGCCCCCAGGAATTCCATGCGCGTGTTGGCCACGCGTGAACCCAGCCGCAGCACCTCGGCGCGCAGGATGAATTCGCTGCCTATGCCGGGGCGCAGGTAGTCCACGCGCAGGTCGATGGTGCCCAGTCGCGAGAAGCGGTGCAGGCGCTGCAGCGGCGCATCGTCCATGTGCTTGGCGCCGATGGCGGCCATGACGGCCAGGCCGCCCATGGAGTCCAGGCCGGCGCTGATCACGCCGCCGTGGATGCGCTGGTAGGCGGCGTGGCCGATGAGCTCGGGCCGCATGGTGATGCGGCCTTCAACCCGCTCGGGCAGCACTTCAGTGATGCGCAGGCCCAGCACCTGGTTGAAGGCGATCTGGCGCTCGAACACTTCGCGCAGCCCGGCGATGAACTCGGGCTCGAACTGCACGGGCGCCTCGGAGACCTTCGTGGATTTCAGCACTGGCTGAAGTCCGGCTTGCGCTTCTCCATGAACGCGGTGAACGCCTCCTTGGCAGCAGGCCCGCCCATCAGCTTGCCAAAGCTCGCTCCCTCCTCGGCCATGCGCTCGCGCACCAGGCCGGACTGGCCGGCCTTCATGAGGCGCTTGGTCTCGATCAGGGCCGACAGAGGCTTGGCGGCCAGCTTCCTGGCCTGGGCCTGGGCCAGTGCATTGCATTCGCTGGGCGGCACGACGCGGTTGACCAGGCCCACCTCCAGTGCGGCTTCGGCCAGGAAGGGCTCGCCCAGCAGCAGGGCCTCGGCCGCGCGGTGGTAGCCGAGCATCTGGGGCAGCAGCAGGCTGGAGGCCGCTTCGGGGCACAGGCCCAGGTTCACGAAGGGCAGCGAGAAGGCCGCGTTGTCGCCCGCATAGACCAGGTCGCAGTGCAGCAGCAAGGTCGTGCCGATGCCCACGGCCGGGCCGCAGACGGCGGCGATCACGGGCTTGGGAAAGGCGGCGATGTTGTGCAGGAAGCGCCAGACGGGGCGCTGCTCGCCCTCCGGCCTGGCGCCGCCGCCGGCCGACTGCTTGAGGAAGTCGGCAATGTCGTTGCCCGCGCTGAAGATGGCCATGTCGCCCTGGAAGACCACGCAGCGCACGGCGGCGTCTTCGCCGGCCTGGGCCAGCGCATCGGCCATGCTGGCGTACATGGCCTCGGTGATGGAGTTCTTCTTGTCTGCGCGGTTGAAGGTGATGGTGCAGACACCGGCTTCGGTGTGCACGAGGATGTCCTGGGTGGTTTCGCTCATGATGGTCTTGCCTTGCTTATTCCTTGAAATACACGATCTGGTGGCTGGTCGCCAGCATCACGCCGGCCTCGCTCCACAGCTGGGCGCTCTGGTCGAAGAAGCCGTTGCGAAATTCCTGGCCGCGCGCCTGGGCCAGCAGGTGGCCCGTGCCTGCGGCGGCCAGTTCCTCACGCCCCGCATGGAAGTAGACGGTGATGGACACCGTGCCCGCCGGGGTGCGCTGTGCGCGGCGCAGCCACACGCGCGGGAAGAATACGTCAGCCAGGCCGGCCAGCGCGCAAAAATCCAGTGCGCGCGGCGGCTCGTCGCGCACCCACAGGCGCGTGAGGCTGTCGGTCTCGCGGCCATCCCAGGTCTGGGGAATGATGCCGTCGAGAAAGCGCATGTCGTAGCGGTTGAGCCATTCCACGCCGCCCAGAGGCGGCACGCGCGACACGGCGGCGGGCGACGGTACCTCGGGCATGGCCAGGTCGGTGCCGCTCCAGGTGCTGCGCCGCACGGCCGTGACGGCCGTGGCCGTGGTGACGACCTGGGCATCGCCATCCTGGTCGGGCTGGGTGATGGTCAGCAGCCAGTGCTGGGTGGAGCGGTTGGTGCGCACGGGGCGGGCTTCGATGTCGAAGCGCCCCGCGCCCAGCGCGGCTGCGTAGTTGACGGTGATGGACAGCGGATCGCCCAGGCACAGCGGATGCTGCTGGATGGCCTGCACCAGCGCGGCGGCGGTGATGCCGCCGTACGGGCCCACCATGTTCCAGTAGTCCTGCGTGGTCTGGCCCTGGTAGTGGCCAACGGCGCCGGTGGGCGTGAGCGCCACGGCCTGGTCGAGAGGATGGATGTCTGTGCTCATGGCAAACGAGTGTGATGGCAAGCGTCGCCCGCGTCCGTCAAGCCGGCGACTCTGCGGGTGAGGGAAAGCGCGGGTGGGCCGCGGCGGCCGGCGCCTTGGTCCAGCCCGAGAACACGTCCACGGCCCGGCCCCAGAGCGCGTCGCGCATATCGGCGCGGAAGAAGCCGAAATGCCCTATGCGCCGCAACTGCAGGGCCTTGGGTTCGATGCGCTCGATGCGGCTGGGGGCATTGGCGTAGAGCGCGAACAGGTGCTCGGTGCCGCGCCAGGTCATGAGTTCGTCGTCGCTCATGGACAGCGCCATCACCGGAAAGCGCACGGCGGCGTAGCTGCGCGCGGCGGCCTCGCCCTCGGCACCCACGCTGTAGCGCGGGTTCAGGCACCAGCGGCGCCACTGCAGCATGACGCCGGCCGGCAGGTCGCCCACCTTGCGCAGGCGCCGGCCCGGAAAGTAGCCGCACAGGCGCGTGGCCACGGGCACCAGCACATGCCAGAAATAGGGAACCATGCGCTTGAGGCGGGGCGCATTGTCGCGCCAGTAGCCGCTGCCGGCCGCAATGCTCAAAAGGCCGTCCACCAACTGCGGGGAGCGCAGCAGGCCCGGCAGCTGGGCGCCCAGGCTGTGGCCGATCAGGAACAGCGGCTGGTCCGGCAACTGCGCCTTGGCATGGGCGATGACTGCCTCGTAGTCGCGCGCCCAGTCGCACAGGTCGGCACGCACCTGGCGCAAAGAGCCTTGCAGGGAATCGCCATGGCCCCGGTAGTCAAAGCTGGTCACCCGATAGCCCTGGCCCGCAAGCCAGGTGGCAAAGGCCTCGTAGAAGGCCTGGCGCACCCCCATGGCCCCGCCGATGACCACGCTGGCGCGCGGCGGGCCAGCGGGCGTGTAGACGCGCAGCGCCAGCGTGGCGCCATCGCTGCTGAGTTGGTGTTGTTCCATGGCTGTCTCCTGGTCGGTGCCGTTTCTGTGCCGGCTCGCATGGATGGGAAAGGATGGGATGAGCGGAAAAAACAAAGCCCCGCGAACGGGGCTTTGAGCAACGGTCAGACCCGCTCGAAGATGCCGGCGGCGCCCTGGCCCATTCCGACGCACATCGTCACCATGCCGTAGCGCAATTGCTTGCGGCGCAGCGCATGCACCACGGTGGCCGAGCGGATGGCGCCCGTGGCACCCAGCGGGTGGCCCAGGGCAATCGCGCCGCCCATGGGGTTGACCTTGGCGGGGTCTAGACCCAGCGTGTTGACCACGGCCAGCGACTGGGCGGCAAAGGCTTCGTTGAGCTCGAACCAGTCGATGTCGTCCTGCTTGAGGCCCGCATAGCGCAGCGCGGCCGGGATGGCCTCGATGGGGCCGATGCCCATGATGGCCGGCGGCACACCCTTGCTGGCATAGCTCACGAAGCGCGCCAGCGGCGTGAGGCCGAAGCGCTGCACGGCAGCGCCGCTGGCCAGGATCAGCGCGCCTGCGCCATCGCTGGTCTGCGAGCTGTTGCCGGCCGTCACCGAGCCGCGCGCCGCGAACACGGTGCGCAGCTTGCCCAGGCCTTCCAGGCTGGTGTCGGGGCGTGCTCCCTCGTCCAGCTCCACGGTGCGCGTGCGCACCACGGGCTCGCCCTTGGCCAGGTCCAGGCCCCGGTCGGTGACCTCGATGGGCGTGATCTCGTCCTTGAACTCGCCGGCCTGCTGCGCGGCCAGGGCACGGCGGTGCGACTCCAGCGCAAAGGCGTCCTGCGCATCGCGCGAGACCTTCCACTGCTGGGCCACCTTCTCGGCCGTCAGGCCCATGCCGTAGGCAATGCCCACGTCGCCATCGCGCTCGAAGATGGACGGCGACAGCGAGGGCGCGTTGCCCATCATGGGCACCATGCTCATGCTCTCGACGCCGGCCGCGATCATCACGTCAGCCTCGCCCACGCGGATGCGGTCCGCCGCCATGGCCACGGCCGACAGGCCCGAGGCGCAGAAGCGGTTCACGGTGATGCCGCCCACGCTGGTGGGCAGGCCCGCCAGCACGGCGCTGATGCGCGCCACGTTCAGGCCCTGCTGGGCCTCGGGGATGGCGCAGCCGCAGATGATGTCCTCGATGGCAGCCGGGTCCAGCCCCGGCACCTGGGCCAGCGCGGCCTTCAGCGTGGTCGCCAGCAGGTCGTCGGGACGGTAGTTGCGGAAAAAGCCCTTGTGCGACTTGCCGATGGGCGTGCGCGTGGCGGCGACGATGTAGGCGTCTTGGATTTGTTTCATGGAGATTGCTCATAGATCTCAGTTATTCGCGGCCCGCAACGCACGCATGTCCCAAGTCAGGGACAGCAAGCAAGGGCCGCCCCGCCGCGAGGCTGTCGTCCCCCTGGGGGGAAGGCGCGAAGCGACTCAGGGGGGACATATCAATTCCGGACGGGCTTGCCGGTGTTCAGCATTCCGAGAATGCGTTCATGGGTCTTCGGATGGCCGATCAGGTGGCAGAACGCCTTGCGTTCGAGCTTCATCAGATAGGCCTCGTCCACCAGGGTGCCCGCATCCACGTCGCCGCCGCAGACCACGTGGGCGATCAGGCTGGCCACATGCTGGTCGAACTCGCTGATGAAGCCGCCGTCACGCATGTTGACCAGCGAGCCCTTGATGGTGGCCACGCCGCTGCGTCCTGCCACGGGGAAGCTGCGCGGCAGCGGCGCGCGCCAGCCGCCTGCGGCCATGGACTTGGCCTCGTTGATGGCGACGAAGAGCAGTTCGTCCTTGTGCGGCACGATGAGGTCGCTGTCCAGCAGGTAGCCCAGCTTGCGCGACTCGATGGCACTGGTGCCCACCTTGGCCATGGCCGCGGCCGTGAAGCCTTCGGTCAGGAAGGGCAGCAGGTCCTTGCCCGTGCTGGTGGCGGCGTTCTCTGCCGCGCGGCGCGCGATGTAGGTCAGGCCGCCCGCGCCGGGCACCAGGCCCACGCCGACTTCCACCAGGCCGATGTAGCTCTCCATGTGCGCCACGCGGCGCGCGCTGTAGACGGCCAGCTCGCAGCCGCCGCCCAGCGCCATGCCATGGATGGCCGCAACCACGGGCACCTGGGCGTAGCGGATGCGCAGCATGAGGTTTTGCAGCTCCTGCTCCACGCTTTCGATGGCGTCGGCGCCGCCGATCACGAAGGCCGGCATGGTGGCCTCCAGGTCGGCGCCCACGCTGAACGGCGCATCGCCCGACCAGATGACCATGCCCTGGAAGTCGGTCTCGGCCACGTCCACGGCTTCCATCAGCGCTTCCATGACTTCGGGGCTGATGGCGTGCATCTTGTTCTTGATGCTGGCGATCAGAATCTGGCCGTCCAGCGTCCAGGTGCGCAGCGCCTTGGATTCGGCGATCGTGGTGCCGGCCGTCTTCCAGTCCGGCAGGCTGTCTTCGCCCAGCAGCTTCTCGGGGAAGATCTGGCGCTCGTAGACGGGCAGCACGCGGCGGGGCACGAACTGGCCCTTGGCAGGGCTCCACGAGCCCTGCGCCGTGTGCACGCCGCCGGCCTCGGCCACCGGGCCTTCGAAGACCCACTGGGGCAGGGGTGCCTTGCTCAATGCCTTGCCGGCATCGATGTCCTCCTGGACCATCTTCGCCACTTCCAGCCAGCCCGCTTCCTGCCACAGCTCGAACGGGCCCTGCTTCATGCCGAAGCCCCAGCGCATGGCCTGGTCCACGTCGCGGGCGGACTCCGCAATGCTCTCCAGGTGGATGGCCGCGTAGTGGAAGCTGTTGCGCAGGATGGCCCACAGGAAGCGGCCCTGCGCGCCCTCGGCATTGCGCAGCAGCTTCAGGCGCTCGGCCGCGGGCTTCTTGAGCATGCGGCCATAGACCTCGTCGGCCTTGCCGCCGGCGGGCACGTAGTCCTCGCTGTCCAGCTCGAACTGCAGGATGTCGCGGCCGACCTTCTTGTAGAAGCCCTTCTTCGCCTTCTGACCCAGGTTGCCCAGCTCGATCAGCTTGGCCAGCACGGGCGGCGTGCCGAAGCTGCCGTAGAAGGGATCGGTCTCGGCGCTGAGGTTGTCCTGCAGCGTCTTGATCACATGGGCCATGGTGTCCAGGCCCACCACGTCGGCCGTGCGGAAGGTGCCGCTGGATGCGCGGCCCAGCTTCTTGCCGGTGAGGTCATCGACCACGTCGAAGGTCAGGCCGAAGTTCTCGACCTCCTTCATGGTGGCCAGCATGCCGGCGATGCCGATGCGGTTGGCGATGAAGTTGGGCGTGTCCTTGGCGCGCACCACGCCCTTGCCCAGGCCGCTGGTGACGAAGGCTTCGAGCTGGTCCAGCACCACGGGCTGCGTGGTCGGCGTGGCGATCAGCTCCACCAGCGGCATGTAGCGCGGCGGGTTGAAGAAGTGGATGCCGCAAAAGCGCGGCTTGATCGCGTCAGGCAGCGCCTCGGACAGCTTGGTGATGGACAGGCCCGAGGTGTTGGACGCCACGATGGCGTGCTTGGCCACATGGGGCGCGATCTTGGTGTACAGGTCGAGCTTCCAGTCCATGCGCTCGGCAATGGCCTCGATGATCAGGTCGCAGCCCTTGAGCAGCTTGAGGTGCTCCTCGTAGTTAGCGGGCTGGATCAGGTCCGTGTCCTCGGCCACGCCGATGGGCGAAGGCTTGAGCTTCTTGAGGTTGGCGATGGCGCGCTCGGCGATGCCGCTTTTCGGGCCTTCCTTGGCAGGCAGGTCGAACAGCACCACGGGCACCTTGACATTGACCAGATGGGCCGCGATCTGCGCTCCCATCACGCCAGCGCCGAGCACGGCGACTTTCTTCACATTGAATCGGGACATGGATATTCCACAAGTGGGAGGAAGGTGGCCGCTGCGGCCGCCCTCCGGAATGGTTACTGCACGCGCACCCAGGTCTGGGTGCGGCCGAAGGGGCCGATGGAGCCGCGCACCTCGAGCTTGGCGCCGCCTTCGATGGGCGTCAGGCGCAGCGTGTAGGTCTTGCCGTTTTCAGGGTCGAGGATCTTTCCGCCTTCCCAGACGTCCTTGCCCTCGGCCTTCTTGGCGCCGCGGATGATCTCCAGCCCCTTGAGCGGCTGGCCCTTGCGGTCGTCAGAACACTCGGTGCAGGTGGCGGCCGGATCGGCGCCCTTGCGCAGGATCTGCTCGATGCGGCCCGTGACCACGCCGTCGTTCTCGGCCACGCGGATCTCGGACTTGGCTTCGCCGCTCTTGTCGTCCACGCTCTTCCACAGGCCCACGGGCGTCATCTGCGCCTGCGCTGCGGCAGCCGTGAGGCCCAGGACCATTGCTGCCAGTGCTTGATATGCCTTCATTTCAAACCCCTTTCGCCTAGAAAGGTGCGCAGGCCAGGCTGATGCGCACAGCCCGCGCTCCCATGTTGGAGTGAAGCCGTTCAGGCCAGCGCCGCGTCCGTGTCCATCAGGGACTTGCTGCCCGCGCGGGCCGTGCGCATAAGCGTGGCGGTCTCGGGCAGCAGCTTGGCGAAGTAGAAACGCGCGGTCTGCAGCTTGGCCTGGTAGAACGGGTCGGTGTTGCCCTTGGCGATTTCGCGCAGCGCCACCTGGGCCATGCGGGCGAAGAAGTAGCCGAACACCAGGTGGCCCGCCACACGCAGGTAGTCCACGGACGCGGCACCCACCTCGTCGGGGTTTTGCATGCCCTTGAAGCCGATCTCGGTGGTGAACTTGGTCATCTGGTCGCCCAGGTAGGCGATGGGATTGATGAACTCGGCCATCTTCTCGTTGACGCCCTCTTCCTCCACCAGCTGCGCCACCAGCTTGCCGAACTTCTTGAGCGAGGCGCCCTGGTTGCCCAGCACCTTGCGGCCCAGCAGGTCCAGCGCCTGGATGCCGTTCGTGCCTTCATAGATCATGTTGATGCGCGCATCGCGCACGAACTGCTCCATGCCCCATTCGGTGATGAAGCCATGGCCGCCATAGACCTGCTGACTCATGGTGGTGGCCGTCCAGCCGTTGTCGGTGATGAAGGCCTTGACGATGGGCGTCAGCAGCGCCACCAGCTCGGCGCTGTCCTTGCGCACCTTCTCGTCGGGGTGGTTGAACTCCTTGTCGATCAGGAAGGCGCAGTAGGTCACCAGCGCGCGACCGCCTTCGGCATAGGCCTTGGCCGTCAGCAGCATGCGGCGCACATCGGGGTGGACGATGATGGGATCGGCTGGCTTGTCCTTGGCCTTGGTGCCCGACAGGCTGCGCATCTGCAGGCGGTCCTTGGCATAGGCCAGGGCGTTCTGGTAGGCCACCTCGGTCAGGCCCAGCGACTGGTTGCCCACGCCCAGGCGGGCGGCATTCATCATCACGAACATGGCCTGCAGGCCTTTGTTCGGCTGGCCCACCAGGGTGCCGATGGCGCCGTCGATATTGATCTGTGCCGTGGCATTGCCGTGGATGCCCATCTTGTGCTCCAGCGCGCCGCAGAAGATGGGGTTGCGCTCGCCCAGCGAACCATCGGCCTTGACCACGAACTTGGGCACCACGAACAGGCTGATGCCCTTGGAGCCGACCGGCGCATCGGGCAGTCGGGCCAGCACCAGGTGGACGATGTTGTCGGTGAAATCGTGCTCGCCCGCGCTGATGAAGATCTTGTTGCCGGTGATCTTGTAGGTGCCCTCGGGCGCGCCGGCCACGGGCTCGGCCTTGGTGCGCAGCAGGCCCAGGTCGGTGCCGCAATGGGGCTCGGTCAGGCACATGGTGCCGGTCCACTCGCCGCTGGTCAGCTTGGGCAGGTACAGCTTCTTTTGCTCTTCCGTGCCGTGCACATGCAGAGCCTCGTAGGCGCCGTGCGACAGGCCCGGGTACATGGTCCAGGCCTGGTTGGCGCTGTTGAGCATCTCGTACACCGCCGAATTCACCGCAAAGGGCAGGCCCTGGCCGCCGTAGGCCGTATCGCAGGACAGCGAAGGCCAGCCGCCTTCCACATACTTCTGGTAGGCCTCCTTGAAGCCCTTGGGCGTGGTGACCTCGTGGGTTTCCTTGTTGAGCACGCAGCCCTCTGCATCGCCGCTGATGTTCAGCGGAAACGTCACATTGGCCGCGAACTTGCCCGCCTCTTCGAGCACGGCATTGATGGTGTCGGCATCGACCTCGGCATGCGCCGTCATCTGCTGGTAGTCGTCCGTGACCTTGAACACCTCGTGCATGAGGAATTGCATGTCGCGCAGGGGCGGATTGTAGCTGGGCATTTGTCTTCTCCTGTGATGGCGGGGTTTGCGGTGGATGCGGTGAAAACGGTGGAAGCGAAAAAATCAGGCCGGGCTGGCGTAGCGCGCCAGAATGCTCTCGAAGCCGTCGATGGCGCGCTGCATGGAGCCTTCGTTGCGCAGGAAGCGCGCCTCGTAATGCAGGGCCAGGATCAGGCCGTGGATCTCGAACAGCAGCTGGTTCTCGTCCAGGTCGGCACGCAGGTCGCCGCTTTCGCGGCACTGCACGATGGTGCGGCGCATGGCTGCGTGCCAGGTCTGGACCGAGGCCGTCAGCGCATCGCGCACCGGCCCCGTGCGGTCGTCGAACTCCACGGCGCCGCTGATATAGATGCAGCCCGAGTCCAGCTCGATCGAAGTGCGCTTCATCCAGTTGTCGAACAGCGCCCGCAGACGCGCCACGCCGCGCGGCGCCTCCAGCGCGGGAAAGAACACTTCCTGCTCGAAACGGTCGTGGTACTCATGCACCACGGAAATCTGCAGCTCCTCACGCGAGCCAAAATGCGCGAACACGCCGGACTTGCTCATGCCCGTCAGCTCGGCCAGAGCGCCGATGGACAGGCCCTCAAGCCCGATGTGCGTGGCCAGGTTGAGGGCAGCCTCCACAATGGTGGCCTTGGTCTGCTGCCCCTTGTGCAGCGCGCGGCGCGGCGCGGGCGCAGCGGCTTCGTGCACGGAAGAGCCCGCCTTGGGATCGGCCGTGGCGTCAGCGGTCAAACGGGTCGTGCGGCGTGGGGCGGAAACGCTGGACATGCGAAATTCTTGTTAAAACGAACGTTCGTGCTATTTTGCATGGAAAGCTTGTCGCGGCGAAGACATGCGGGGGAAAACACCTAGCTTGTGGGCAGGCGCAAAAAAGCCGGCAGGTGCCGGCTTGGTTGGTTGTCACGCCTCAGAGCAAGTCATGCCTCCACGGTAAATACCTTGATGCCCTTGAAGCGCATGTGGCGTTCGGGAGGAAGGTCGGAATTGACCATGGCTTCGGTCACTTCCCAGACCCGACTGTCCTCGAAGTGGACAGAGAAGTGAATGAAGCCCTTGGCCATGGAGGCCAGCACCACGCGCTCGCGGCCATCGCGCGACCGGATGGGCAGTCGAAAGTTGTCATCCTTGGCTAACACCTGCGCGCCTGCCCGCAGCTCGGCAGAGAAGGCCAGCGTGGCGCCCACCGGCACCGTCGCATCGGTGAAGTCGGGAGTATGTACAAAGTCCTCCTTGTCGGCCGCGATGCCGGTGATGACGATCTCCGGCATCGCGGGTTCGGGCACCGGCTCGGGCGGGGCCTCATAAGGCAGTTCGACCCAGGCCAGGCCCGTGAAGTTGCTGCGCGGGCGGCCCGCTGTCTCGTGCGTCTGCATGTTGTCGGGTGGCAGTGTCGTCGTGCGCGAGCCGGGCATGGTGGACATGCCTGCGTACCAGCCCCAGAGGTTGAATTCGTAGTTCATGCGGCACCCAGTTCGTAATAGAAGTCGCGGTCGTTAAGGGTCTCCGAAACATGTACGACGGAGTCCAGCCCCTGCGCTACATACAGGCCCTTGCCGGGCCCCAGGCCAAACATGGCTTTCCCTGCTGAAGTGCTATCCCCTGACACATTACTCCCGGCAAGTGGGGGAAATGCCCGCCAAGTGATCCCATCCGCCGACACAATCAACCGGACTCGACGGATTTGAGCCCAATCGACCGTATACATCTTCAAATAGGCACAACCGTCAGCCATCACCGCATACTGCGGGACACCGAGACAACGCTCTCCGTTCTCTCCATCAAAAACCTGCCACGATTGCTCGGAAAAACTCGCACCGTCTTCTGTCACGATGGACCTGACCGTATTGCCCCGCACTTCAACCAGCACGAATCTGCGCCCTACTGCAAAGGCATTCTGGGGCTGGATGTCCGCACTGAGCTTGAAGGCAGCGAACGTAGTCGATACGGAAAAATTCAGTCCATCGACCGATGTTGCCAGTACGGTGCCATCGGAGGAAATGGTCAAGTACCGCTCGCCGTTGTAGACCACGGATTGCCAGGAAGTGTCCACGGGCATCACCAGGCTTACGCTGGCGCTTGTTCCAGTTTCGCAACGACTCAGCCCACGAAACTCAGGAAAGCCGTAGAAAAACCCGCCAGCACACATGACCCGTCGGACCGCCCCCAGAGGCGAAGACGTGAATGTCAGACCATCGTTGACACTGACATACGACTCGTATTGCGTGGCACTTGAGGAGGGAACGCCGCTGCCGCATGCAATCACGACATTGCCGCCGCGCTCAGCAATCGAGTAAATCGCAGGCCAGCGTCCGCTGCCGGTATGGGTGAAGCGCAGCACCATGGTCCTGAGGTCAGCAGAGGTGTAGACCTTGTCACCAACCACCAGGAAGTTGACTCGACCATTGTTTACACCGTGATCAGGGACGATGTTGGGAGGCGATGTTGCACCAAGGGGCCGAAAGGCGTTGGCTGTCAACATGGACACACTTGGTACCTTTCGCTCCTCCCCGCTCCAGATACGCCGGCGCATCAGCGCGGCAGGTTGTCCATAGATATTGTTGAAGGAAAGCATCAGATCCACCCCAGGGTTGCGGTTTGAGTAAATACGCGGTCGGCATAGCGCGAGTCCAGCGCCAGGTCGTCCTCGATTCCGGAAAACTTGCCTCCGTTGCGCCTGAGCACGGGAGTCAGTGCACCGGAGCGGTTGGTGACGCGCAGTTGCTCCTGCGGCGCGGACCCGGCCGGCATCAGGCATTCGCACTGCGGATGCAGGACGATGTAGTGCATGCCGACGATCAGGTGATGGGGCCCTGCCGTTGTCAACTCCTGCTGCGGCATGGACTGCGGTGAACCGGACAGCCGCCAGCCCGCGGGATCCTGGGCCGGGTCGAGCGCGCTGGCCGTGGTGCCGGCTGGTACGCGCCGATAGGTCAGCAGCGACTGGGGCGACCACACGGCGTCGCCCTGGGCGTAGCTGCCCGGCGCCCATCGGGAGGCACCGGCGACAATGGCAGCGTTCTGGGCGCTGGTCGCGGCGGCGGAGGCGGCGGCCTGCGCAGCGTTCTTGTTGCCCTCGACCGTCAGCATGGCCTGGGCCATTTCCGTCACAAACGTCGTGAGCCACGTCACCAGGCCCTCCGTCCAGTTACGAAAGCCCGTCAGCCAGTTCAGATAGACATCCGTCTTGACGTCGAAGACGTCCTGCGGGTCCGTGCGACGATTCGGGATCGCCACCGATTCCTCGGGTGCACTAGGGGGGGGTGTGAAGTTCATCGTCTTCCAGTCCTTCAATGGTTAGGTTGCAATCGGAGAAGCCATGGGCCACCAGAACCTGGTCGAAGCCCGTGATGTAGCCGTAGGTGGTGAGCACGCCGTAGCCGCGCGCACCTATCCAGACGACCGGTCTGGCGCGATACGCCAGGATTTCGTTGCGCACGCGCTCGTACTGCGTGCCGTGAACGAGGACCTGCAGCTTCAAGCGGTCGCTGTAGGCGCCGGGCTCGGCCATCCAGCCGCCCCAGTCGTCGCGCTTCTTGAGGCTCCAGTCGTCGAAGCTGACCGAGGGCCGCCACTGGGTGTTGCCCAGCCAGACGGCACGGCCGATGACGACCTCGGCGCAGCGCGCCTTGGCCCCCAGGTTGGCGATGCGTATCGTGATGCTGGCCTGCGTGTAGGCCGGCAGTCCCGAGATGGACAGCTTGCGTTCGCGCTCTATGGGGTTGAAGAAGTAGCCCCAGTGCGAATTGCCTGAAGGGCGCAGCACCAGGCGCTGCCCGCTGTGGAACACCTCGCCGGCCACGGGGTCGGTCATCACCACCTCGACCGTGTGCGCCTGCAGGCCCAGCAGCTCGATGTCCGTGACCACGCGGCCGGGCTTGATGGTGACCTCGATGAGGTCATCGGCCTCGGTGTACGAACCCAGGCTGGCATCGAACATGCGCAGCCGGTTTTCCACACCGCGCCTTTGCCACTTGCCTTCAGAACTGGCGGGGTCATTGCCGGTATTGCTGCCGGCCATGCTGCGCCAGATCACGCGCGAGGTGTCGATGATCTCGTCGTTGAGCGCATAGGCCTTGCTGGCGGACCAGGGCTGCAGGCCGCTTGCGGCGACGTTCGTGCTCATGTTGTCCAGCGTGATAGGCAGGGGCGGCACAAATCCCATGCCACGTGTGAATTCATCGCTCATGCCGTCTCCCTTTGCTTGACGCCGATGGCGTCACTCTTGCGTGCCATCTTTTCGAGGCTTTGCAGCAGTACGATCTGCTGGCGCCCCAGGTCATAGGTCAGACGCTGTAGGGACTCGAGGGCCCTGTGCAGGTCGCCGCCCTGCATACCCTCCAGCAAGCGCCGCGTCTGCTGGGCGCTGTGGATCCGTGAAGGTCCGGTGACCTCGAGTTCGGGGCCGTTTTCCCCGACCAGGCGCAGGCCGCCGAAGTGCTCGCCACCCGAGGCGAAGCGCGGAATGCCGAACTGGTCCAACGCCGCCAGCACGTCGCGCTCCGAGTAGCCATACAGATAGGCAAGATCCAGCGCCGTGCCCCCCTGGGCCTTGATGTCATTGGCCAGTCCCACCAGGTCTCCGGTGCCGTCGTACTTATGGAAGGTTGGCGACAGCGCATCGAGCTTCTTGACTCGCTCGGGATCCGTTTCGTAGTCGTAGATCGCGAAGCCATCGCCGAGCACGGCAACAGGCATCTTGTACTTGCTGTGCACGGTGGAGCTGCCACCCCCACTTCCAGGACCTGGCCCAGGACCAAAGTCCGCACCCCCGCTGCCGCCACCGGAACCGCTTTCACCAGAACCAGCACCACCTCCGGTATCCGCTCCTTCCTTGAGCAGTGCCGCGCGGAATTCCGCCCATGCGAGATCGGACGACAGCAGCCGCGTGTCGATGCCACGCGCTATGTCCAGCGCCTCCTTCTCGGTCTTGAGCAGCCGCTCCAACGCATCGACCTGGCTTTTTTCCTGCTCCAGAATCAATTCATCGGCAGACAGCTGCTCGCCCGCCGCGTCATGCAGCACTTCGAGCTTGTTGGCCAGGATCAACTGCGCGGCCTCATAGTCCAGGCGCGAGCGGAAGTTGCCCGAGGAAATACCGCCGCGCGCAACCGAGACAGCCTCGCCGATGTCAGCCGATTCGGGCAGATAGCCCGTGCGCCGGTACGCAGCCAGTGCCTGGTCAATGACCTCGTTGGCTCTGGCCAAGGCCATGGCCTGGGTGCTCTCGATCTGGCCGCGCAGTTCGACGACATGCCCGCGCAAGGTCTCCATGAGGGCGCGCTCGGTATCCACGCGCTCCTGCGCGACATCGATGCGTGCCTGTATGGCCGAGCGCTCCGCATCGACGGAACGCTGCAGCAGGCTCCACGCCGCATCCGTATCGGCCTCGTTCTTCTTCCTCGCCTCCTGCGCCTGCTCCTCCTGCTTGCGCTTGGCTTCCTCCGCCTGTTTGGCCGAAGCCGCCGCAGCATCCTCGGATGTCTTGGTAACGGCCTTGAACGTGTCGTTGAGCTTGAGCAGCTCGGCAGCGGTCTCGGCCGAAGATTTGCCGGTGCCGCCGATATTGCCGATCAGCTTGTCCATACCGGCAGTGAAGTCGGCCAGCGACGTGCTGGTGTTTGCCAGGTTCTCGAGATCAGCCGCGAGTTTCCCGGTATCGCCCGAACCTTCTCCCAGGGTGGAGCTGGCCCAGTCCTTGAAGGCGCCAGTCTTGGCCATGTCCTTGAGGCCTTGCGTGCCCTGGACCTTGGAGATGGCGTCCTTCAATACCTTGGCATTCGCCTCCTCGGAGTTGGCTGCCTTGAGCTTGTCCTCCACCAGCTTGCGGAACCGGGCCTGGGCGTCGTCGGCATCCAGGTCGATGTCCACGCCCAAGTCCTTGAGCTTGCTGCCCATCTCGCGCTTGGCGATGGTCTTGCGCTCATCCTCGCTGTAGAAGTTCTGGTAGAAGCTGCCCGCGTTGGCATTCAGCGCCTCGATGCCGCCCGAAGCCTTGATCAGGGACTCGAAGGCCAGGTCGGTCAGGTCGGCAAAGCCCGTGATCTTCTTGCCCAGTTCGTCAAAGGAGCGGCCGATGAGGTCGATGGCCTGGAAGGCAGCCTGCAACGCCTCGACATTGGGTGCTTCGCCCAGCGAGTCCAGCGTGGTGCGCATCCAGCTGGGCAGGTCCGCCTTCTTGAGTTCGGACACCAGCAGTGAACCGGTCTGGCCCAGGAAGGCCTTGTAGGCTTCTTCCGGGTTGTTGCCCAGCGAGCGGTTCTCGAAGCCGGCCAGGATCATGCCAGTCGTCTTGTCGATGATCTTGGCGTAGCCGTAGGCGTCCTCGTCGCTGTACCGGCCGTTGACGGCAAAGCCACCGACCAGGTCGATGCCGCGCGCGCTACCCGTCGCGTATTTGCTGAGGGCCCCATAGACCGAGGCCAGGCCGTCCAGGCTGGTCTTGAGCTGCTTTTCGACGGCATCGCTGTGGCGCTGCGTCAGATCGTCATACCAGTCTCCGGCCGCACGGCCGAACAGCTGTTCGGCGGCCTTGTCGTTGCCGACGCCAGCGGTGCTGTAGGCGGCACCGGCGTGGTTGGGGCCGCGGGAGCCGAAGCCTCCAAACAGGGAGCTGATGGCAATCGCACCCAGCACAAATGGGCTTGCCGCCCCCATCAAGGTTCCGAGCCCCCCCAGAAGGTTGCCTGCCCCAAGTGCCGTGATTCCTGCATCCAGCGTCCCCAGAATGCCCGCCTCACCAAAGATGCCAGCTACGCCTGCGTTCAGGCCCATGCCAAAGGTACCGCCACCGAGCCCCAGCACTCCGGAAGCGCTGCCGGCCTGACTCAGAAAACCTCCACCATTGGCAGCGCCAGATCCGCCCACCCCGAGATTGGCTGTTACGTTACCAAGCATGCCTCGTACCTGTGCAAGCACAGGCACGATAAATGGCCGCGCAAACGCCTTGTACATTTCATCGGCAACCGAAGCCTTGAACGTTGCGCTCAGGTTCTTCGTGAACGTGCGCCAGCCCTCGGTACCGTTGGCCAGCATGTCTGTGAAGCCCTTGCGGAACATCTCGTCCATCTGGTCGACCGACGCCTGGGTCTCCTTTACGCGGGTGCGCTCGGCGACATTCGCCTTGGCCTGATTGGCTGTGGCCGTGGCCTCTTCCCTCAGCCGCCGGGCCTCTTCGGGGTCGGCCCTGTTCCTGGCGTTGATCTCCGCCAGCTTGATCTGCAAATCAAGTTCGATCTTTAGCTGCTCGATCGCAATCGTGCGGTCGCGCTGCGACATGGCGGCGAGCGACTGCTCAAACTGCACTTCATCGTTGGCCACCTGCACGTTTTTCGCGTACTCAGCCACCATGCGCGCAGACTCGTTGTAGCCTTTGACCTTGGCCTGATCACGAATGGCCTTGGCCTCTTCCAACAATGCCTGGGTCGCCCTTCCGGAAAGGTCGATGCCTTGCATCACCATGGCTTGAGCCTCCAGCTGGCTGGCGGCTTCTTCCACTCGTTTTTGACGTAACTCTTCGAGAGCCGCTCCCGTCAGTCCGATTTCCTCGGTTTCACGCTGCGCCAGTCGAATGTTCTCCTGAATGGCGCGGGCTTTGCTCTCATGGGTCTCTATCAGCTTTTCGAGATCGGCGGCGGCCTTAGCAAAATCCAAGGATTCAAGGTCTTGACCAGAAGATTTACCTGCCCCCTGCGATGGCCGCAAAATCGTGGCCTTGCCCACCGGAGCAGCCTTGACCCTAGGAGGTTCTTCCCACGTACGGGGGATCACTTCGGAAGGGGTAGCAGGGCCCGCAAAAGGCGGATTGATGAATCCCCGGCCACCGCCTGTGTCACGTCTGCCTTCCAGTGCCAGTTGCTCCTGCTGCGCCTGCTTGAGTTTGGCAACGTACTTCAGCAAATCGAAGTACGAACTGCGCAGATAGATGTTTTCCGAGGTGGCTGCGCCTCTGGCCTGCAGCGCCTCCAGTTCAGCGGCGGCCTTTGGCAGCTCCTTGGCAAGGTAGGCGGCCCTTTCCCCGTTGGACTGGAAGGCCATGCTGACGTAGTTGAGCCCTACCGCCCGCCCCATCAGGATGGCCAAGCCCTGGTTGACCTGACCGAAGAATCCGGACCCATTGTCCCGTGCCCTGGACATCGCCTCGGAAACGGCATTCATGTCATAAGCGATGCCATTCATGCCGACGGAGATCACCCGGTTCACACCAGAATCACCGACCGCCGCCTTGAACTTGCCCCAGGCATTTTCCATGCGCGTGGCCCCGGCACCCACCCGGTCCGCTGTGCGCTCGGCGCTATTGCCCAAGGTTTGCTGCAGAGCGACGGCAAAGCGCGGCAGGAAGTCATCGGCAAGCACCTGTCCTGCCTGCAGCATCGCCGTGAAACGATCCTTCGTCACGCCGAGTGCCTGGGCCCCGATCTGTGCCGATGCAGGAATGCGGGTCAGCTTCTCGTTGAAATCGGCAACGCTGATCGCACCTCGTCCCATCAGATCAAGCACGCCGGCAAGTGAAGCGCTGCTCTGTTCCGCCGACAAATGCATGGCCACGTTGGCTTTGGCTATGCCAGTGAACAGGGCTCGCACAGGCTCCCCCTCGAGTGCCGTGCCACGCGCCTTGGTGAGAAAGTCGGCATAGGCTTGGCCCGTGGATTCCAGCTGGAGGCCAAGCCGGTCCGCAAGCGCCGTGACATAGGCCATTTCCTGCGCACC
Source organism: Delftia sp. SD018 (assembly GCF_017355445.1). Classification (NCBI taxonomy): domain Bacteria; kingdom Pseudomonadati; phylum Pseudomonadota; class Betaproteobacteria; order Burkholderiales; family Comamonadaceae; genus Delftia; species Delftia sp. SD018. The sequence goes on from NZ_JADDRN010000003.1 coordinate 79,173, forward strand.
CTTGCCACCTGTAGCCAGGTCAAGACGCGCGCGCAGACTCTCCGCAGCTGCACCAGCCTGCTGAAGCTGTCCAGTGAGTTTTTTCAGATCTGCAATGGTCTGCAATGTGGCAGGACCAATGCTTGTGACGGCTGTACTCATGCTGATCTCTGTTCGGTATGCTTGACCGCTTGTGTTTGTCTTGAAAGGCCGGAGCCGAGGCCCCTATGCCTCAGCCCCGGTTGAGCTGGCGCAGCGCCTGCGCCTCCAGCACCTGCAACTGCGCGAAGACCTCGCCGCGCTGCGCGGCGGGCACCGCGTAGCGACGCATCACGATCTCGGCCCCGGCGTAGTCCAGCCCGTCCCAGTGCCACTGGCCCCAGGGCGTGGCCGTCCTGCGCCACTGGGTGGAGCAGCCGAGGTACACGCTCCAGGCCATCGCATGCTCCGGCCACAGTTCGTAGTCCTCGGGGTGCTGGCGTTGCAGATCGCCGGGCACCATCCGGTCGGGGTCGATCCCCATCTGCGCGCACTGGGCGCGCAGCTCGTCGTCTACGAGATAGCGGTCTGCGCCGTCGAGGCCGAGGTGATGCCGGACAGCGCCACGGAGTTTTTTGTGGCGGCATCCCGCTGGTGCACGTTGAGTCCGTCGAACCAGGCCACGGCCATGGCCTGCTCCAGTCCCGGGTAGGCCTCCTCGGCCGCCAGGCGTTCGTCGCGGCTGTAGGGCACGGGTGTTCCTTCGTCGCCCAGCATCCCCTCCCAGCCCACAACCACTTCGTCGAGCAGTTCAGGGATGGTCATGCGCCGTACCTCCTGCGAGCCATCGGGCTGCGTGGCGGGCTTGCCGACGACGATGAGTTCATTGATCTCGTCACGCCGCGCCTTGCCCAGGCGCTTGAACACGACGGCAAAGTGATGGGCTCCGAACCTGCCCTCATCGACGGGCAGGTACAGCGTTGCGGGAACGGAGATGGTGGGCTTGAGCCCGGAAATCTTGACGGCCATGGTGATCCTTGGATGTGTAGTTGTCAGGCAGGGAGGTGAGGCGTCAGATCTCGATGGACCATTCGTCGTTGCCCGCGTCGGAGGGAATGAACGACAGGGGGATGGTGATCATCTGCACGCCATCGCTGTCGCTGTAGGTCGGCTTGCCGATCTGGGCGCGCGCGCTCTTGAAACTGACGGTGTTGGTGGCGCCGGGGCCGTGCTTGAGCGTGACGGGCACGATGGCGCTGGCGCGCGCCAGGCCGATCCAGTCCTTGGTGGCCACGCTGGTGTTCTCGAAGGTGACGCTGCCCGTGGACTTGCGGTCCGTGATTTCCACGGTGTCCACGTTCATCAGGTCGCGCTTGACCACCTGGTTGCCGCACTTGAAGCTGAAGGCGCTGCAGGCCACCGCCAGGCCGTCGAGGGTCAGTTGGGTGTTGGTCTTGTTGACGCCCAGGGGAGCGACGAAGTCGCTGTAGTCCACTGTCGGCAGGGCCTCATCCACGGCGGGGACGAAGGAGCCCGTGAACTCGAACTTCCACTTGGGAATGGCCTTGGCATCGGTGCTGAACTCCACCTCGCCGCGTGCGCCATGCATCTTGTAGAGGGTGCCGTCCACGTTGCCGTAGATGGTCACGCTCTGGATGCCGTCGGTCACGGGAGCGAAGACCGTCTTCACGCCAGTCTCGGTGCTGGCGCTGGCGGCACACGCACGCAACAGGTCGGTCACGCCGGGACGCTCGCCCGCTGCGGCCACACCCGCGAATTCCACGGAGAACGCCACCTTCTGGTATTCGGTGACCAGGGTGCTGCCGCTGGAGCCGAAGAAGGGACGGATGTTGTTGCGCTCGACCACGTCGCCCTCGATGGGGGTCAGGGTCACGTCGCTGACCAGCATGGCATTGGCCGCCAGCGGTACGACGGCCGTGCCGACAACGGTTTCAACCAGGGCCAGGAGGGCCATCTTGCGCATGATCTTTGCTGCCATTTGGAAAATCCTTTGAAGAGATGAAGAGATGTTTCGCGACCTTGGGCGCCGTTCTCCAGCGCCGCGGGCCACAGGGGTTGCGGGAAAGGTGCGGGTTATCCGGTCTAGGCCCGGTTCGGGGGTGTGCAGGTCACAGGTAGCTCCAGGTTCTGAGTTGCAGGACAACGGAGTGGCAACGCACTCCCGCGAAATCCACAGGCTCGGCACGCATGAGCTGCACGCCATCGGTGCTGTCGTCGCTGCCTGCCAGGGGACCGGGCTGGCACGCGCCGCCCAGGGTCGGATCGGCTCGCACCAGGGCGCGGAACTGCTCGACCAGGTCGTCCAGCAACAACTCGCTGGCCTGGGCGTCGGCAATGGCCAGGTAGCCATGCAGCGTCCACTGGTGCACGCTTACCGTGCGGGCCGTGCTGCTGCCGTGCTCGGCCGTGCTGCTTCTGCGCAGCCACCAGCCGCGGACATGGGCCGTGCCTGCTGCAGGCGGCGTGTACGTGAACAGGGCTGCCAGTTCGGCATCGCTGGCGGCATGGCGTTCGCGGTCCTGGACAACGCCGATCTGCGGCACCGAGGCCAAGATGGCCACGATGGCGTTGCGATGCTGGGCCAGTGCATTCATGAGCGCAGCACCGGAAAGGCCGCCGCCACACTCGCCGCAGCCTCGGCCACGATGGGCCGCAGATGAGCGGCAAAGAGCAGGAACAGTTGTGCGATGGCGTACATGGGTCACTCCGTGGGGGACGCAGAAAAAGATGCGTCGTTGCGATGGAGTGACTGTGCCGAGGCAGGCAAAAATGAATAAGGCCTGCATATGCAGGCCCGGTCTCAGCGTCCACAGGAGCGAGCCTTCTCAGGCGCAGCGAATCTGGATGCCAGGCACATGTGCCTTGGCCCGGCACATCGCAACGGCCAGGCAAGCGCAAACGTCCTGCCGCTCGGGCATGCATGGATGCACGAAAGAGGAAGACAGGAAAGGCGGGGAGAAGACGGAAACGCCCAGGCTGGCCTCAGGCCTGCGGCAAAGTCTCTGAAGCTATGCCGGCCGGCCGGCCCTGGGGCTAGAGTTCTCCGCCGTGCCAGAGGACCCGGCCGCAGATGCGCAGCCGGTTGGCGGCTTCGCCTTCCAGAACCTGGGGCGGATAGGCGGGGTTGTAGCTGACGATGCGCACACCGCCCGTGCTGAAGTCGCGCTCCAGCAGCTTGACGTAGTTCTCGCCCTCCAGCTCGATCACATAGACACCATCCTGGGTCAGCGTATCGACCGAGGTGTTGACCAGCAGGATGTCGCCGTCGTTGATGCGGTCCGCCATGGATCTTCCACGGGCACGCACGATCTTGGCGTTGTGCCTGCCCAGTCCCTTGGACTGCAGCCAGGACGAACGGAAGGCGAAGCGGCCTATCACCTCGTCGGGGCCGTTGACGGCCCCATGCCCTGCGCTGACGTGCGCATCGAGCATCTCGATCTGCGTGAACTCGTCTTCGGCCGCCCCACCATGCCGAGCCCCAGGCTTCGCTGCGCCCGTGCCGTTGAAATACTCCAGCGGCCGGCCCGCTCGCTGCGAGGCCCGCAGCAGTTGCCGTGCTGGCACTTCCCCGCGCTTGCGCCATGTCCGCACCGTTTCAGGCTGAACCTCCATGCCCGCCATCCAGTCGGGTCCCAAGGCTTCAGCCATGCGCGCCAGTACCTCATCAACGTTGGATGTAAGCGCATCAGTCACAGGTTTTGCAGGCATGGCGAATCTTGACAGTGGTTCGTTATGGACCAAGAATATGGTTCAAATTGAACCGTTTCCTTTTGAACCAAGAGCGTACAGCCAAAATGCATTCCGAACACCATCCGGCACCCGCCTTCCAGGGCTTTCGGCCTGCTGCCCTGCCTCTCGCCATCGGCATGCACACGCCCGCGTCAGCCGCCTCGCACCATGGCACTTGCAGCGATCTGCTTCCGCCCCTGCTGCAGGACTTCGAGCGCCTGATCGGGCTGCAGCCCACGATGGCCCTGGTGCAGCGCTGGGGTGGACTGCGCATCTACGTTCCCACGCCGGACAAGGTCACAGCCGAGCATCCCTATGCGGCCACCATCGGCGTGCCAGCCTTGCTCCAGCTCGCCCGTGAGTATGGCGGCCTGCCCCACTTCCAGCTGCCCAGGGCGGCGCGTGCACTGCAGGCACTGCGCAATCAGCGCATCGCTGCAGACTACGCCACGGACAAAACGGCCCGGCAACTGGCTGCCGAGCATGGGATTACGGAAGGCCAGGTGGGGCGCATCGTTGCGGCGCTGGGCGTGACAGCACCGGCCAGGCGGCGGCGCAATCTCGTGGGCTGAGCACAGCCACCGCGACGAAGCAAGGCCCTGGTCGCAAAAAAAGCCACCGGCGCAAGCGGGTGGCTTGGCTGCAAAGCGGACCCTGGGGTCCGCTGGGCCATGTTCAGACCATCAAGGCCAGGCTGGCTTCCAGATGCTCGGTCGGCAGGCGGCGGAAACCCGAGCGCGCGTAGCGCTGCAGGCGGCCCAGCGCGAACGATGTCAGCACGCTGGCGGCCACCTGGGCATCGACCGTCGGGGCGGAAGAGCCCAGCGCACCGGCGGCGGGGCGCAGGCACTGGCGCAGCGTGGATTCGATGCGGTCGAAGAACTGGTTCATGCGGGCCTGCAGGCGCTCGTGCTCGAAGACGATGGCATCGCCCACCATGACGCGCACCATGCCGGGGTTGCGCTCGCCGAACTGCAGCACAAGGGAGATCACGCGGCTGGCCTGGCGCATTCCGTCCACTGCGGGACGCTCTTCCTCCGGCACATCCCGCCCGACGATCTGCTGCACCAGCGTGAAGACGGACTGCTCGATGAACTCGATCAGGCCTTCGAACATCTGTGCCTTGCTGGCGAAGTGGCGGTACAGGGCTGCCTCGCTGACGCCCAGATGGGCTGCCAGCGCTGCCGTGGTGATGCGTTCTGCGCCCGGCTTCTCCAGCATGGCCGCAAGCGCCTGCAGGATCTGCTCGCGCCGCTCCCCGGGTTTGGGGCGTTTGCGCGCAGGCGTAGGGGCGGAAGCGGAGGCGGCTTCGTCGGAAACGACATCAGCGCCAGGAGCGGATAAAGGCGACAGAACTTCAGACTCGGACATAAGCAGATCAACTATTTGTAAGTAATTCTCTCACAGCCCTCGGCGGCAACTCCGCACAAAGCTGTCCCCATGAGCGCAACCGTCAGGATCGCTTGCCTGTTGCTTGCGCTGCTATTGTTTCCGAGAGCATGGCCGGCATTTGCAATGGAAGCTCCAAGCGTACCAGCAGGCCCTTGCCCTGCGCTGCGGCGCCAAAGGCCAGAGTGCCCTGGTGCAGCAGGGCGATTTCTTCGGCAATGGCCAATCCCAGCCCGGTGCCGTCGCCGGCCGCGCCCTGCGCGCGGTAAAAGCGCTGCGTGATCTGCGAGCGCTCGGCCTCGGGCACGCCGGGGCCGTCGTCCTCGATCTCCAGGAAGGCCCAGCCTTGCGGCTCATCCGCAGACTGTGCCGCGCCATGGTACATGCCGCAGCGCAGCGTGACGCTGCCGCCGGGCGGCGTGTACTTGATGGCGTTGTCCACGAGGTTGGACACCAGTTCGCGCAGCAGCCAGCTGTGGCCCCAGACACTGGCGGCCGCCACGTCAAGGCCGAAGTCCAGCCCCTTGGCGCTGGCCTGGTCGAAGAACATTTCCAGCATGCTTTCGCACAGGTCCTTGAGGTCCACCTTCTGCAGCGGCTGGACTTCGGCATTGCGGGCGTCGGCACGTGACAGCGCCAGCAACTGGCGTGCCAGCTGCGAGGTGCGCCGCGTGGCATCGCGCAACTGCTCGATCTGCGTCACGCTGAGCACCACCTGGGCCTCGGTGCCCTTGCGCCGCGCCTCGGCCTGGGCAGCCTGCGCGCTCAGCGCCCAGGCCTCGACCTGGGCCTGCAAGGCCGCCAGCGGCGTGCGCAATTGATGGGCCGCATCGGCCACAAAGCGCCGCTGGCCTTCGGCCTGTGCGTTGACCAGTGCAAACAGGCGATTGAGCGAGCGCACCAGCGGACGGACTTCGGCCGGCGAGCTGTGCTCCGAGATGGGACTGAGGTCGCGCGGCGAGCGCCGCTCCACAGCCTGGGTCAGGGTCAGAAGCGGCCGGAAAGCCCGGCTGACCGACCAGTAGATGGCGATGCCGGCACCCGCGATCAGCAGCACGCTCGGCAGCAGCACATGCAGCAGCAACTGGCGTACCCATTGCTGGCGCACATCGCCGCCATCGGCCAGCACCAGCACCATTTCACCGGCGCCATAGGTCTCGGCGCGCATGACGGCCACGCGGTAGGTCAGGCCGTCATGCTCCTGGCTGTGGAATTCGGCCAGCGGCGTGGAAGGCACGTCGAAGCGGATCCAGGTGTCGCCGGCAACCACATGGCCCTGCAGGTCACCTATGGCATATCCGACGTCGTCGCCGCGCTGGCGCAAGACGTCCTCGATGGCGGGCGTCAGCGCCACCAGGGGCGGCGTTCCCTCGGCGATCGACGGCGCCAGCACTGAATCGGCCAGCGCAGGCAGCAGGCGCAAAAGGCGCTGGTCATGCTGGGTGGAGGCTTCGTCTGCCGAGCGATAGCCGAACCAGCCGCCCATCAGTGCCAGCAGCGTCAGCGGCACCACCAGCAGCACCAGCAGGCGAAGGCGCAGATTGGCTGTCATGGGCGGTCAGCGCCTGGGGCCATGCGCCATGTCCACATCAGGCAGCGGTATGCGAGAGCTCCAGCCGATAGCCGAAGCCACGGATGGAACGAAGTGCCACGCCATGCGGCTCCAGCTTGCTGCGCAGGCGAGAGACATAGACCTCGACCGCATTGGGCGTGATCTCGCGGTCCCAGCCCGTGAGCGCCTGCAGCAGCTTGTCCTTGCTGGCGGGCTTGGGCGCGTGGATCAGCAGGTATTCCAGCACGGTCCATTCACGTGGGCCCAGGTCGATGGGCAGCAGTTTTCCCTCGCTCTCATCGTCTTGCGCAGGCTGGCGCGCGCCGGCGCGGCGGCCTGCCGTGTCCAGCTCGATGGGACCGAAGCTCAGGACGGCCGATGTGGCTGCCTGCGAGCGGCGCAGCAGCGCACGCAGCCGGGCCAGCAGTTCGGGAAGCTCGAAGGGCTTGACCATGTAGTCGTCGGCGCCCTGGTCCAGGCCCTGCACGCGGTCCTGCAGCGCATCGCGCGCCGTCAGGATCAGCACGGGCATGGCCGAGCTCTCGACGGCGCTGCTGCGCAGGCGGCGTGTGAGCTCCAGCCCGTCGATGCCCGGCAGACCGATGTCGATCACGGCCAGGTCGAAGGCTTCCTGGGCCAGCACCTCCAGGGCGCGCTCGGCACTGCCGACCCAGTCCACGGCATAGCCCGCATCGGACAGCCCCAGCTTGATGCCGCTGGCCACCATCACATCGTCTTCCACAAGAAGCAAACGCATATCAAACCTAAAAAACAAAAGCCGCCCAAAGGCGGCTTGCAGCAAACCGGCCCAGGCCGTCAGACCACGCCCGGGCCATGCACGATGGTAACGCGAACCGCAAAGTCCGCGCCATCGGGCCTCAATGGCTGCGGATCATGGTGCCGTAGGCCTGGTCGGTCAGGATTTCCAGCAGCATGGCATGCGGCACGCGGCCGTCGATGATGTGCACTGCGTTGACTCCCGCCTTGGCGGCATCCAGGGCGCCGCTGATCTTGGGCAGCATGCCGCCCGAGATGGTGCCGTCGGCGAACAGGGCGTCGATCTCGCGCGCCGTGAGGTCGGTCAGCAGGCTGCCCGCCTTGTCCAGTACGCCGGGGGTGTTGGTCAGCAGCACCAGCTTTTCGGCTTGCAGCACGGTGGCCAGCTTGCTGGCAACCACGTCTGCGTTGATGTTGTAGCTCTCGTTTTCCTCGCCAAAGCCGATGGGGCTGATCACGGGGATGAAGGCGTCATCCTGCAGCGCGCGCACCACGCTGGGGTCGATGGAGACGATATCGCCCACCTGGCCCACGTCGTACTCGATGTTCGGATCCTTGTTGTCGACCATCTTGAGCTTGCGTGCGCGGATCAGGCCACCATCGCGCCCTGTCAGGCCCACGGCCTTGCCGCCGGCCTGGTGGATCAGGCCCACGATGTCCTGCTGCACCTCGCCGGCCAGCACCCATTCCACGACTTCCATGGTTTCCGCGTCGGTCACGCGCATGCCCTGGATGAACTCGCCCTTCTTGCCCAGGCGGTTGAGGGCCGTCTCGATCTGCGGCCCGCCGCCATGCACCACCACCGGATTCATGCCCACCAACTTCAGCAGCACCACGTCTTCCGCGAAGTCGGCCTGCAGGGCCGGATCGGTCATGGCGTTGCCGCCATACTTGATGACCATGGTCTTGCCATGGAACTTGCGGATGTAGGGCAGGGCCTGGGCGAGGATTTCGGCCTTGTCGCGGGGGGCAATCGAGAGGATATCGTTCATGGTGCTAGCCCTGGGGCGTGGAAGTAGTCAACAACAAGGCGGGCATTGTGCCGCAACTGCGCCGCAGTGTTGCATGCCCGGATGACGGAACGCCCACTGGCGCCCGGCCATCATCCATTGTTCTGCATCCAGCCCGGCAGCTTGAAGCGCACGATGGCCAGATAGGCGATCACATAGCTGACCACGAACAGCAGGCAAAAACCCACCAGAACGGGCGTGTTGCTCCAAAACAGCAATGCCGGCACCACGGTCAGCAGCGTGAAGGCCCACAGGTAGGGCGAAGTCCGGTTATTGCGGCGCAGCATGCGCCGTGCCAGATCGTCGTCGAACACGCCGCGCACGATGCGCCGGTAGATCAACTGGTGGAAATGCAGGGCATCCGCCATGCCCGGCGACATGCCGCGCATCAGCTTGCGGTAGATGGAAAACACCGTCTCCCAGACGGGATAGATCAGCAGCAGCATGGGAAACCATGGCGAGACTGCGGAATTGCGCTGCACCAGGGCAATGCTGGCCAAGGCAATCGCCAGCCCCCAGACATAGGCCCCGCCATCGCCTGCAAACATCATGCCGCGCGGGTAGTTCCAGACCAGGAAGCCGCAGGTGGCGGCGGCCAGCGTCACCAGCATGGCGGCCAGGGTTCGGTCCCCCACCTGCAGTGCCACGTGGGCCAGCGCCAGGCAGATGATGGTGGCCACCATGCCGGCCAGCCCGTTGTAGCCGTCGATGATGTTGAAGGCATGGGGCAGGCCCGTCAGGGCCAGGACGGCCAGGCCCATGCCCAGCCAGGGCATGGCCGGGCCCAGTGCCTGCTCCAGCCAGGGCCAGCCGAGCCGGGGCACGGTGAGGCCGCACAGCAAAACCGCCAGCACGGCGCTCAGCAGGGTCAGCACCAGGCGGTAACGCACGCTCAGGCGCTGCGATACATCCTCGATGACGCCGCCGACCACGGCCGGCAGCATGGCGGCCAGGCACACGACAACCCACAACTGCATGCGCAGCGAGGAAGGATCTCCGCGCATGCTCAGCCAGGTGCCCACGCCCCAGGAGACAGCCAGCCCGAGGTACATCGGCACGCCCCCAAGCCGGGGTACCTCGCCGATGTGAAAGCGCTGCGGCTTGTCGTATCCGTAAGAGGACGTCGAGGACCGCCCGGCCCAGCGCACCAGCAGTGCACAGCCGGTGCAAGACACCATGAAGGCCAATACCGCCATCCAGATCACGATGGCTCCCCGTGCAGGCTGCGCAGCGAGGGCGCTGCCTGCGGCAGGTCTCGGGCCTTGCGGTAGGCCGGACGGCTCCACAGCCGCAGCAGGCTGGCCACGTGCCATGCGCCATGGCGCAGGCTGCGCCGGCTCGCCCTCTGACCCGCATGGACGACAGGCAACTCACCGCGCCGAAGCTCTCCGCCCAGCACCCGCAGGCGAAGGCACAGATCCACATCCTCACAATACATATAGAAACCTTCGTCAAACCCACGCAGCCGCATCCAGCTATCCCGGCCCAGCACCAGACAGGCCGCATTGACCCATTCCACACGCTGCTCCACACGCCCGTGCAGCTTGCGTCGCAGCAAATTCCAGAAAGATGGCAGTTCCCGCTCGAAATCCTGCAGCGTGCCGTCTTCGCCGATCTGCGGGGGATAGGCCAGGGCCAACCCCGGCCGGGCCGCCAGCGCCAGAAGCTCTTGCAGCGGCTCTTCCTGCGCTCCCCAGTACACGTCAGGATTGATCACGCAGACAAACGCCTCCCGGGCATTCGCCAGCGCCCGGTTGTGGTTGCAGCCAAAACCCAGGGGTTGCGCATTGCGCCGTATCTCCAGGACAAAAGGCCAGCCGGTCGCTGGAGCCAGGGGCTCCGGTTCGGGAATATTGAGCGTCAGCACCACGCGGGACATCGGCGCAAGGCGCGCCGAACCCAGGCATTCAAGCAGCCTCTGTATATGAGCGCCATGTCCGTGGCTCACCACCGACACGACCAACGATGAACCCATCAATGCCGCCCTTCAGATCTTCAAATTCCAACCCGCATACCTGTGCCGAAAAAACGGCGGCTCCGAGTATTCAGCGGAAGGCGCCCGGAAGGCGTCAGCGGGTATGCCGTGATGCAAGGAAATGCAACAGCCGCACAAAATGTCATTAACCCGCCATGCCATGCAATCACTGCGGTGGCCGGGATTATGATGCGCGACAATCTGCCGCCCGGACTTCCGGGATTTTTTGCGCCTGGCGTGGGCGTGCTCCGCCGCTCTCTGCGGACCGGCCACGGTCGACTGGCGCAGATGAATATGACGGGCGATCGATCCCTGCCCGGACCGCGCCTGGCACCTCATTTCCTATGACCACACCCATTCCCGATCCCCACGTCTACCTGCGCACCGTCGATCTGAACGAGCGCACGTCGCTGTCCGTGCTGGCCGGCCATGTCCGGGCCCAGGCGCACATACTGGATCTGGGCTGCGGCAGCGGCGCGCTGGGCGCCTTCCTCGCCGAGCACAAGCAATGCGTCTGCGACGGCGTCACCCTGAGCCAGGAAGAGGCCCGCCATGCCGCGCCCTTCTACCGCCATGTCCATGTGGCCGACCTGGAGGACTGCGACCTGGACCAGCTCTTCGGCGACGCGCGCTATGACTACATCGTCTGCGCCGACGTGCTCGAGCACCTGCGCCAGCCCGAGCGCATTCTGGCTGCCTGCCGCAAGCGGCTGACGCCGGAAGGTCGGCTGCTGATCTCCGTACCCAACGCAGGCTACAGCGGCCTGGTGGCAGAACTGCTGCACGGCGAATTCCGCTACCGCGAAGAAGGCCTGCTGGACCGCACCCACCTGCGCTTTTTCACGCGGCGCTCGCTGTCGCGCTTTCTGGCCGAGCAAAACTGGCAGGTCGATGACATCGACACCATCGAGCGCGCCCTTCCCGAATCGGAATTCCGCGTCGCCTACGACAGCCTGCCCCCGGCCGTTGCCCGCCACCTGCTGGCCACGCCCGATGCACTGGCCTACCAGTTCATCGCCAGTGCAGCGCCCGCCGCCCAGGCGCTGCCCATCGAGCCGCCGCTGAACTACCCTCAGGGGCATGCGCTGTTCACGGCCCAGCTCTACATGGCACGCGCTGGCCGCTATGAGGAAGAGAGCAAGCTCTCCACCACCGGCATCATTGGCCAGGCACGTCAGACATTGCGCTTTGCACTGCCCGACCACAACACTTCGCTGAGCCATCTGCGCCTGGACTTGGCCGACCGGCCGGGCTTCGTACATCTGCACCGGCTGGCCTTGTTCGATGCGCAAGGCGCCGTCGTCTGGCAATGGCTGCCCGAGGATTCGGACGCCGCCTTGCTGGGGCAACGCCCTCACCATCAGTTGGTGTGGAACGGGCTCCATCCGGCAGGCGCATTCGCGCTGATGCTGCTGCTGACCGGCGATGACCCCTGGTTCGAACTTCCCATTCCCGCAGAAACCCTGGCCCCCCTGCGTGGCGCCTCGCTGGAGATCGAGATGGGATGGCCCATGTCGGCCGACTATCTGGCACTGGCCGGGGCCGTGCAGCCGCTTGAGCGGCAGATCGCGCAGGAACGCAGCAGGGCCAATGATCTGCAGGACCAATGGCACACACAGCGCATGCTGCTCGAGCAGCAGCATGCGCAGGATATCCAGCAGCTGGAGGAACGCAGTGCTTCGATCCAGCGCCTGCAGCACCGCAACGCCCTGTTGGAAGACAGCCACCAATCACAGAGCAAGGAGCGCGCCATCTGGCAACAGGAAGCCACCCGCGTACAGCGGGATTTCGCGCGCCTGGAACAGCACCTGCGCGACATCGAGAACTCCACCGTCTTCCGGGCCACGCGCCCCCTCGTCCACGCCAAGATGCGCATTGACCGCCTGCTGGGCCGCACGCCAGTGCCTGCCCCCGTCCTCCATACGCCCGTACCCCAGCAGATGCCCCAGCAGCCCGTCGATGTGATCGTGCCCGTGTACCGCGGCCTGGATGACACGCGCAACTGCATCGAATCCGTTCTGGCCAGCCCCTGCCGCACGCACTGGCAACTGGTGGTCATCAACGATGCCAGCCCAGAGCCCGAAGTCACGGCTTGGCTGCGCGAGAAGGCGGCACAAGAGCCTCGCATCACCCTGCTGGAGAACGAGGAGAACCTCGGCTTCGTCGGCACCGTCAACCGGGGCATGGCGCTGAACACCGCCCATGACGTGCTGCTGCTCAACAGCGACACCGTAGTCGCCAATGACTGGCTGGACCGCATCCGCCAGGCCGCCTACGGCGATGCACGTATCGCCTCCGTCACGCCGTTTTCCAACAACGCCACCATCTGCAGCTATCCGCGCTTTTGCGAGGGCAACGACCTGCCGCCCGGCATGGACACCGCCGCCATCGACGCACTGTGCGCGCGCACCAATCCCGGCCAGGTGGTGGACGTGCCCACCGGCGTGGGCTTTTGCATGTACATCCGCCGCGATAGCCTGAACGCCGTCGGCCTGTTCGATACCGAGCACTTCGGCAAGGGCTATGGCGAAGAAAACGACTTCTGCCAGCGCGCCGCTGCGGCCGGCTGGCGCAACCTGCATCTGCTGGACACCTTCGTGCTGCACACGGGCGGCGTGAGCTTCGGCGAAAGCAAGAGCCCGCGCGAACGTGCCGCCATGGAGACGCTGCGCCGCCTGCATCCGCGCTACGAAGCCGATGTCATGACCTTCGTCCAGGCCGACCCTGCGCGCACCGCGCGCCTTGCGCTGGATGTGGCACGCCTGCAGGCAGAGGCCGCACACCAGCCTGTGGTGCTGGCCGTACTCCACGACCGGGCGGGCGGCACCGTGCGCCATGTCCGCGAACTGGCGCAGTTCCTGCAAGGCAAGGCACTGTTCCTCATGCTCTCGCCAGCCGCAGGTGGCACCGTGATATTGCGCCGTGCCGAGGAAAAGGAAGCATTCGAGCTCGCCTTCCGCGTCGCCGACCAGATGGAGGAACTGGTGCAGGCACTGCGCCAGCTGGGCGTGGTGCATGTGCACTACCAGCATCTCCTGGGCCACAGCGAAACCATCCTGGACCTTCCAGCCCGTCTGGGTGCGGCCCATGACTTCACGGCCCATGATTTCTATACCTACTGCAAGAACATCTCGCTGACCGGCATCGACAACCGCTACGTCGTGCCGCCCCGCGCGGGCGAGTGCGGCTGCTGCGAACCAACGGACACAGCCCCCTATGCCGGCACCGTGGCCCAGTGGCGCCATCGCAATGCGCTGCTGCTGAACAACGCGCGCCATGTGCTGGCCCCCAGCCAGGACACGGCCAGCCGGATCTCCGGTTTCGTGCCCGGTGCCCGCGTCCAGGCAGTTGCCCACACCGACCTGCCGGCACAGCTGCCGGCCCCGGTGGCACACCCGCTGGCCGCCACGGCCCCGCTCAAGATCGTCGTACTGGGAGCCATGAGCGCCATCAAGGGCGCCGACGTACTGGAAGCCGTGGCGATCGAAGCCGCTAAGCGGGGAGCTCCTGTGGAATTCCATCTGCTCGGCTATGGCTACCGCAGCCTGCAGACCCAGCCGCGCGCACGCCTGACCGTGCACGGCGGCTACAAGGAAGAAGAACTGCCTGCTCTGCTGCAGTGGTTGCAGCCCGACCTGGCCTGGTTCCCTGCCCAATGGCCGGAGACCTACAGCTACACCCTGAGCGCCTGCCTGGCCGCCGGGCTGCCGATCGTCGCGCCCGACATAGGGGCCTTTCCCGAAAGGCTGGCGGGCCGCGACTGGTCCTGGGTCATGCCCTGGGACGCCAGCACCGCCCAATGGCTGGACTTCTTCGCGCAAATACGCGAACGCCACTTCATTGAAGGGCAGCCACCGCAGCAACCCACCGCGACAGAGAGTGCGACCGCCCAGCCGGGAGCCACTTTCTATGGCGACGGTTATCTCCAGGGACTGCAGCCGCGCGATCAGGCCCTGCTCCAGCCACTGGATTCGGCTTTCCTGGCCACACATCGCCTGCAACGCCAGGACCATGCGGCAAGATCTGGGGCCTTGATCCTGCTGGCCCATCTGCGCTCGCTCCCCATCCTGCGCGGCGTGGCTAGGCGCATTCCCGCGCACTGGCAGCGCCGGGTCAAGAATTGGCTGCAGGCCTAGGCTGCGTCCCTTCGGTGGTAGGCCAGCGCTTCAACCAACGCTTGGCCGTCTGAATGCAGGGGCGCTCCACACAATGCCAGGACAGCAGGGCCAACGCCAGGATCAGCCCCAGAGACAACAGCAAGCTGACCCACAGCGGCCATACCCTGCGCAGACACAGTTCAACGACGGCTTGCTGCACAGGGAAAGCGTAGATGTATACGCCATAGGACAAATCTGCACGCCAACGGCTGCCAGCCTTCGGATTGCCCACGAAGGCCACATAGAGCGTCCCGCAGGCAATCAGGACCCAGACAGCAACCTGCCGCCAAAGCGCAACGTCAGCCAGCAATGCGCATACGATGGCGCCCAATGCAATTGCAGCCATCCATGCACGGGGACGGACGCGGTAGGCTGCCATCGTGCTGCCCAGAAAAAACGGCACGCCAAAGCCGCAGAAATCCCGCCATCTGAACAACTCGGCCACCGGACCACCTGTGGCGGCCAAGGCTTCATCCCACCCTCCGCTGCGGGCAAGCTGCCACGCAATCGCCAGCAGGAAAGCCGACAGGGGGTAAATCCAGCGGCGTCCTCTGGCAAACCATGCCAGCGACGCCAGCAGCAGGTACATGAAAAGCTCGTAGCGTATGGTCCACAGCGAACCATTGACTGCGCGCGCAAACGGATTTGACTCGAACACACCTGGCAGGGTCTGGACGGTCGCCAAGCCCATCACATTGTTCAGGAAGTTATTCCAGGTTCCTCGCGCGGCCCAGTATTCAGTGGACGGCATCGTGGTGACGGCCCAGCCCAGCACAAAAACCGAAAAAGTGACAGCCACTGCCAGACCCGGGAAGATGCGCATCAAGCGCTTCAGCCAAAAGGCGCGCCACATGGGTGCCCGCATCCAGCTCTCGCAAACCAGATAACCGCTGATAAAGAAAAACACATAAACCGCCAACGACCCCAGGCTATGGCCCGGAAATGGCACGGGCAGATGGAGTCGATACAGAAAATCTCCGTGCGCGGCGAAGACGGCCAGAGCCGCCGCAAGGCGCAGAAGATCAAAGCGGTTGCCGATGCCTTGGGAATTCTCCATGCAGCATTAACCCTCTGCCAAACTCAAAAACGATGCGCCAGACGTTTGAAACGCAAGGCGGGAGCCTCCACCAGATGCCAGGAGGCATAACCAGCAACCAACGCCAGCATGAGCGCGGCCAGAAGGCTCCAGGCAAACGGCAAGTGTGGCCACGTCGCCTGCACTGCCTGCTGTATCGGGCATCCCAATACATAGATGCCATATGAAGGGTCTCCTGCCCGGTGCAGCCAGGAAAAGACAGGGGCGCGCAAAGATCCAAGATAGACCAGAAGCGGAGGAAGCAGCAGCAGCCCCGCCGTGTGCTGAAGCTTCAATCCGAAGAACAGCACGGCAGACAACGGCAGCAGTACCAGCACCATCACACCGCCGTGCTCAGCAAACCTCTGTTGCCACAAGGCAAGCAGACTGCCGAAGGCAAAGTAGGCAGGATACTCAAACCAATGCCGCATCGACCCTGTCAGGTCCGCGTTTCTCATTGCCAAAAAGAAGGCCAGATAGGCCAGAAGCACGGCACATGCCAATGGCCTCCAGCGGAAAACCCCCAGGGCGCCAGCACCCACAAGGACGGCGTAGCACAACAGCTCCAAGGGAATCGTCCATAAAGGGCCATTCATCAGTCCTGCCAGTGGATTTGCAGGGAACACCCCAGGCATCACGACATAGGCCTTGACCAGTAAGAGATTGCGCCAATGCGCCAGCGTTTCCGGATGAATCAGGAATTCGCCCAGTGGCAGCGACGTGAAGATGGGACCGAACAGAAATACGCCCAACAAGACGGCGACAAGCATGCCTGGCCAAAGTCGCAGCAACCTCTTGAAAACGAATGCCAGAACCCGAGGATCGCGCAACCAGCTCAATGTGACAAGAAAGCCGCTGATGCTGAAAAAGGTCATCACGGCCACTCCGCCCACCATGTCTGCGTGCAGCCACCCGGGAGGCTTGGTGCCCGTGATGTGGAAGTGATGGCTGAATATCACGGCAGACGCTGCAGCCATGCGCAACACATCAAAGCCATTGTGATGCGCAGGCCGCGCCGTGAGGCCAGGAGCACTCATCGCAAGCTCAGCTCTTGCCCAACAAAAGCAAAATCTCGTTGTTGCGCAGCCACTCCTCGGGATAGCGCCCCACCAGCGCCTCGGGAATGGCCATGTCCACGTGGCGCCGCTCCTCACGCAACACCTCAAAGCCGGCCTGACGAGCGATATCGACCAGCTCGTCTGCCGTCAACCGGTTCAGCGCCTGGTACTCCTTGAAGACAAAGCGCTTGTAGCCATCGACACCGAAATCGGCAAAGCCGAAGTCCACCTCGGCGGCGTCCAGCGGACCTTCATGCTTTTCGATGATGCTCCACAACTCCTCCTCCGACGCCAGCAAGTGGTGCCAGGGCACATCGTCGTAGCGGCGCAGGTGCGAGCCCCAGGGAGAATGAAACAAGGGCTCGATCTGCAGGAAGAACACGCCTCCCGGGCGCAGGCAGGCATGCAGGTCGGACAGGATCGGCAGCACCTTGTCGCGCTGCACATGCTCGAAGGTGGACCAGCTAAGCAATCCGTCATAGTTCGCATGCCGGCCGGCCAATGGCGAATTCGGCACGATGGTCTCGAAGCTCAGCGCAGCGGGAATGCGCGACATGCCCAACTGCTCGCGTGCAATGCGGGGCAGCTTGGCGTACTCCTGACGGATATCGATGCCATGGATGGAGGTTGCGCCATGGCGCAGTACCAAAGCCAGATCGGTGATGCCATCGCCACATCCGAAATTCAGCAACCTGGCCTTGGACAGGTCCAACGACCGTCCGAGCCAGTCATGGGCCAGATCCGCCGCATAGTTGAAATGCGCACGAAACCACTCATCGGTGATCTTGCCTGCGTCCCATGGCGCCAGGCCCAACAGCCGTTCCTGCAAACGCAGCATCCAACTCATGCAATCGTCCTCTCTGTTCTCTCTACAACCCTGTCAACACGCTCACAGCCGCTGAAGCACATAGGCATCCTGGTGGTTCCAGAAATGCACAAGTGATCGGTGACGCAGTGCATCGCCCCCCCAGGTTTCGGCAATGCGGTCCAGGACGAATTGCTCGGAAGTGAACGCCGTTCCATACTCATTGGCATCGATGGCATTCGACTCGCTGGACGGGGCAAAGAAAAATCCCTCGTCATCCAGCTTCACGCTGTCGAAATCTGCGGCCTTCATGCCGTGCGTGCTGAAAACCAGCAACCCGCCAGGAGCCACGGCATCACGCAGCACCTGCAGCCAGCGCGTCCAGGTCGAGCGCGGCAGATGGCTGAACAGCGAGAGCACGAACACCAGTTCGTACTGCTGCGGCCAGCGTACTTGCTCCGGCACGCTGGCCGACGCAAAGCCCTTCACCCCGAAGGTCTGCTGCGAAAAATCCACAGCATCGACCACGATGTCCGAGACCGTGACCCGTTCCGCCCCCAGCGCCTTGACCAGGTGCCGCGTAAAGCGGCCGTGACCACTCGCGAACTCCAGGACGCTGGCCGTGCGCAGCAAAGGCTTGTCCACAGCCTCCAGCAGCAGCATCAGCTCCGATAGCGTGCGCCAACCGTCGGCGAAGTAGTCGCGCAGGGGATTCAGGCTGGAAGGGTGGGCGCAGAAAAATCCGAAGATATCGTCCTGGGGCGAAATCCGGCACTCCAGCCCCATGATGTTGGAGAACGAGCCCACAAGGCCATGGGCCTCAATCAGTTCATGCGCCTGAAGCAGCGTATCGCGCTCGCTGCGCGCCCGCACCAGGACCTGGGCTGCTCCAGCCAAGTCTCCTTGAACCAAAAGCTGCTGCGCCTCAAGCAACAGTCGCTGTCCTTCACTGGTTATCGCGGGGGAAGAATTCGTTGTATTCATCGGTATACCAAAAATTGCGAGAGATCGGCTTTGCCGCCGACCTCAGCTCACCAGGCGCCTCAACCCGGGAATCGAAAAAAGAGTCAGCGAGGTCAGGGCAGACAAGGCAAACACCACCAGCGTCAGTACTGGCCAGTATCCGCCTGCCTGCGGCAGGCCATAGCCCCAGCGCGCCAGCATGTCGATCCAGAATGGGTGGATGGCATAGATGCCCAGGGTCGCCTTGCCAAGGTGGTTGACCCAGGCGGGCACGGCTTGAGGCGGCAGGCGCAATGCCAGCAAAAACACCGAGAAAGTCAGCAGCATCGCAAAGGGGCTGCGGTTGCTGTAGAAAAGCACGAAGGCCCAATCCTTGAGCACCGGATAGGCCACCGCCACGCCAACCGCCATGCCCGCAACGGCCAGCACTACACCGGCCACAAGCTGCCAAGTGGCAACGCGCACCGGACGCCGCAGCAGATAGTAGCCACCCAGGAAATAGACCACAAACAAGGGGGCCAGACCGATGAAACTGGCATGCGATGTCTTTTGCAGCGTCTGAGCGATGGAGGCAAACCAGGTCATTCCTGCCGCCACCATCAAAAGGTGGCGCCAGCCTGGCCCCTCCCCCACGCCCAGGACCGCGTAACGCATGGCCGGCATCATCAGATACAGGCCCAGCATCATGTACATGAACCACAGGTGGTACCAGGGGCTGCCCAGCACGACATCCTGCACGATACCGGGCCAGGTAATGCCACCCCACATCCATTCACGCCAGGCGAAATAGAACACCGACCAGAACAGCAGTGCAGGCAGCAGGCGGGACAATCGCTGGCCGACAAAACCCCAGGGATCACGCTCTGCAGGACGCGCCAGCAATACGGCTCCCCCGACCATCACGAACATCGAGCTGCCGAAACGCCCTGCCGCATCGCCAATATTGGCCACCCACCAGCCAAGGCTGTGCACGTCTACCTGAGAGACCCGCAGAACCGCCGTGTGCACCATGATCACGGCGAACGATGCCAGCACCTTGAGCAAATTCAAGCGCGGATCAACGCCCCTCCTCGCTTCGCCGGTGGGTGACGCGTGCTGCTGCAATCGTGCCGACTCCTGCGCCATCGTTCAGCTCCAGTGATGAGGAAGGCGCACAAGCCCTGGCAACGGCTTTGGGAAGATAAAGCGCAGATGCAGGAACTGGAACCACTCGTCATAAACGGCAAGTCCCGTCTCATCGAACAGGAAGGCACTGATCACATAGTCCCCGCTGTGCAAAGGCAGCTCGGGAAAGGTCAGCACCGTCTGCCAGCTTCCATCCGGCAGTTGACGCGGGAACGCATTGTCTTCGTGGGTGGCCAGCGAGGTGATTCCCACGCCTTTGGATTGCTCGATCATGAAGCCTATGTGGGGCCGCTCATTGCCACGTCCTCGCGCCGTGATGGTGACCACCAGATCCTGGCTCTGCAGCAGTCCAGGTTGGTCGCCCACGGGCTCCGCAAGGTCCTTCACATCCACCGACAGGATGCAGGCCGTGCCGCTGTCCACCGCAGCCACGGGGTTTGCAGGAGACGCCGTGGCCTCGCGTGCCTTTTCCTCCTCATGGCCCGGCACCTGCGGCGCAACCGCGCCCTCCAGTGCCAGCTGCTCACGCTCCTGGCGTTCGCGGGTATGCAGATCGTAGGCGGCCAGCACCGGCTCGGTATCACCGAACTGTGCCACCTGTCCACCGCGCAACCACAGCGCAGCATCACAGAGATGGCGAATGTGATACGGACTGTGGGAGCAGAACAGGATGGTGCAGCCGCTGTTGCGGAACGCCATGATGCGCTCTATGCACTTCTTCTGGAAATGCTGGTCGCCCACGGCAAGAGCCTCGTCGATGATCAGCACATCCGGCTGCACCGCCGTCACCAACGCAAACGCCAACCGAACGGTCATGCCTGATGAATAGGTCTTGACCGGGCGCTCCATCGCCTCGCCCAGCTCTGCAAAGGCAGCAATCTCAGGCTCCAGCTCGCGCATGCGTTCGGGACTGATGCCGATCAGGCTACCGCCGAAATACAGATTGTCCCGGCCGCTGAAATCAGGATGGAAGCCCGCGCCCAACTCAAGGATGGCCGTCACCCGGCCCACCCGCTCGATCGTTCCGCAACTGGGCTGCAAAGTGCCCGCCAGCAGCTTCAGCAGCGAGCTCTTGCCCGCACCGTTATCGCCGATCACGCCAATGCACTGGCCACGGTGCAGTTCGAACGACACATCACGCAGCGCCCAATGACTGCGGTGCGTGGCAGCGCCCGTCAGCAGCGCCTTGAACCGTGCACGCGGCGACGGGTACAGCTTGTATTCCTTGCCCAGGTCACGCACGCGCAGGACCAGATCTTCGGGCAGCTCGACATGCTTGGCGTTCATAGCCAGTCCACCAATTGATCGCGGCTGCGCCGCACCAGGCCGTTGAGCAGTACGGCCAGCACCAATAGCCATGCGGCAAGCGCCACCCACACGGAGATCTGGGGCCACAGCCCCTGAAGCAACACGTTCTGGTAACCCAGCACCAGCGCCGTCATGGGGTTGGCCCAGAGCACCCAGCGCCATCGCTCGGGGAACAAGGCCAAGGGAAACAGAATGGGCGACAGATAAATCCCCACCGACAAAAAGAAGGTCACCAGCTGGCCTACGTCACGCAGCGCCGCCGTCAGGATGGCCAGTGCATAGGCCAGCAGTGCGCACAGCAGCAATTGACCCAGCAACAGCGGCACCAAGGCCAGCATCGATGCGTTCAATCCGTGCTGCGGCAGATAGGCCAGAGCCACCAGCACGAGCAGCGGCCCGAAGATCACGCTGCTGGCCAAGACGGCCCGCAGGGGGAAGAGCACCGGTGGCAAAGGGTTCTTCTGCAGGATGCCGCCCGCCTCGACAAGACTGTTCATGCCGCGCGACGTGGCATCGCAGAACGCCATCCAGGGCAGGGCGCCCACGACCAGGAACGCACCTACGGCATGCGTGGGCGCGTTGTCCCCCAGGCGCATGGAGAACACCACGTCGAAGACAAGATAGTAGGCAGCCACCGTGAGCAGCGGCTGCAGATAGGGCCAGAGCACGCCAGCGGCCGTGCCTGCGTGGCGAGCCGCCACCTCGCGCCGGGTCATCACCCACAGCAGGCTGCGGGCCTGCCACAGCGCGCGGCATTCGCCGAGTAGAGAGTACATGCGTTGTAAAGCAAAAGCGCCGCGCCCCAGAAACGGTGGCGCAGCACTTCATTCATGCCAAACCTGCGATTTTCGCGCATTACACACGTGATGTGTCACTGCTACATGGGTAGCTTGCGCAAAGATTGTCAGTTTTTGCAGCTTGGCCTCAAAGGCAAGCAAGTGCAGTGGGTGCAGACCCTACCGGCCCCCACCTGATTAAACCTCTAGGCAGCCTTGCGCAGTAAAGCGGTCAGGGCTTCTTGACGCCTTCGCTGAAGGCGCGAACCGCATCCGAATTCAGCTTGCCCTGGCTGCGCAGCTTTTCGGCTTCCAGGTCAATTGCCTCCTGCACGGCCTTGTTGCGCACCTCGGTCAGCAACTGGTCACGCACTTCCGAATAGGGCTGCACACCGGCCGGGCGACGTGCCTCAAGACGCAGAATGTGATAACCGAACTGAGTCTTCACCAAGTCGCTCAGGGCGCCGGGCTTTTCGAGCGCGAAGGCGGCCTTGTCGAACTCGGGTACCATGCGGCCGCTTTCGAAGTAGCCCAGATCGCCACCCTTGGCAGCACTGCCCTTGTCGTCCGAATTGGTCTTGGCCAGCTCGGCGAAATCAGCGCCCGCCTTGAGCTGGGTCAGAAGTTCTTCGGCCTTGGCCTTGGCTTCCGGGGTGTCGCCAGCCACCAGGATGTGGCGCACCTGGACCTGCTCGAACTGCTCGAAGCGGACGGGCTTGGCGTTGTACACATTGCGGGCCTGTGCTTCGGCCAACTGATCCGAAAGGCGATGCTTGGCCTGCATATGCTGCAGCCATGCATCCGACAACACCTTGTCGCGTGCCAGGCGCAAGGCGGCCTGCACATCGGCCTGCTTGGCAAATTCCATGTTCTGCGCCTCGTCAGCCAGGGCGCGGCGCACATACAGGTTGGAGACGACCTGTTCCACCTTCTTCGGATCACTGAGTACCTGGCTGCGCAGCATCTCGGGCATGCGCTGTGCGTCGGCATTCACATCGGCGGCGGTGATCCGGGCAGGACCGTCCATCAGTGCCGCAGCTTGATCAGCCTGGGCCGTAGCGCCTAGCAGATAGCCGGCAGCAAGGGCCAGCGCCACGGAGTTGCGTGACAGGGAAGAAAAAGCAGTCTTGGTCAATTGCATGTTGCGTCGGATGTCATCGATACAAATAAAAAAAGCGGGACTTGCGTCCCGCTTTCTTAGAGTGCTACTTAGTTCCTAAGTTGCCTGCTTACGCAAACAATACATTAGGGAGCAACGCGAGTAGCGCGGTGGGGCCAGGTGATACCGTAGGTGCCCGAGAAGCCAGCGCCAGCGCTGGGGTTGGTCAGCTTCTGGAAGGAAGCGCCCAGGATAGGCAGACCATTGCCACCGTTGGCGACGTTGGCGTTGGCCCAGCCGCGCATGAAGGCGGAAGCACCGGTGTCTTGACGAGCAACCGTAGCACCCAGAACGGAGGTGCCTGCGTCGGCAAAACTCAGCACGCTGGTTTCGCCGCAGAAGCGAACTTGAGCGACTTGGCCGGGCGACAGAACGGCGCCGTCTTCACGGAACTGTTCTTCACGGCCATAGAAGGCTTGACCGTCGGCAGTCACGCAGATGCGGGCATCAGCAGCGGCGGCAGTCACTTCCGTGTTGCCATCGTGGAAGAAGGGCGTACCAGCGGCACCCATGATTTGTGCCGAGAACACGCGGGCTGCGGGCGTGGTGCCTGCGCCGTTGTAGTTCAGAGCCACGCTGTAGCGACGGGTGGGCATGGAGAACACCCAGTCGGTCTTGCCGGAGATGCTGGTGTCGTTTGCGTACTGGTTGATCACGCTGGTCACCGCCAGCTGACGCGACAGAGCCTCAGCCTGGGCCAGAGGAGCCGCAGGAGCAGGAGCCGCGAAGTAAGGCGTGGACATGTCGGGCAGGTCGTACTGGCCAGCGCGGATCACGGGGTTCGTGAACGTGCCACCGGTCACGGCACCAGTGGTTGCATCCTTGGACAGGCCGACGTCAACCGTACGGAACAGCGGGTCAGCCGTGGCGTTGTTGGCCACAGCAGTCGTCACAGCGGTAGCGCGCTGGGGGAACAGCACGAAGTTGCCGCGAGCAGCAACACCCGTACCGTCAACAGCCGTCAGAGCCGTAGCGGCGCCCGAGAAGGTCGTCGTTTGCGGCACGTTCATGATGTACCAGTCACCCATCAGACCGGTGGTCGGAGTGGCCAGGCCAACAGCGGCGGCAGTGCCTTCAGCCACGTGGTCCGTGGTCAGCACGCTGGGGTTCAGCACGGTGCTATCGCAAGCAGCCACGCCAGCAGCGTTGTGCTTGATGGTCTTGTACAGGTTGGACTGGGTGTTGTTGCCGTTGTATACAGCAGCGCTCGGGATGTCAGCCATGTTGAAGATTTCAACATAGCCTTCACGCGAACCGGCAGCCAGGGCATCAGCCGACAGCTTGGGGTTCAGGCGGGCAGTGGTACCGTTGAAGAAGCCGACTGCGTTAGCAGCCTTTGCGCCATCGGGAGTGGCTTGCAGAGGAGCGGAGTTCAGGCGGGGCAGCGTGCAGGTGTTGTCAGAGCTGACCAGTTGCAGAATGCCATTGGCACCTTGCGTCACGGCAGCAGTGAACACGTCTTGGGGCGACAGGAAGACTTGGAAGTCCATCAGGTCGTCAGAGTTGGCGGCGCCGCGGAAACGCACCTTGACGGCCTTGCCGTTCTGGGTGTCGGTGTTCACCAGGTGCAGAACGGTCATGTTGCCGTTTTGCGCGCTGAAGTAAGGCACCACCAGGTTGTGGCCCGTGCCGCCTTCGGTCAGCTGGAAGCCAGTTGCGTTGGTAGCGCCGAGGGTCGCCGCGTCAGGAACCAGCGTACCGGGAACGACACCAGCCGAAGCCGCGCCTGCGAAGCCCAGGCCACCAACCATGGCAGCAATGCTCAGGGCCAGAACATTTTTCTTCATAAGAACTATCTCCAGTAAAAAAGATAAGGTAGTTGCAACCACCACGATTGATCGCCGAGGAATCGTAGCACAGCCGGTTACGCCGCCATATGGCTTTCTGGGGGCTTGCAAGCGCCGCTTTGCGAAAAAAACAACACTTGCCCAACATGCACTACCACAGGGACGGCGAATTATCCCCTCAATCTACCACTTCACACAATGGCACCTGAACTTATTCGAGGAACAGCCACCACTGGCCATCTTCGACCACCCAGGCTTCGGTGATGCTGATGGGTACATCCACACTCGGCATGGTGGGTGCCACGGTCGTGAAATTGCGGCGTACCACGCAGCGCTCGGGCACGCAGGTGGTAGACAGCAACTCACCGCCCTTGAGCACGGTGGCGGCCCCGTTTTCCAGACGGAAGCGCTCCTTGTTCTTGAGCGCGCGGTAGGTAGGGGTCAGATAGGTGTAAGCCTTGTCCACATCGCCGCTCTGCCGTGCCTTGAGGTAGGCCGTCGAGCGGGCGTTCACGATGTCCTCGGGCGTCTTGCCTCCATCACCCGTGGTGGCGCAGCCTGCCAGCAGCGCGGCGCATACGCCGCCCAACGCCCAGGCCAGCCAACGCGAGCCTTGTGCCAGGGGTTGCTTGATGATCTTGTTGCTCATATGGTTTTCTCCAAAAAGAAGTTTCGAGACAGGCTAGGCCTGAATGTTCCACGGATTCAGCGCGCAGCGGGCGCAAGAGGCCCGACTTCCACAGACGCCTTCGCGGGCGCCGGGAAGGAATCAACGGGAGCCGTCCGGTTCGAAGAAGGCGACTTGAGCAGAGGAGCCAGTGAACGCATCTGCTCGCGCAGGTCATCGCTGACTTCGCGCACATCGATGTCGGTGCGGACCACGCGCGGGGTGATGATGACGATGAGCTCGGTGCGGGCACCTGAGTTGTTGGTGGAGCCGAACAGATTGCCGACCACGGGCAGATCATACAAATAAGGTATGCCCGACCGGCCCTCATTCGAATTCTCTTGGATCAGCCCCCCCATGACGATGGATTCACCCGACCGTACGGCCACACGGCTTGAGATCTGGCGCTGAAGGAAGGCTCGCTGCCGAGTCACCTCATCCATGGCGCCCACATCTGTCACCGATTGATTGACTGTCATAGTGACCAGATTGCCCGCATTGACAGAAGGGACGACCTGCAAATTCACCCCCGTGTCCTTATAAGAGAAGTTGTCGATGGCGGTCCCCGAGGTCCCAGTCACAGTAGTGCCGGATTTGTAAGGCTGCTGCGTACCGACGGCGATAGCCGCCGGATGGTTGTCCAGCACCATCAGCGTGGGACTGGCAACTACCTTGACCTGGGTCTTGCCGGCCAGGGCTGTCAAAACGGCCTTGATGTTGCCAAGAGAGTTTTTAAGTGTGTAATTGAAGCCCTGTCCAAGGCTAAGACCGCCCAGCCCTCCTGTGGCTGTATCCAATGATGTAGCGCCAGGGGGACGGTCATCGCCCGCCTGCCCCAGCAGTCCACCATTTCCACTGTAGCCCTTGTTACCGACATCGCCACTGAAGGCCCACTGCAGGCCATAGCGCAACGTGTCGTTGAGCGTAACCTCCACGATGCTGGCCTCGATCAGCACCTGGGTGGGCGGCAGGTCCAGCTTCTTGAGCGAAGCTTCGATGCGCTCGAACTCAGCTGGCGTGCCCCAGACCAGCACGGAGTTGTTGAGTTCGTCGGCCATGACGCGCACGCTACCCAGGCTCGCGCTGACCATGCCCTGCCCTGTCCCAACCTGGTTGCCGATCCCCGATGTCGTGGAACCGAAGCGCTGCCCAGAGTTCGAGCCGAAACCACTGTTCCCAAATCCGCTGTTGCCGAACCCGCTGTTGCCGAACCCGCTGTTGCCGAACCCGCTGTTGCCGAACCCGCTATTGCCGAACCCGCTATTTCCGAACCCGCTATTGCCAAAGCTGTTGTTCCCGAAAGCCGAGGTCCCTGAAGTCGAGGTTCCCAACCCAGGAGCCACACCGCTGTTGGCCGTACTGCCGCCCGCAGAGCCACCGAAGATGCCGGCCAGCACGCCGGCCAGATGCCTGGCATTGCCGTTCTGCACGCGGTAGATGTTCAACTGCGGCTGCGAGCCTCCGGAGCCCGGCTGGTCCAGCTTGGCCAGCCAGCGCCGCGCCTCGTCCAGATAGGCCGCCCGGGGCGTGATGACGATCACGCTGTTGAGACGCTCGATGGGAATGATGCGCAGCGCGCCGAACATGGGGTTGCCCTCGCTCAGCGATGTCACCGCGCCTGCGCTGGCCGCCGCAGCGGCGCCAACGGCCGCGCCCGGCCGGACTGATCCACCGGCAGCGCCGGGCGCCCCAGGGGTTGCGGCACCGCCAGCGCCTCCACCATTCATGATCTGGAGCGCCGCACTGACTTCCTGGATGGAAACATACTTGAGGGGAAAAACTCCCACGGACATGCCTTCGAGCAGGTTCACGTCAAAAGTCCGCACCATGTCCAGCCAGCCTTCAGCCTGCGCCCGCGAGCCTGCCATCACCAGCAGGTTGCGGATGTTGTCCACGCGCACGATGGCATCGCCAGGCACCATGGGCCGCAGGATGGCAGCCATCTCGTTGGCACCGATGTACTGCAGCGGCACGATGATGGTTCCGTATCCTGGTGCCAGCGGCTTGTCGGTCGTGGCCTGGCGCACGGTGGCACCTATGCTCTTTAGTGCATCGACCCGGCCCACATGGTAGGTGCCGCGCGCATCGCGCACCATGGCCATGCCATTGGCTTGCAGAGCAGTCTCCAGCAGGTTGAGGATCTGGTCCGCCGGAATGGCACTGCGCGTACTGAGCGTGATGTTGCCCGTGATCGGCGGATGCAACACATAGTCGAGCGACAGGATGTCGCCCAGCACCGTGCGCACTACCTGGGATAGTGGCGCGTCCTCGAAGTTCAGCTTGGAGGGCTTGCCAGCCACCGGAGGAAATGCCTTGGCATCGCCCAGCAGCTTGCCCGTCCCGGACAGGATGCGTGGCTTGGCGCCATCAGCATCGTCCGACGTCTTTTTGCCCTGCGATGCGCCATCGGTACCCTCCCCTTCGGGCAGAAAGACATAGTCCCGTTGAACGGTATCGTCACGGAAATGGCTCACGAAGTTGTTCTTGGCCGGTTGGGCACAGGCCAGCAGCAACTGGCACACGGCGAGTGCCAATGCGGTTCGGATAGGTCGATTAGGCAGTTGCATAGATTCTCTTGACTGGTTTCTTGAGGCGGGGAAGTCTCAGCGGACAATCCCGCCACCCAACGAGGCGCCCTCTTCCTGGGGCGCCGGACCGGTGTTTTGCGGCTGCTCAGCCTCCAGCTGTTGCCCAGCATATGAGCCCCCCCTGGGGACTCGCGCCACCGGAGCAGGAGGCGACGGCACACGAACATTTGCGGGAATGGCCGGTCCCTTGTCCATTGCGGCCCGCGTTATGGGCAGCCTGCGCTTGCGGCCGCCACGTTCCAATTCAATTTCGCGGTCCAGCACACGAGACAGCTTCCAGCCGCCAAGGCTTTGGCTGAGCATGAAGCGCTGTTCCTTGCCTGCGTACTGGACGATGGCGCCCGTGACGGCCCCATCAAACAGGCCCAGCACCTTGGCCTTGGACCATTGGTCCTGCTCGACCGGTTCTTCGTCCGACTTTTTGGGAGGCGGCGGGGGGGGGGGGAGGACGACGGCTGAGCGCGAATAAAGGCCGCTCCTGCATCTGGAGCATCAACTGATCCTCCTGGCGTATGCCAAGCTCAGGGGTCTCCGGCTGCTTTGGCAGCAATGCCTGAACGTCCGCCTTGATGGGTTCAGGCGGCTGCCAGCGGCTGTTCTTGATCTCCATCTGTGGCGTGAGCCAGGCCATCGCCAGGGCACCGCACAGCAATACCTGGGTGGCTCCTACGCCCCATCCCAGCCAGTTGATCTGATTCACGGCGTCTTGCTCCGGAGAATGCTGAAGGTAAATTGCGCACTCAACCTGGGCGCCACTCGGGGATTGGCATTTTGCAGGCTGCCCGGCAGATTGACCTCCAGGTCGTCGAGCCAGACCGTGGGGCTGATGTCGCGCAGGGACAGCAGTGCCATCTGGATCGAGGGCCAGTCGCCCTCCGTGGACATCACAACATCAATGCGCTCATAGTTGCCGTCTTCAGGATTGGGGCGCACCTGGCTGCTGACGATGGCCAGGCCCGCACGGTCCAGCACCGTACGCAGGCGCTGCTGCACCGCGTTACCGGTCTGGGTAGCGTCACTCTCGCCCGGATAGACATGCTTGGCCTTGGTCTCGGCCAGGCTTTCCAATGCCTGTTGAATTTCCTCTTCCTGCTGCTGCAGACCCAGCAACCGCGCATGGCGTGGCTCCACGACATCCAGCTGGCTCTGCCCCCAGTTGTGCTTGGCATGGACCCAGAGCCCGCCCACAACCAGAGGGAGCAACAATGCCAGGGCAGGCAGCGACAGGATTGCCAGTTGGCGCCAGGGCAGTCTTGGCTTCTCGGCCATTACGCACCCTCCTTCGCCGGCACGGAGGGCGTACCCGTTGCTTCAGACTCATCCTTGGCCTCGTCCATGGCGTGCACACCGAGCACGGCTGGATCCAGCGTGGCTTCGAGCGTAAAGCTCTCTTTGCTGGTTCGCGAGGACCGTGTCACGGCGCTGGGCAAACGCACATCGCGCAATCCAGGCTCCTTGGAGAGCAGGCGCACCGCTTCGGAGGTGTCATCACTCAGGCCCTGCACCGTGAGCTTGTCTCCCTTGAACTGCACGCGTTGAACGGCTGTGTCATCAGGCAACACCCGCGTCAGGAGCGCCATTACACGCAGATGGTCGATCTGCTGATTCCTGCGATCCATCAGGGCGGAAACGCTTTCCGCTTCAGCCACCAAGGCCTGCCGCTTGGCCACGACTTCCCGGGTAGCCTGGGTCAGCCGGGCAAATTGGGCGTTGGCATCCTCGGCACGCAGATAAAGCTGTGCGGTAGGCGTGGCGGCCAGGGCTGCGGCCAGCGCCGCCACGACCAATACGCCAGTCAGTAGCCAGACGCGTTGCCGCGCCTCACGGGCCAGACGGCGCTGCTCGCCAAACCCCGTGATCATGATGGTCTGCGTCACGGCATCTGCCCAGACCTCGGGCGCCACACCGGCCGGCAGGCGGTATCCCTGCTCCCTTAGAGCCCGCTCCACCTGATCGCGAGATGTGATCACCACATCGACCAGCCGGACTGAAGATGCCCCCCCTGGGGAACGCGCAGCATAGGCCCAAAGGGTCTGCTCTTCAGTAAAAGGCGACATCATCTGCACATCGAGCTGTACAGCCCCATGCAGCGCCTTGGGAGACATGGCAGGCAGGCGCAGCGTGCGTACCAGCACCAACTCGGACGGCAGCAAGACGGCAGCATAGTCAGGCGAGGCGGTGGTCCCGCCATTGCCCCGCTGCCCCCACTCGAAACGATCTCCCCTGACCCAGGCCATACCATCAGGCCGGGACTCCCAGCCTGCCACCTTCACGGGGAACCGCGGCATAAAACGCCGCATCCAGGGCAGGTGTGCCAGTTGCTGCCATGCCTCGCGCAATTGGCCACCCAGCGAACTCAGGTCGATGCCGAACAGTTTCGCGTCGGAACTCAGCATCGGCATGGACTACCCCCTCCACTCTCACGTTGAGCCATCTTGAAATTCTTCCTTTCTTGGCACTTGAAGCGCTACAAGCGCCCTTTCCAGGTCTGGGAGGCAGCGAGCACAGTCCAGGGCAAACGCCCGGGCCCCATTCCGCCCGGCACGTCCACCTGCCGCGTGATCAATGCCTCCCCCGCGCCGTCAAACGGCACCTTGGCAATGAGGGTGTAGCGCGAACCGGATACGCCCTGCTGGGAGCCCGTGCCCCCTTCCAACCAAGGCTTGAGCCCTTCCGGAGCGGCCCCGGGGTTCACAGCGCCACGCCCGTCCGAATCCGCAACAATGAAGTCACGAATGCTGGCAAAAATCCCATAGGTCATGCCTGGCACCTGCAGCAAATCTTCAGGTGCGTCCCAGGCAGGGCGCAGCGGCTGGCGATTGTCTACACCATTGCGCGACTGCACAATGGCCTGGGCCAATGCTTCGGCGGCACCGCCACCGAGACCGGCCGCCTTGGACAGCAACAACGCCAGCAAAGCAGGCGGCGCGTCGTTGATGTTCACCAAACCGCTCCAAGGGACAACGGCAATCTCTATTATCCCTTTTGCCGTCGGCACCGGGATTACGGCGTACTCACGGAACTCCGTCGGTTTGAGAGCGATCCGCTGCAGAAGCTGGTAGATGGCGGCTTCGCCCAGCGCCCGCCCCTCGGCCATTTGGCGGGTCACGCCTATGAGCGAAGCCTCACTGCGCACCACGCGCCCCAAGCTGCTCGCGAAGATGGCCAAGGCAGCCACGATCCAGAGCACCAGCACCAGGGCCATGCCACGCTGCATAACAGAACGACGCATGAACGTAATTGAGCGGCCTTTCACCAGACGGAGCCTCCGCCCAAAGTGGCTCGAACGGTGCTTGCGGGATTCGAACCTGCAGGCGTGTTCATCGCGATGATCATCAACGGCCACGCCCCAGAAGCCGACTGCAACTCGATCTGCACGGCAGACGGCAGTTCCTTTTCGTTGTCCTTTTCGGGTCCCCATTGCGGCTGCC
The DNA here is from genome assembly GCF_017355445.1 of Delftia sp. SD018. Taxonomy (NCBI): domain Bacteria; kingdom Pseudomonadati; phylum Pseudomonadota; class Betaproteobacteria; order Burkholderiales; family Comamonadaceae; genus Delftia; species Delftia sp. SD018. The sequence continues at coordinate 110,483 of NZ_JADDRN010000003.1, forward strand.
AATGTGCCACGCCCAGCTTGGCATTCTGGTAACGCAAGGCAAAAGCCGTGACACCGCGATCAACCACATAGGACTGGCTCTGCCCCCAGTCGGGCATGACATCGGGACCCTGCCAAGGCGCGAAGCGCAGCACCAGCGCATCGCCTTCGACGGAAAGCTGGAAGTGGGTACGGCCGCCCATGCCGAAGCGCGCAGGCATGATGCCCAACCAGCGCATGCCTTGCGGGCCGCCTTCGAAGAACAATTCGCTCTCGCCCTGCTTGCGCAAACCGGCCTGGCGCCGCACGGCGGACACCTGTCCCAGGATAGAACGAAGAAAACCAATCGAGACACGCTGGTGGTCCATGCGGTCCAGCCGCGCATCCACACGCTCCTGCGTCTGCGAGACCGTGGACATGGCCGACGCCAGCCCCAGCATGAGCAGGGACAGAAGGGCCATGACCACCAGCAGCTCCACCAACGTGAAGCCCTTTTGCCTGCCAGAAGATGGAGCGCGCCCGGTCATCGCGTCACCTCGCCTTGCTGCAAAGGGCGCTGCGGGCGCAGGGTCTCGAAGACCCAACTGCGGTTTTCAACGGAGATCGTGATGCGCAAGGCATGCAGGGGAACCGCGGTTTCGGGCAGGCCGCCCACGGAGAAAGGCGCGGAAGCCACCTGCCAGGCGTAGACACCATCCTGCCCTGAGGCCTGGGTGCCTCCAGGATCGACCATGGGAAAGGCGTCCATCAGCGAATCGGCCAGCAGGGCCACGCCCTGGTTCTGCTCCAGTTTGGAAACACCGCGCGCGGAACCACCAACGGCCCGATAAATGAGCGCCAGCGAGATAGCCATGATGGACAGCGCCACCAACAGCTCCAGCAAGGTCATGCCCCGCACCCTGGGGCGGGAAGCGGCGCGCCGACGCATTACAGGGCCTCTTTGGTGACTTGGCCGGACAGCCAGTCCACACGCAGACGCACGCCACCGCCGCTTTGCGCGCGGGCGAGCGAAATACTGCCCCCCGTGGCGCCGCCTTCGGGCAGAAAGACGATGGTCTGGCTGCCATCGGCAAGCGCCATGCCGGCTGCCGTGGTCAGTTGCACCGTCAGGCTGTCGGGCAGCTTGGCCGTGGCCTGTCCGGCGATGCCGTACTGCCTGCTATTCGTATTGACAGCGAATGCCACAGGCATGCCCTGCAGCGTGGCCTGCTGGCGCGCCTTGCGCAGCAGGGCCGTCACGTCCTGCACCGTCTGCCGATAGTCCACGGCATCGCGCAGCTTGCCCATGGCAGGCGGCACGATGCCGATGATGGCACCAAGAATGGCGAACACCACCAGCAGCTCGATCAGCGTGAAACCCTGGGCGCGCTTCAAGACTCATCCTTGGCAAAACGGTGCGGCAACGGTGGCGACAGCAGTGTTCAAGAGCACCTTACTTGGTGTTGCGCACGTCGGCTGCTTCACCTTCGCCGCCCGGAGCACCGTCAGCACCCAGCGAGAGGATTTCGAGGTCGCCATTGGCAGCCGGGTAGGTGTAGCGGTAAGGGTTGTTCCAGGGATCATTGGGCACGCCGCCCTTGAGGTAGGGGCCTGCCCAGCCGGCAACGCCGGCAGGCTGCTTGACCAGCGCGTCCAGGCCCTGCTGCGAGGTGGGGTAGCGGCCCACGTCGAGCTTGTACAGCTCCAGCGCCTTTTCGATGTCGGCGATCTGCACGCCGGCCGTCTTGGTCTTTGCTCCACCCAACTGGTTCAGCACCTTGGGGCCGACCAGGCCGGCCAGCAGGGTCAGGATGGCCAGCACGACCAGCAGTTCGATCAGCGTGAAGCCACGCTTGCGGGCGCGGGAGGACAGTTGCTTTTGCATGCGCATCATCTTCTACATACCTTTCAGTCAATTCAGATTCATCAGACGGCCAGATCGTTGACGGACAGGATTCCGAGCAGGATCGACACGATGATGGAGGCGATAAGGATACCGAGGACCAGGATCAGCGCCGGCTCCAGCATGGTCAGGAGGCGTTTGATCGCGTTTTCGACCTCGCGGTTCAATATGTTGGACAGCTCCAGCATCATGTCGCCCAGGCGGCCGGTTTCTTCGCCGACCCGCACCAGATTCAGGGCCAGGGGCTCGAATTCTCCGGTTTTCTGGGCGGCATGGGCCATGCGATGACCTTCCTTGACCATGGGACCCATTTTTTCCAGGCGCTCGCGGATGGCGACGTTGGAGACCGTGTCGCTGGCAATGCGCAGTGCGGTCAGCAGCGTGACGCCGTTGCCCAGCAGCGTGCCCAGCGAGCGGCTGAACAGGGTGAGCTGGTACTTGCGCACTACGCCACCCAGGCCCGGCAGGCCCAGCAGCCACGATTGCCAGGTCTGACGTCCCTTGGGACTCTTGGCCCAGCGGGCGAAGACCCAGCCCAGCGCGCCCAGCACGATGAACACCGCCCAGCCGTAGCTGCGAAACGCATGGCCCAGCCCCATCACGAATTGCGTGGGAAGGGGCAGCGCGTCACCCATGTCGTTGAAAAGCTGTTCGAACTGCGGCACCACGAAGCCCAGCATGGCCACCAGGGACAGCACGGCCACGCCCAGCAGGATGGCGGGATAGATGGTGGCCGAGACCACGCTGTCGCGCAGGGCACGCTGGCGCGCCATGTGTTCCACCAGCCGGTTGAGCACGCCCGACATCTGGCCGCTGGCTTCGCCCGATCGCACCATGTTGATATAGAAGTCGCCGAACAGGTCGTGGTGCTTGCCCAGTGCCTGGCTCAGCGGCATGCCGGCCTTGACGCTGTCGAGCACGGACTGGAGCATGGCCTGCATCTGCACCTTGTGGCTCATCTCGACCAGGACCTTGAGCGCGTTGTCCAGCGACAGGCCGGCCCGCATCATGATGGCCAGCTCGGTGGTCATGCCCTGGATGTCGTCGGCCTTGATGCGGCCTTTCTTGAGCGCACGCGCCGCCAGCGGCACATTGCCCAGGCTTGCGGCTTCCTCGACCTTGATGGGCGACAGGCGGCTCTTGCGCAGGTGCACCACCACCTCGGCCACGGCCGCAGCGGAAAAAGTGCCCTTGACCATCTGACCGCGGCTGTCCACGGCCTCCCAGCTGTAATCAGGCATCGCTTTGATCCTGGGTCACGCGCAGCACTTCGTCCAGCGTGGTGGCGCCCGAGGCCACCTTGCGCAGGCCGTCGTCGTAGAGGCTCAGCATGCCGCTCTTGGCCGCCATGGCATGCAGGGCGTTGGCGTCCTGGCCTTCGATGATGGCGCGGCGCAGCGGCTCGTCGATGACCATGAGTTCATGGATGCCGGTACGGCCCTTGTAGCCCGTGCCCCGGCAATGCTCGCAGCCAACGGCGCGGTAGATGGGCGAGCCCTCGCGCAAAAAACGCTTGAGGCCGCTGCCCTCGACGGCGGCGGCCGGCAGCGTGTCGGGCTGCTTGCAATGCGAGCACAGCGTGCGCACCAGGCGCTGGGCCAACACGCCGTTGACCGAGGACGTGATCAGGTAGCTTTCCACTCCCATGTCGCGCATGCGGGTGACGGCGCCTGCGGCCGTGTTGGTGTGCAGCGTGGACAGCACCAGGTGACCCGTCAGCGCGGACTGCACGGCGATCTGCGCGGTTTCTCCGTCACGCATTTCGCCGATCATGATGATGTCCGGGTCCTGGCGCAGGATGGAGCGCAGGGCGTTGGCAAAGGTGAGGTCGATCTGCGGATGGACCTGGATCTGGTTGATGCCGTCGAGCTGGTACTCGACCGGGTCCTCGACGGTGATGATCTTGTTGGAAACCGCGTCGATCTTAGACAGGGCCGCGTACAGCGTGGTGGTCTTGCCCGAGCCCGTGGGCCCCGTGACCAGCACGATGCCGTGCGGCTTGGCCAGCAAGGTGTTGAAGCGCTCCAGCGTATCGACCTCGAAGCCCATGCTTTCCAGGCGCAGGCGCACGTTGGCGCGGTCCAGCACCCGCATGACGATGCTCTCGCCATGCACCGTGGGTGCGGTGGAGACACGCAGGTCCAATTCGCGGCCCTTGGCGCGGGTCTTGATGCGACCGTCCTGCGGCAGGCGCCGCTCGGCAATGTCCAGATGGGCCAGCAGCTTGACGCGCGAGCCCACGGCCGCGCTCAGCCGGGGCGGCACGAGTTCGGCCGCATGGATCACGCCGTCCATGCGGTAGCGCACCTGCAGGCCGGCCTCGAAGGGCTCCAGGTGGATGTCGGAGGCGTGCAGCTCGATGGCGCGGGAAATGATGCCCGTGACCAAGCGGATGACCGGCGCCTCGCTGGCCAGGTCCTTCAGATGCTCGACGAAGTCGCCGCCCGTGGCGTCCGACTCCCAGTCCTGGCCTTCTTCGCCTTCGGGTTCCTGGCCGGCTTCGGACAGGGCCTTGCGGATATCGGCTTCCAGCGCCAGCACGGGCTTGATCTGCAGACCCGTGGCCAGGCGCAGCGCCTTGGTGATGAAGGGATCCTGCGGCACGGACATGGCCACTTCCAGCACGCCGTCCTGCAGCGAAATGGGGCAAACGCACTGCGCATCCAGAAAGCTGGCCAGCAGGCCCGGCACATCGGGCAGCAGGTCAGGAAACTCTTCCGCGCGCAGCCAGCGCATGTGCAGCTGCTCGGACAGCGCCTGGGCCACGTCGGCTTCCGCCACCACGCCCAGCTGGACCAGCACCTGGCCCAGGTAGCCGCCCAGCTCCTGCTGCGCCTGCAGGGCGTTTTGCAGATCGCGCTCGTTCAGCTTGCCGGCGGAAAGCAGGCGTTCGCCCAGCCGCCCCTTGATCGGGGCTTCGACACCGGCAATCGGTTCCATGACGTGATTGGTGGAAGACATTGCCGCGGATTATCCACTGTCGCCGCATCCCCCGCGAAAGGCTCCGGATGCGGGGTCCACGCCCGCCCCTGCACCCGGCACCAGCGCTGTCATCAACTGTTACGCAACGGATATAACGGCGCGATGCTGCGCCGCACGATCGAAGTGGCTTCAGGCCGCTCTGACCGCGTCGGCCGGCAGGCCGCTGGCATCGCCCCAGCGGCGCTGCGCCATGACCAGCAGGCCTTCGAAGATGAGGTTGTCCACCAGCTCGAAGGGGCGCGTCATGCTGGGCACCATCTTCCAGCCTGCACCGCCGGCCATGACGCAGGCGGGCTCCATGCTGCAATGCATGTACAGATGCTGGTACATGCGCTCCACGGCCCCGGCGATGGCGTAGGTGCCGCCACTGGTCAGCGCGTCGCTGGTGTTAGTGGGGAATGGCGTGACCGCACCCGTGGGCACGTGCAGGCCGGCCGTGCCGCTTTCCAGGGCGCGCAGCATGATGCCGTGCCCCGGCAGGATCAGGCCGCCCATGAAGTGGCCGTGCTGGTCCAGTGCATCCACGGTGACGGCGGTGCCGATCATGACCACGATCAGGGGCCGCTCTGGCCCACGCTGCAGGATGTGCTGGCGCGCGCCGATCATGGCCACCCAGCGGTCCGCCCCCAGGCGCGAGGGGAAGTCGTAGCCGTTGGTGACTCCGGCCTCGGCCGCGCCGGGCACGGCCCACTGCGGCTCGAAATCCCATCCCAGCATCATGTCGATCTGGTCGTGCACGCGCCGGCGCGCCGTGTCGCCGGCCACCACGCAGCCCAGCATGCGCGTAGGCGTGGGCAGGTCGCTCCACGGCCCTTCGGCCAGGTGCTCGATGTGCTCCAGGAACTCCGCGCCGTGCGCCAGCAAAGCGGCGCCAGGCCGATGCGCGTCGTACATCGCCCATTTCAAGCGGGTGTTGCCGATGTCTATGGCCAAAAAAGTCATGGGCGCGATTATCGGAGTTTTCCGGAGGATAGCGTCAGCCATGGACGACAACTGAGTGAGGACGTGAACGCAAGAATGGCGCAAATGTCAAAAATCCGGGAGCGCTCCTGCCCGGCAGCGCGCGCTGCCACTGTTAGGCGTTACATTGGCCTTTCCGTTTTTCCACCCACCAACAGGAGTCACCCATGGGACTTTTCAGTTTCATCAAGGAAGCCGGCGAAAAGCTGTTCGGCGGCAGCGCCGCACAGGCAGCCGAGCCTGCGCAAGACCTGAATGCCAAGGCCGCCAAGGCCATCGAGACCTATATCGGCACGCAGAACCTGGGCGTCAGCGACGTGAAGGTGCAGTTCGACGGCTCTCAGGGCAAGGTCACGGTGCTGGGCACGGCGCCCACCCAGGCGGTCAAGGAAAAGGTAACGCTGTGCTGCGGCAACGTCTCCAGCGTGCAGTCGGTGGACAACCAGATGACGGTGACCAACCCCGAGCCCGAGGCCCAGTACCACGACGTGGTGCGCGGCGACACGCTGTCGGCCATTGCCAAGAAGTTCTATGGCGATGCCAACAAGTACCCGGTGATCTTCGAGGCCAACAAGCCCATGCTGAGCCACCCGGATAAGATCTATCCCGGCCAGAAGCTGCGCATCCCGGCGCTGTGATCTCTTTGCCTCCGTGAAAAAACCGCCTTCGGGCGGTTTTTTCGTGGGCTCAGTCAGTAGTCAGTATTTACCGCTCAACAGCGCACCGAATCCCGGAACGGCTGTCGGCAAGCCCAGGCGCTTGAGCATCATGAACGTCGTGGCCACCGAGGAGGACAGTACCGGCAGGCCCACGCGGTCCTCGATGGGCTGCACCGAGGCCAGCGAGGGCATCTGCACGCAGGCCGAGGCGATGACCGCGTCGGCGTTGGCCGTGTTCAGGCGCCGCGTGATCTCGATGGGTGCGCGCGCATCCTGGGCGCCCACCTGCAGGTTGTCGGCAATCTCCAGCGAGATACTGTCCACCACTTCGATGCCTTCGTTCTCTATGTAGTCGATGACCAGCTGCGTCAGCGGCTTCATATAGGGCGCCAGCAGCGCCACCTTCTTCGCGCCGATGGCGTGCAGGCCATCGACCAGGGCGCCGGCGCTGGTGACAACGGGCGCGGGACCGCCGTTGTCCACGGTGCGCTGGTGCAGGCGCGCTTGCGAGACACGGTGATAGCCGCGCCCCATGCTCATGATGGCCACCAGGCAGGCATAGCCGAGCACATCGACACGCGCATCCGACAGTTCCAGCGCGCAGCGATCGCTGTCGCCGTCCATGGCGGCCAGTTCCTCCTTGGTCACATGCTTCATGCGCATGCGGCTGGAGTGGAAGGTGAAACGCTCGGGCGCCAGCGCCTCGCGGGCGCGCAGGATGGCGGGGATCTCGGTCTCCATCGTGGTGTTGGAGCTGGGCACGATCTGCCCGATGCGGAAATGGGTTTTGGCTGTCATGTCAATCCACCGTGATGTGGTTGGCCTTGATGACCTTGCCCCAGTGATCGGTCTCCCGCTGGACCAGCGCGCCCAGCGCTTGCGGGCCAAGGAATCGCGGCTCCACGCCCTGCAGGGCCGCGCGCTTTTGCACGTCAGGCGACTCCAGGGAGGTCTTGAGCGCGTCCGACAGCCTGGCGATGGCCTCGGGCGGCGTGCCCGCAGGTGCGAACAGGCCGACCCAGGCTTCCAGTTCGAAGCCCGGCAGGCCCGCTTCGGCCGTGGTGGGCACATCGGGCAGCATGGGATGGCGCGTCTTGCTGGTTACGGCCAGGGCCCTGAGCTTGCCCGTCTGCACATGGCCCAGCACTGAAGGCGGCGTGGTGATGAACATCTGCACCTGGCCACCCAGCACGTCCTGGATGGCCGGGCCGGACCCCTTGTAGGGCACATGCGTGATCTGGGTCTGGGTCACCTGGGCGAACACGGCCGTGCCCACATGGGACAGCGAGCCATTGCCCTGCGACGCGTAATTGACCTTGCCCGGGTTCTTGCGCAGATAGGCAATGAACTCCTGCAGATTGTTCGCCGGAACGGAAGGATGAACGGCGATCACATTGGTGGCGGCCACGATCAGCCCCACGGGCGCCAGCTCGGACTGCGCCCAGGGCAGCTTGGGGAACAGTGCCGGATTGCCCACGTGGTAGGCCGAATACGAGGCCAGCAGCGTGTAGCCGTCCTTGGGCGACCGGGCCACCATCTGGTAGGCAATGTTGCCGCTGGCGCCGCCCCGGTTGTCCACCACGACCGACTGCCCCAGCAGGCGCGACAGCGGGTCGGACGCCAGGCGTGCAGCCGTGTCCACCACGCCGCCGGGCGGGTTGGGGACCACGAGGGTGATGGACTTGGTTGGAAAGGCCTGGGCCTGGACGGTTCCTGCGCCCAGCAGGGCGGCCGCTGCCAGGCCGGCGGCCTGCAGCACAATGCGTCGATTCATGCTTGTCTCCATGTTCTCTTTGTACCGGCGCATTCTTGCGGGCCTGCGCGCGGCCGAACAGCCGTATCTCGTTGATCCATCCTTCGTCTGCGGTGGAGGATGGGAATGATCAACCTGCACCGATTCGATCTGCTGACGCTGCGCCTGTATGTGGCCGTGGTCGATGCCGGCAGCCTGACGGCCGGCTCGCGCACGCTGGGGCTGTCATTGGCGGCCGCCAGCAAACGCGTAGCCGAGCTGGAACAGCACTGCGGCGTGACCCTGCTGGTGCGCAGCAAGCGCGGCGTCACGCCCACGCCCGCTGGTCAGAGCATGTACCACCATGCCGTGGACGTGGTGGCCCGGCTGGAGCACCTGGCCCTGGCCATGGACGACTTTCGCAGCGGCGCCACGGGCCAGTTGCGCCTGTGGGCCAACAACTCCGCATTTGCGGGATTTCTGCCCCGGCTGCTGGCCGACTTCATGGCCGCCCACCCAGGCGTTTCGGTGGACCTGGAGGACGCGCTGAGCGAGGAATCAGTGCGCGCCGTGCTCAGCGGCGTGGCCGAGCTGGCCATCATCGGGGAGAACACGCCCCTGGAAGGGCTGAGCACCCAGGTCTGCGATGTGGACGAGCTGGTGCTGGTCATGCCGCGCGGCCATGCGCTGGACACGGACGACGCCTCCCCCGTGCCCCTGGCCACCGTGCTGGACCACGACTTCGTGAGCCTGGCCCGCTCCACCTCGCTGATGCGGCGCATTGCGGCCGAGGCCGAATCCATCAACCGGCCCGTGCGGATCCGCATCCAGGTGCGCAGCTTCGACGCCATGTGCCACATGGTCTCGGTGGGTCTGGGCCTGGCCATCCTGCCGCGCGCGGCCACCGCCCCGCACCTGGCCGCGCGGGCACTGCGGCTGCGCCCGCTGGGGGCGCTCAACACCCGGCGCCGGCTGCTGCTGGCCATGCGCTCGCAGGCCACGCTGTCAGGACCGGCCCAGGCCCTGGTGGACATGGTGGCCGCCCGGGCGGTGGCGTTGGGATTCGCGGAGCCGCAGCTCTGAACGACGCCAGGTCGGCCCCGGCTTACTGGCGCCAGGGCAGGCCGCGCAGGCGCCAGCCGCCGACATGGCCGCGCTGGCCGTTGGCGTCCACATCGCCCTCGAAACCTTCGAGGATGTTGTAGGCCTCGATGCCCAGCTGGGCCGCGCGCTGGGCAGCGGCCACCGAGCGCACGCCGCTACGGCACAGCAGGACCACCTTGCCTCCTTCAGGCACGGCGGCGCGCAGCTGGCTGTCGAAATCGGGGTTCATCGCCATGGACGGCCACTGCTTCCAGGCCACGGCCACGGCACCCGGTACGCGGCCCACCCAGTCGCGCTCGGCATCGGTGCGCACATCGACGAGCACGGCTTCGCCGGATTGCTGCCATTGCCAGGCAAGTTCGGGAGGAATGTCGCCTGCATAGCCCTGTGCGGGCTGGACGGTCAGCGGAATGGCTGCGGGAACGGGAGCGCTTGCGGACATGGATTGGCTTTCTTGATAGGACGCGGTTGTGTGCCCGGCAAGAATAACCGTCCAGCCCGACTGGCGCCGGCTCGCCGGTGCCCGGATCGCCTATTCCCAGGGCGGCAGCAGCCTGTCGCGCAGCACCTGGCGCTGCGCCTCCCAGCCCGGCATCACGCTGGCCACCGTGGCCCAGAAGCGCGGGCTGTGGTCCATGTACCGCAGGTGGGACAGCTCGTGCACGACCACGTAGTCGATGACCTCGGGCGCGTGCTGCATGAGCCGCCAGTTCAGCCGGATGGCGCCCGCCGAGTTGGCACTGCCCCAGCGCGTGCTTGCGCTGGTCAGTCTCAGGCTGGTCCACTGCACGCCCAGGAGCGGCGCGTGGCGCTGCAGGCTGGCCGTGAACCAGGAGCGCGCCTCGCGCAGCATCCAGGCCTGCACGCAGGCGCGCACCTCGGCGGCCGATGCCCCGGGCGCCAGCGGCAGGTGCAGGGACTGGCTGCCATCGGCCGCCTGTTCACGGTGTACCTGGCGCGTGCGCAGCGGCTGGGTTTCGCCGCCGGTCAGGCACAGCTGCAAGGGGCGGCCCAGATAGCCGATCTCTGCGCCGTGCTCCCAGCGGATGCGTGCCGCATGCTGGGCTTGCTGGCGCTGGCCGGCCTCATGCAGCTTGCGCAGTATCCAGCCCGATTTCGCCTCCAGCGCCTGCGCGATGGCAGCCATGTTGACCCAGGCAGGCGCGCTGACCACCAGCCCCTGCGCGCCGATGGTGAAGCCTATGGTGCGCCGGCGCGAGCGCTGCAACCGGTAATGCAGCACCTGCCCCTGGAGGACCGCCTGCTGGTTGGCGTCCGGGTGGATGCGGGCACTGGGCTCGGGGATGGTGGATGGAGATGGGAGAGATGTAGGAGAAGGAGGAGAAGGAGGAAGAGGCGCGGACGAAGGCTGGGCGGGGGGAGCGGCCCTGTCACGGCGCGGCTTCAGCCCGCCGTCCTGCGTTTGCACGGCAGGTGGCAGCAGCCAATCCCAACTGCGCTGTGCCGGGTCCGCCATGCCGCTCTCCGGCGCCTCAGGCGCGGTAGGCCTCGGGGTCGAGGCGCTGCATTTCGGCCTCGATCCAGTTTTCGACTTCCACCATCAGCTCCTCGTGCTTGCGGCCCACGGAAGGAATGGGCTTGCCGATGGAGACATCGACCACGCCCGGCGTCTTGATGAAGGCCTTGCGCGGCCAGCACTTGGCCGAGGTGACGGCCACGGGCACGACGGGCACGCCGGTCATGATGGCCAGGCGCGTGGCGCCGGTCTTGTACTCGCCCCTTTGGCCGCGCGGGATGCGCGTGCCTTCGGGAAACATGATCACCCAGGTGCCCTGGCCCAACAGGCGCTTGCCCTGCTCGACCACCTTGTGGAAGGCGCGCGAACCGTGCTTGCGGTCAATGTGGATCATGTCCATGCTGCCGATGGACCAGCCGAAGAAGGGCACCATGAGCAGCTCCTTCTTGAACACATAGGCCAGCGGGCGCGGCATGATCGCCGGCATGAGGAAGGTCTCGTAGGTGGACTGGTGCTTGACCAGCAGCACCACGCCCTGCTTGGGGTCGGTGGGCAGGTTCTCCATGCCCTGCACGCGGTGGCGCACGCCCATGATGACGCGGGCGCTGTCCACCGACAGCTTGAGCCAGGCGCGCGCCACGGCATAGACGCGGCGCGGCCCGCCGCCCAGCCAGCGCGTGAGCAGCACGGCCAGGGTGTAGGGGATCACGGTGATGCCCATCCAGAGCATGTGGAGGGTGGAGCGGATCAGGGACATGGCGGCAGTGTGGTGCAGAAAGCGGCGCAGGGGCCGGGCGGCAGGCCCGGGCCTTGCGCCCTCAGGAATCGGAATTCACAAAGATAGCATTGTGCGCAGGACGGCAGGCCGGCGGCGCATGGGCAAAGCGCCATTCGGGCGTTCAGGCGTTCAGGGAGCGGGTGCGGCATCTGCCGGAACCAGCGCATCGGCCAGCGCGGCCAGGCTGGCATGGCGCTGGGTGCCGGGCGGCAGTCCAGGCGGCAGCGCCCCGTCCAGAGACACTCCGGCGCTGGCGCCCGTGCAGACCAGGTGCAGGCGCGCGCCCATGGCGGCGCCGGCCTGCAGGTGGGCCACGCAGGAGCCGACCACCCACAGCTGATGCCCCTCGACGCCGAAGCGCTCGGCAATCTGCTCGAACAGCGCCGTGCCGGGCTTGCGGCAATGGCATTCCTCGTCCGGGGCATGGGGGCAGTAGAAAACCGCATCGACGCGCGCGCCTGCCGCCGCCATTTCGCGGTGCATGCGCGCGTGCACGGCATTGAGCTCGGTCACGTCGAACAGGCCCCGGCCCAGGCCCGGCTGGTTGGTGGCGACCACCACATGCCAGCCCGCCCGGTTCAGGCGCGCCACGGCTTCCAGCGCCCCGCGCTGGGCCTTCCAGGCCTCGGCAGAGCCGATGAAGCCCTCCTCACCGATCTGGTTGAGGGTTCCGTCACGGTCCAGGATCGCAATTTTCATGGTCGGGTCCCAAGAATGTCAGAACTCAATTGCGCGCGTCCCAAGACGAGGGACACCGAGGAAGGGCCGCCCCGCACCGAGGGTGTCGTCCCCCTCCCTTGCGAAGCAAGTAGAGAGGGGGAAGGCGCGAAGCGCCTCAGGGGGTGCTCCATTTACGCCAGTCGCGAAAGGTCCGCCACGCGGTTCATGGCTTCGTGCAACGTGGCCAGCAGGCCCAGGCGGTTGGCCTTGAGCGCCGGGTCTTCGGCGTTGACCATCACATGCTCGAAGAAGGCATCGACCGGGGCGCGCAGCGCGGCCAGGGTCTGCAGGCTGGCCGTGTAGTCGCCGGCAGCAAACTGCTGCTGTGCCTTGGGCGCCACCGATTGCAGGGCCGCGTACAGGTCCTTCTCTGCCACCTCGGCCAGCACGGCGGCATTGACCTGGGCCTGCACGGCCTGGTCGGCCTTCTTGAGGATGTTGCCCACGCGCTTGTTGGCGGCGGCCAGGGCCGGTGCCTCGGGCAGCTCGCCGAAGGCGCGCACGGCTTCCAGGCGCTTTTGCACGTCGGACAGGCGCTGCGGGCGCAGGGCCAGCACGGAGTCCACTTCCTGGGCCGAGAAGCCCTGCTCGCGCAGGTTGCCGGCCAGGCGGTCGTAGATGAAGTCGGCCAGCTGGGGCGTGGCGTCCTCGATCTTGTCGCCGAAGGCAGGCAGCACGCTGACCAGCAGGGTTTCCAGATCCAGCGCCAGGTCCTTCTCGACCAGCATGCGGATCACGCCCAGCGCATGGCGGCGCAGCGCGAACGGGTCGCGGTCGCCCGTGGGCAGGTTGCCGATGCCGAACATGCCGACCAGGGTTTCCAGCTTGTCGGCCAGGGCCACGACCACGCCGGCGTTGCCGCGCGGCAGTTCGTCGCCCGCAAAGCGGGGCTTGTAGTGGTCCTCGATGGCATCGGCCACGGCCACGTCCAGGCCGTCGTTGAGCGCGTAGTAACGGCCCATGGTGCCCTGCAGCTCGGGGAACTCGCCCACCATGTCGGTCACGAGGTCGGTCTTGGCCAGTTGCGCGGCCAGATCGGCCTGCTGGGCCAGGCCCGTGTCGCCCAGCTGGCGCGCAATGCTCTTGGCGATGGAGCGCACGCGCTCCACGCGCTCGCCCTGGGTGCCGAGCTTGTTGTGGTAGACCACCTTGCCCAGCCCGTCCACGCGCGAGGCCAGGGTCTTCTTGCGGTCCTGGTCGAAGAAGAACTTGGCGTCGGCCAGGCGCGGGCGCACCACGCGTTCGTTGCCGCCGATGACGGCGCTGGCATCCTGGGGGCTGATGTTGCTGACCACCAGGAACTGGTGGGTCAGCTTGCCGGCGGCGTCCAGCAGCGGGAAGTACTTCTGGTTGGCCTTCATGGTGAGGATCAGGCATTCCTGCGGCACGTCGAGGAATTCCTTCTCGAACTCGCAGACCAGCACATTGGGGCGCTCGACCAGCGCCGTGACTTCGTCCAGCAGGGCCTCGTCCTCGATGGGACGGACACCGCCGCCCACGCGCTCGGCAGCGGCCTGCAGCTGGCGCGCGATCTCGGCACGGCGCTCGGCGAAGCTGGCGATGACGGCGCCCTCCTCGCGCAGCTGCGCGGCGTAGTCATCGGCGGAGCGGATGACCACGGGATCGACCGCCGCCTCGAAGCGGTGGCCATGCGTGGCCGTGCCGGCCGTCAGGCCCAGGGCCTTGACGCCGATCAGCACCTCGGTGCCGTGCAGCACCACCAGGCCGTGGGCCGGGCGCACGAAATGGACACTGCTCCAGCCGTCGGCCAGCTGGTAGCGCATGACCTTGGGGATGGGCAGCTTGGCAATGGCTTCGTCCAGCGCCTTTTGCACGCCGTCGGCCAACATCACGCCGCGCACGGTGGAGGCGTGGAACAGGGCTTCGGCCTTGCCTTCGCCCTGGCGGGTCAGGCCGGCAACGGCTTCTTCGCCGGCGCCCAGGGCGGCCAGCTTCTTGATCAGGGCGGGCGTGGGCTTGCCGTCGGCGTCCAGGCCCACGGAGACGGGCATGAGCTTTTGCGACACGGCCTTGTCCTCGGCCTGGGGCAGGACTTCGGTGATGTGGGCGGCCAGGCGGCGCGGCGAGGCATAGGCCGTCAGGCGCGCTTCGCTGGAGGCCAGCAGGCCCTGGGCCTTGAGCTGCTCGAACAGCACGCCGGCAAAGGCGTCGCCCAGCTTTTGCAGCGCCTTCGGGGGCAGCTCTTCGACAAACAGTTCAACAAGAAGATTCGATGCGTTCATGGTCTGGTGTTCTCTCGGTGCAGCGGTGTCCGCCTCAGGCGGCCTTCTTGCCCTGTTGTTCGGCGGCCTTGGCCAGCTCGGCCAGCACTTCGTCGGCATGGGCCTTGGGCGCCATGGGGAAGCCCAGGCGCGCACGGCTGTCCATATAGGCCTTGGCCACGGCGCGGGCCAGGTTGCGGATGCGTCCGATGTAGGCGGCACGCTCCGTCACGCTGATGGCGCCGCGCGCATCGAGCAGGTTGAAGGTGTGGGCGGCCTTGAGCACCTGCTCGTAGGCCGGCAGCGCCAGCTGTTCGCCGATCAGGTGGTTGGCCTGCTTTTCGTAGGCGCCGAAGGCGGTGAACAGGAAGTCGGCGTCCGAATGCTCGAAGTTGTAGGTGGACTGCTCCACCTCGTTTTGGTGGTAGACGTCGCCGTAGCTCAGGCCGTCGGTCCAGGTCAGGTTGTAGACGTTGTCCACGCCCTGCAGGTACATGGCCAGGCGCTCCAGGCCGTAGGTGATCTCGCCCGTGGCGGGCTTGCAGTCGATGCCGCCGACCTGCTGGAAGTAGGTGAACTGCGTCACCTCCATGCCGTTGAGCCAGACTTCCCAGCCCAGGCCCCAGGCGCCCAGCGTGGGGTTCTCCCAGTCGTCCTCGACGAAGCGGATGTCGTTCTTCTTCAGGTCGAAGCCCAGGGCTTCGAGCGAGCCCAGGTACAGCTCCAGGATGTTGTCGGGCGCGGGCTTGAGCACCACCTGGAACTGGTAGTAGTGCTGCAGGCGGTTGGGGTTGTCGCCATAGCGGCCGTCCTTGGGGCGGCGGCTGGGCTGCACGTAGGCGGCCTTCCAGGGCTCGGGGCCCAGGGCGCGCAGGAAGGTGGCGGTGTGCGAGGTGCCCGCGCCCACTTCCATGTCATAGGGCTGGAGCAGCGCGCAGCCCTGGTCGGCCCAGTAGGACTGCAGCTTGAGGATGATTTGTTGGAAAGTGAGCATGACTTGTTTCAGGCGTCGCACGCAGGCCGGGGCCGCGCCGGTGAATGAGAGGCGGCTCGCGCCGCGCAAACGACGATTTTAAGGCGCCGCCCGGCCCTGCGCCGTGGCGCGGGCCTGCGGCCCCACGGCAGACGCTCCACAGGGCGATCTGCATCAAAAAACGGAGCAGGCGACACATGCCGGCAAAGGCCGTGGCGCGCGAAGACCCGAAAGCCCGCCTTGCACGACGCATCCGGATCATTTTTTGACAATTCACCAGGGCAGCGGCCGGTGACCGTTCGCCACGCCGCCATGCACGCCCCCTAGAATGGCCCACTGACCTTTTTTGTCGTGGACCACCACCGCCCCGGAGCCTGCCATGAACCTGATGAACATCATCACCAAGCAACTGATAGAGATCATCGAGTGGACCGATGACTCGCGCGACACGCTCTCCTACCGCTGGCCCGACGACGACAAGGAAATCAAGAACGGCGCACAGCTCATCGTGCGCGAGTCGCAGCAGGTGCAGTTCGTCTCGGCCGGCCAGTACGCCGACCTGTTCAGCCCCGGCAAGCACACGCTGACCACGCAGAACATTCCCATCCTGTCCACCATCCAGGGCTGGAAGTACGGCTTCAACTCGCCGTTCAAGTGCGATGTCTACTTCATCAACACGCGCCTGTTCACGGGCAACAAGTGGGGCACATCCAACCCCGTGATGGTGCGCGACAAGGACTTCGGCGCCGTGCGCCTGCGCGCCTTCGGCACCTACGACTTCCGCATCGTCGAGCCGGCCAAGTTCCTCAAGGAAGTGGCGGGCACGGACCAGAACTTCCGCATCGACGAGTTCGCCGACACCATGCGCTCGCGCATCATCAGCGTGTTCACCGAGTCGCTGGCCAAGGCCCAGGTGCCCGTGCTGGACGTGGCCCAGCGCTATGGCGAGCTGGGCGATGCGCTGCTGCCGCTGATCAACCCGGCCATGACGGACAAGTACGGCCTGGAGATCACCAGCTTCGTGCTGGAGAACGTGTCCGTGCCGCCCGAGGTGGAGCAGGCCATCGACAAGCGCTCCAGCATGACGGCCATCGGCAACCTCAACGACTACGTCAAATACCAGATGGGCCAGGCCATGACCACGGGCGGCGAAGGCGCTGCCGCAGCCACCCTGCCCGCCACCATGGCCATGGGTTTCGGCATGGCGCAGGAGATGATGAAGAGCATGCAAAACGGCGGTGGCGGTGGCGCACCGGCCGGCCAGGGCCAGGCGTCCGATCCGTTCTCGCCCGCTGCCGCACAGGCGGCCCAGGCCCCCGCAGCGCCCGCCGCCGGTGGACTGCAGGTGCTGACCCCGGCGCAGGCGGCCCAGGTGCTGGGTGTGAGCGAGGCCGATGTGCTGGCCGAGATCCAGGCCGGCAACCTCAAGGCGCGCCAGATCGGCAGCCAGTGGCGCATTGCGCAAGCCGCACTCGATGACTTCCTGCGCGGCTGACATTTCCGTGGTTTGACCCTTTGCGGCGCCAGGCCCTGCCTGGCGCCGCGTCCCGTTTTCCAGGACCGATGCCGTGAGCGCGCCTTCCTCCAGTTCCTCCAGCACCTCGACTTCCCCCGCCTCCGGTTCCTGGGAGGCCGCAGCCGCCGCGCCGGCCATGGTGCGCAAGCACCCCTGCCCCGAATGCGGCGCCAACCTCGAATGGAATGCCCAGGCCCAGGCGCTCAAGTGCCCGTACTGCGGCACCACGGTGCCCTGGAGCGAGGAAACGCGCGAGGAACTGGGCCGCGATGTGGTCGAGCAGGACCTGGCCGAGGCGCTGCGCAACCCAAAGTCCGGCCGGGGCTGGGGCACGGAGGACCGCTACGAGGTCCAGTGCCAGAACTGCCGTGCCATCTCGGTCTTCGTGAACCGCACCGTGGCCCAGCGCTGCGACTTCTGCGGCTCGCCCTCCATCGTCGCCCATGAGGACCAGGGCGATGCCATCACGCCGCAGAGCATCCTGCCCTTCAAGATCAGCGACGGCCAGATCCGCGACCGCATCCGCCAGTGGTACGGCAGCCGCTGGTTCGCGCCCAACCGCCTGAAGTCCGCCGCGCTGACCGACACGCTGCACGGCGTCTACCTGCCCTACTGGACCTTCGACGCCCACGCCAGCGCCGACTGGCAGGCCGAGGCGGGCTTCTACTACTACACCACCGAGTCCTACCGCGACAGCAACGGCAACGTGCAGACGCGCCAGGTGCGCCATGTGCGCTGGGAGCCGGCCTCGGGCAGCCTCGCCCATTTCTTCGACGACGAGCTGGTGCCCGGCACCGTGGGCGTGCACGCCAACCTGCTGCGCCAGGTGGAGCCCTTTCCCACCACCACCGACCTCAAGCCCTACACGCCCGAGTTCGTGCGCGGCTGGACCGTGGAGCGCTACCAGATCGACCTGGGCAAGGCCGCCCAGGTCAACGTGCAGGACATGGACGAGCAGCTGCGCGCCCTGTGCGCGCGCCAGGTGCCCGGCGACACCTACCGCAACCTGCAGATGCAGCGCGAGTACCAGGGCCGCACCTTCAAGCACATCCTCGTGCCGGTCTGGCTGGTGGGCTACACCTACGGCAGCAAGACCTTCCAGATCATCGCCAACGGCTACACGGGCCAGATTGCGGGCGAGCGCCCCTACAGCGCCCTCAAGATCACGCTGGCCGTGCTGGCCACGATCATGGTGCTGGCGCTGCTGTGGGTGATGTTCGGCAAGTAGGCCGGCTGCCGCTCACCACGCGCTCCAGACCTCCTCGGCCAGACCGAACGCCGTGCTGGCGCCGGACCCGCCCGTGACAGCGACCACGCGTGTGGCCTCGTCGGGCGCATGCACCACGCAGGGCGCGTCCTGCGCACTCGGGTAGACGCCCACCCAGCGCTCCACCACCTGCGCATCGCGCAGATTGAGGGCCTCGTTCATGTGGCGCAGCATCAGCCGGTCCACGGCTTCGCTGGCAAAGGGCTGGGGCGCTGCGCCGTAGTGGTGGGAATCGCCCACCACCAGGCTGCCATCAGCGCTTTGCACGGCGATCAGGTGGATGCCGTGGGCCAGGCTCTCGCCCTCCTCCCGCTCCAGCTCAGCGCGCAGCGCGGCGGCTTCGGGCAGGGCGCTGTAGCCCTCGTATCTGACCATGCTCAGATCACCCATGACCGAGCCCTTGAGCCGAAAGCCCGGCTGCGGCCGCACGCGCAGCATCTGCAGCTGGCACAGCTGGATGCGGTGCGGCGCCCACAGGCCGGCGAACAGGCCGCCCGGGTCGGCGTTGTTGCAGACCACCACGCGTTCGCCGTGGTAGCTGGCGCGCGTGCTGCGCACCCGGGGCGCGGCCACGTCGAGCACGGCCTCGCCAAAGCGGAAATCCACGCCCATGGCCTGCTCCAGCCACTGCGCCAACCTGGGAATGGCCGTGCGCGACTCCACGCGCAGTTCATGCGGGCTGTAGAGCACGGCGGACAAATCCCCGGTACGCAGTGCAGGATGGCGCTCGGCGGCCTGGGCCGGCGTGAGCAGCTCGCAGCGCTCGCCCATGGAGGTGCTCAGAAAGGCATGGAGCACGGCCTCGGCGCTGGCCCGGCGCGCCGTCAGCCACAGGCCGCGGTGCACGACCTCGATGCCGGCCTGCGGCGCGATCTCGGCCCAGGTGTCGCGCGAGCGCATGGCACGCCGCCAGTGGGCACCGGCCTGCTGGCCCGTGACGGTCACAAAGCCGAAGTTGCGGATGGAGGCGGAGATGCAGGCCGCGTCGCGCTCGATGACAAGCACGCTGCGGCCACGGCGCGCAGCCGCATAGGCGTGGGCCAGGCCGACAATGCCGGCCCCCACCACGATCAGGTCGTAGTTCTTCATGAGAAAAAAACGGAGGGAGGAAGAGAGAAGGAATCAGCGCTGGCGCCAGCGCTGCGTGCGCCGCTGCACCCAGGCATCCAGCGCCGCGATCAGCAGCCGGCCCGTGGCAGCGGTGGCAAAGATCAGCGCGGCCATGGCGGCGGCCGGCGCGGTGTCGCCCGCGTCGTCCATGGCCAGCACGGCCACCGAGGCCAGCGTGGTCTCGGGCGAGTAGAGGAACACCACGGCCGACACCGTGGTCATGGCGTTGACGAAGAAGTAACCGGCCACCTGCATCACTACGGGCATGCACACCGGCAGGTGCACGCGCCACAGCAGCGTCCAGAAGGCCACGCCCAGGGAATCGGCCACGCGCTCGTATTCGGCATCGAGCTGCTGCAGCGCGGCCAGTTGCGTGATGTGCGCCACCGAGAAGAAATGCGCCACCGAACACAGCACCAGGATGACCATGCTGCCGTACAGGAAGTGCAGCGGATTGCCCTGGGCATTGAAGAACAGGATGTAGCCCAGGCCCAGCGCCAGCCCCGGCACGGCCATGGGCAGCGTGGCCACGGCATGCAGCCACTGGCGCGTGCGTGCCCAGCGCTGGGGCTTGGCCACCAGGTAGGCGGTCACAAAACTCAGCACCGCCCCCACCACCGCCGTGGCCAGCGCCATGGACAGCGAGTTGCCATAGCTGGCCCAGCCGCCGCCGTCCATCATGTCGAAGCGGTAGTTCTTGAACGTCAGCGTGAGGTTGTAGGGCCAGTAGCTGACCAGGGAGGCCAGCACGGCCGTGCCCATGACGGCCAGCAGCGCCAGCGCCACCAGCGCGCAGTAGGCCAGCAGCGCGCGGTCCAGCGGCGCATGGGGCTGAGGCACCAGCGGCACGGAGCGCACACCCATGGTCGCCGCCTGGCGCGCACGCAAATGGCGCTCTGCCGCAAAGGCCAGGCCCGCAGGCACCAGCAGCAGCATGGCCACCACGGCACCCATGGACAGCTTTTGCTGGCCTATGACCTGCTTGTAGATATCGGTGGCCAGCATGGCCGTGTTGCCGCCAATGACCTTGGGCACGCCGAAGTCGGTCACCACGAGCACGAAGACCACGATCCACGAAATCATCAGCCCGTAGCGGCTGGCCGGCAGCGTGACCTGGCGGAAGCTGCGCCAGCGGCTGGCGCCCAGCGTGGCGGCCGCCTCGTACAAGCGCGCATCGCCCGAGGCCAGCGTGGTGCACAGGATCATCAGCGCATGCGGAAAGGTCCAGAGCACCGAGCCCACGATGATGCCGAAGGGCCCGTAGGCCGAGCCCCCCTGCAGCCAGCCCTTGAGCAGGCCCTGGCTGCCGAACAGGTAGATCAGGCTGATGGCCATGAGCAACGAAGGCGCCAGCAGCGGCACCAGCGCCAGGCCCCGGAACCAGCGCGCCAGCGGCATGCAGCTGCGCACCACGCCATAGGCGTAGACATAGGCCAGCAGCACGCAGACCGTGCTGCTCACGGCCGACAGCCACAGGCTGTTGAACAGCGATTGCGCCACGCCCGGCATGCGCGCATAGGTGATGAACTGGGCCAGGCCCGTGAAGCGGCCCGTGTCGTCCCAGAAACTCCTGCCCAGCAGGCTGGCGACCGGCAGGGCGATGGTGGCCAGCAGCCAGGCCAGTGCGCCCAGCACCAGCGCGCCCAGCCACCAGCGCTCCCAGCCTGCGCTGCGCCCCCGCGGACGCGCGGGCCCTGCAGGCGCGCTGCGGCGGGCGGGAACGGAGCGGTCCACCGGCACGGGCACGGGGACGGGCACAGGCACGGAAATGGCCGTGTCCATGGGATGCGCGCTCATGCGGCCTTCCTCACGTCGGGCGCCGCCAACGGCTGCAGCGCGGCGGCGGGCAGCTCCATCAGCACCTCGCCCTGCAGCCAGTCGGGCAGGCCCACGTCGTGGCGCAGGGGCCACTGGGCGTCAACCTGGCATTGCAGCGTGGGGCTGAACAGGCGCACCAGGGCCATCGATCCCAGAAAGGAGGTCTCCACCACGTGGGCGCGGAACAGGTTGGCCAATGCCGTGGGCTGGGCCGGGTGCAGCACCACGCTTTCGGGCCGCACGCCCACCAGCAGGGCAGCGCCAGGCTCGAAACCGGCCAGCGCGCAGCGCAGGCTGGCCTCGCCGATGCGCACCTGGTCCGCCGATTCGGCCGTGGCCGGCAGCAGGTTCATGCGGCCCACGAAGCCGGCCGCGAACTGGCTCACGGGCCGGGCATAGAGCTGCTCGGGCGAGCCCTGCTGCTCGATGCGGCCCTGGTGCATGAGCACCACGCGGTCGGCCATGGACAAGGCCTCTTCCTGGTCGTGCGTGACCATGATGGAGGCAATGCCCAGCTGGCGCTGCAGCTGGCGGATCTCGCTGCGCAGCTCGGTGCGCACCTGGGCATCGAGCGCGGACAGCGGCTCGTCGAGCAGCAGCAGGCGCGGCCGGGGCGCCAGCGCACGGGCCAGGGCCACGCGCTGCTGCTGGCCGCCCGACAGCTGGGCCGGGTAGCGCTGGGCCTGCGCGCCCAGGCCCACCAGCGACAGCATCTCGGCCACACGCTCGCGCGCCTGCGCCGCAGGCTGCCCGTTCAGCCCGAAGGCCACGTTCTGCGCGGCCGTGAGATTGGGAAACAGCGCATAGCTCTGGAACACAACGCCAAAGCCACGGCGTGCGGCCGGCCAGCGCGTGATGTCATCGCCCTGGAACAGCACCCTGCCCTCGTCAGGCATGTCGATGCCGCAGACGATGCGCAGCAGCGTGGTCTTGCCGCAGCCCGAAGGGCCGAGCAGGCTGACGAACTCGCCCGCCTCCACGTTCAGGTCAATGCCGCGCAGCACCTGCTGCTCGCGGTAGCGCTTGGCGATATGGTCTATGCGCAGCATGGCGTGGCTCCGGCTTACTTTTTCTCTGCCTTGGCTTCGTAGCGGCGGCTCCACTCGGCCAGGATGCGGTCGCGGTTATCGGCAGCCCAGTTGAAATCGTTTTTCGCCAACCGCTTTTCCAGTTCGGCAGGAATGAACTCCAGCTTCTCCTGCGCCTCGGGCAGGGCCAGCACGGCGAAGTTGGCGGCATACAGCTTGTTGGCCTCTGGCGTGACGGCCCAGTCGGCCAGCGCCTTGGCGGCTTCCTGTTTCTTGCTGGTCTTGAGGATGGCCGTGGCCTCCACGTCCCAGCCCAGGCCTTCCTGCGGGAAGACGATGTCGATGGGCGCACCGTCCTTCTTGGTCTTGCTGGCGCGGTACTCGAAGCTCAGGCCCACGGGAAACTCGCCGGCCCCCGCCTGGCGGCAGGGCTTGGAGCCGCTGTGCGTGTACACGCCCATGTTCTGGTGCAGGCCGTCCATGTAGGCCCAGCCCTTTTCCTCGCCCATGATCTGCAGCCAGGCCGCGACCATCAGGTAGCCCGTGCCGCTGGAGGCCGGGTGGGGCATGGTGATCGTGCCCTTGAACTCGGGCCTGACCAGGTCGGCCCAGCTGGCGGGCACGGGCAGCTTGCGCTTGCCGGCCTCCACGGTGTTGAAGCAGATGGCCGAGGACCACAGGTCCATGCCCACCCAGGTCGGCTGGGCGCGCGGATCGCGCATGTTGGCGCGCACCTTGTCCAGGCCCTTGGGCGCGTAGGGCTGGAGCATGCCCTGCTTGTCCAGCAGCATCAGCGAGGTGGCGGCCACGCCCCAGATCACGTCGGCCTGGGGATTGGCCTTTTCGGCCAACAGGCGGGCCGTGATGATGCCCGTGCTGTCACGCACGAACTTGAGTTCGATATCGGGATGGGCCTTCTCGAAGCCGCTCTTGTAGGCCTTGATCTGGTCGGCCTCCAGCGCGCTGTAGACCAGCAGCTCGGTCTTGGCCGCGTGGGCCAGGGATGCGAATGAGGCGACGGTCAGCGCCGCAGAGGCAATGGCGAGGCGGCGGCCCAGGGAGGCAAGGGTGTGGCGCATGGCGTGGCAGTTCCGTTGTGGGTTCGTGGACAGGTGGCAGGTTCACCACCTCTGACACCCACTTTAGGAAGCGCAGGTGAAACGCCCGTGTCACACAACGGAAATTTGGCGAAGCGGGTATTGGCGGATTTGGGTGTCCCACCCATCGCCCACCCCGTCTCTTCAGCCGCGCGGCTTGCCCCTGCCTGTGCGCGTTGCCTGGGCCGCCTGGGGCTGCAGCGCATCCAGCAGCCGGTCCTGCAGGCGCGCGCGGTGGGCAAGGTTCTGATCCAGCCGCGCGGCCAGCGCGTCGATGTGCTCGCGCATCAGTTGCTCGGCGCGCGCCATGTCGCCGGCCGCCAGCGCATCGACGATGGCCTCGTGGTCGGCATTGGAGTGCTGGGCCTCGGTCTGCGACTGGTACAGCGCAGACACCAGGGTGGTGCGCGCCGACAGGTCGGCCATCATGGCCGTGAGAAAGCGGTTGCCCATCTGCTCGGCCAGGCAGACGTGGAAGTCGGCCAGCAGCACGCTGCGCTGGCCGGCGTTGTCGGCCTCGGCGATGGCGCCCCGCTCCTGGGCCACATGCTCGCGCAGCGTGCGTATGGCCGCCTGCAGCGGCCGGCCCGCGTCGCGCAGCATGCCGGACTCCAGCACGCGGCGCGCGGCATAGGTTTCCTGGGCTTCCTCGAACGAGGGCTCGACCACGTACCAGCCCTGGCGCGAGCGCACCTCGACGAAGCCTCGCGCCTGCAGCTGCATCAGCGCCTCGCGCACCATGGTGCGGCTCACGCCGAAGACCTCGGCCAGTTCCTTTTCGCCCAGGCGTTCGCCAGGGCGCAGCTTGCGCTCGACGATGGAGCGCATGACACGCTCGGCAATCAAGGCCGGCCCGGTGGCCGGCGCATCCTGTGGCTCGGACATGGCGGCCTCCTCAGGCCGCGGCCGGAATGCGGCGCGGGCGCAGCGTGGCCATCACCCAGTACACGCTGCCGCCGATCAGCACGCCGAAGAACCAGCCGTAGGTGCCCCACCAGACCGGCAGCAGGCTGGTGAAGTTGGGCAGGATGGTGGAGAACACGCTGCCGATGCCGGTGGCGATCAGCGCGTTGACGTTCCAGCCGCCCTCGTAGCGGTACTCGCCATGCTCGTCATACAGCGCGGCCACGTTGATGTTGCCCTTGGCCACCAGGTAGTAGTCCACCAGGATGATGCCCAGCAGCGGCCCCATGGTGGCGCCGATGGCGTTCACGAAGTGGGCAGCGCCGCCCTCCCATGGTGCAAAGGGGTAGAGAGCCAGGGCAATCAGTGCGGCGATGTAGCCGCCGCGCTTGAAGTCGATGCGCTTGGGAAAAACGTTGGAAATATCGAAGGCCGCCGAGACGAAGTTGGCCACCACGTTGATGCCCAGCGTGGCCACGGCAAAGGTGACGGCGGCCAGCAGGGCCAGCACCCAGCTGTCGAACTTGGCCGAGATCTGCTCGGGATGCAGCAGCACCTCGCCATAGACCTTGAAGGCCGCAATCGTGGTGATGCCGGCCACCAGCGAGAACGCGATCAGATTCACGGGCAGGCCCCAGAGGTTGCCCTTGGCAACCGCCTCCTTGTTCTTCGCATAGCGCGAGAAGTCGCAGAAGTTCAGGTACAGCGCCGCAAAGTAGGTGATCCAGGTCGCGCCCACGGCCATCAGCGCCCAGAAGCTGCCCGGCGCGCCGCTCACCCCCGCATCCTTGGTCTTGTCCAGCAGCACATCCATGGGAATGCCATGGTCGAAGCTGAAGCCGCCGGCCTTCACGCACAGGCCGATGGCCAGCACCAGCATGGCGATCCACACGGCAGGCCCGGCCCAGTCCTGGAATCGCCGCACGGTCTCCATGCCCCTTTGGATGATCAGCAGCTGCAAGGCCCAGATGACCACGTAGCAGATCACCTCCAGCCCCGAATGGCCCAGCCAGTGCGTGGTCTGGTGGAAGGACAGCAACGCCTCATTGCGCACCAGCAGCGCCACCATGGCGCCCGAGGCCGCCGCCGTCTGCGCCCCGTACCAGAAGCAGGCCACGATGGCGCGCACCAGTGCGGCCAGATTCGCCCCCCAGACCCCGAACGAGGCACGCGCCAGCACCGGGTAGGGCACGCCGGTCTTCTCGCCCGCATAGCCCACCAGGTTCATCAGAAAAAAGATGACCAGGGAGCTGATGCCGATAGCGATCAGAAAATTGACGAAGCTGCCGCACAGCAGAAACAGGCTGGCCGCCAGGTAGTAGCCCCAGAGGCTGTGCACGTCCGAAGTCCAGACGTTGAAGATGCTGAAGGCGCCCCAGCGGCGGTCCTTGGTGGGCGCCAAGTCTTCGTTGTAGAGACCTGGCGAGGGGTTGCGGATGTCCATTGATGCGCTCCTTGACCACGAGTAATCACTGACACAAGACCAGCCGAAACCCATGATCAGCTGGCACACAAACTGGCACGCAAACTGGTATGCAAGAAGTGTGCCTTTGAGCGCAGGAGTTTTTTCCCGGGACATACCCGGCCACCGCAGGCCTTCAGGCTGCGGCGACATGGTGAAATATGGAGCCGGACCTCCCCTCCCTCCAACCCCGCCATGTTCGTCACGCAGCTCAAGTCCTTTTTCTGGGTCGCCCGTCTTGGCAGCATCACGCAAGCCGCGCGCCAGCTCGCACTGAGCCAGCCCACCGTGACCACCCAGATCCGCGCGCTGGAAGAGCACTACGGCGTGGAGCTGTTCCATCGCCAGGGCGGACGGCTGTCCATCACCGATGCCGGCTTGCGCCTGCTGCCCCAGGTCGAGCAATTGCTGCTGCAGACCATCCAGCTGGAGTCGGCGCTGCGCCATTCGGGCGATGCCAGCCAGGGCCAGCTGCGCATAGGCGCGACGGCGCCCTACTACGTGCTGGACATCGTCAAGCGCTACCAGCGGCGCTTCGAGCGGGTGGAAGTGGCCATCGTGGGCGGCAACTCGCGCCAGATGGTGCAGGCGCTGGTGGACTACCAGGTGGACCTGGCGACCTCGTCACACCTGGAGAGCGATCCGCGCCTGCTGCGCGTGGAGCTGGGCCAGGACCCGCTGGCCCTGCTGGTGCACCGCAGCCACCGGCTGGCGCAGCGCACCATGGTGCAGGCATCCGATCTGGTGCACGACACGCTGATCCTGCGCGAGCGCGGCTCCATGACGCGCCAGCTCACCGAACAGATGCTGGCCGCCGCCGGCCTGGCACCGCGCCACATCATGGAAATCGCCAGCCGCGAAGCCATCCGCGAGGCCGTTATCCGCGACATGGGCATCAGCGTCTTCGCCCGGCATGAAGCCTCGGCCCACCCCGACATCGTCGTCCTGCCCTTCGCCGGCCCCGTGCCGCGCCTGCCCGAATACCTGTACTGCCTGCGCGAACGCCGCCAGGCCCGGCTGATCGCCGGCTTTCTGGAGGAAGCCGTGCCGGGCGGGGTGCTGCCGGACCAGATGTGAACCGGCTCAGGCCAGCTCGGCATCCGCCAGCGGCGGCTGCCTGAGGTCCTTGTCAGACAGCGACAGCTCCACATCGAGCTGCGGCCATTGCACGCCGATGGCCGGGTCGTCCCAGGCAATGCCGCGATCGGCCTGGGGCGCGTAGAAGGCCGTGGCCTTGTAGAGGAAGTCGGCGCTGTCGCTGAGCACCATGAAGCCGTGGGCAAAGCCTGGGGGCACCCACAGCTGGCGGTGGTTGTCTTCCGTCAGTTCGGCGCCCACCCATTGGCCGAAGGTGGGCGAGCCCTTGCGGATGTCCACGGCCACGTCGAACACGGCGCCGCGCACCACGCGCACGAGCTTGCCCTGGGCATGGGGCGGCAGTTGGTAGTGCAGGCCGCGCAGCACGCCTTTCTTGCTGCGACTGTGGTTGTCCTGCACGAACTGGTGGTCCGTGCCCGTGGCCTGGTTGAAGGCCTGCTGGTTGAAGCTTTCGAGGAAAAAGCCGCGATCGTCACCAAACACCTTGGGCTCGATCAGCATCACCTCGGGGATGGCCAGGGGTGTTGCCTTCATGCGTGCACCTTTTCCTTGAGGATCTGCAGCAGGTACTGGCCGTAGCCATTCTTGGCCAGGGCCTGGCCCAGCGTCTCGAGCTGGGCACGGTCTATCCAGCCCTGGCGGAAGGCGATCTCCTCGGGGCAGGAAACCTTCAGGCCCTGGCGCTGCTGCAGGGTGGCAATGAACTGGCCAGCCTCCAGCAGGCTGTCGTGCGTGCCCGTGTCCAGCCAGGCATAGCCACGGCCCATGAGTTCCACATTGAGCTGGCCCTTGTCCAGATACAGGCGGTTGAGGTCGGTGATTTCCAGCTCGCCGCGCGCCGAGGGCTTGATGGACTTGGCCAGCTCAACGACCTGGTTGTCGTAGAAATACAGGCCCGTGACCGCGTAGTTGCTCCTGGGCTGCTTGGGCTTTTCCTCCAGGGAAAGAACCCGGCCCTGGGCATCGAACTCGGCCACGCCATAGCGTTCCGGGTCCTGCACATGGTAGGCAAACACCGTGGCGCCTTCGCTGCGCGCGTCAGCGCGTTCGAGCAGGCGGGGGAAATCGTGTCCGTAGTAGATGTTGTCGCCCAGCACCAGGGCGCTGGGGGCGCCGGCCAGAAAGTCTTCGGCAATCAGAAAGGCCTGGGCCAGGCCATCCGGGCTGGGCTGGACGGCGTACTCCAGCTTCAGGCCCCACTGCGAGCCGTCGCCCAGCAATTGCTCGAAGCGCGGCGTGTCCTGCGGGGTGCTGATCACGAGGATCTCGCGGATGCCCGCGAGCATGAGGGCGCTCAGCGGGTAGTAGATCATGGGCTTGTCGTAGACCGGCAGCAGTTGCTTGCTGATGGCCAGCGTGGCCGGGTGCAGGCGGGTGCCGGAGCCGCCCGCGAGGATGATGCCTTTGCGTGTCTGGTTCATGTCCTGGATCCTGGGGTTCTTGCTGAAGCGCGCAGCCACGCTCAGATGATTTCCTGCAGCATGCGGTCCACGCCTGCCTGCCAGTGCGGCAGGCGCAGGCCGAAGGTCTGCTGCAACCGGTCGGTGTTCAGCCGGGAATTGTGCGGACGCTGCGCCGGGGTGGGAAAGGCGCTGGTGGGCACGGCAGCTATGCGCTGCACCTTCCAGGGCCGGTCGGGCGCGAGTTCGCGGGCGCGGGCGATCACGTGGCTGGCATAGGCGTGCCAGGTGGTCTCGCCACCGGCCACCAGGTGGTACAGGCCCTGGTCGCCGGGTTGGCGCTGCAGCTGGCGAATGGCATGGGCCGTGACGTCGGCGATGAGGTCCGCACCCGTCGGTGCGCCCCATTGGTCGTCGATCACGCTCAGCGCCTCACGCTCCTGGGCCAGGCGCAGCATGGTCTTGGCGAAGTTGCCGCCGCGCGCCGCATAGACCCAGCTGGTGCGAAAGATCAGGTGGCGGCAGCCCGAAGCCTGGATCAGTTGCTCGCCTTCGAGCTTGCTGCTGCCATAGACGGACAGCGGCGCCGTGGCCTCGGTCTCCGTGCGCGCGGCGCTGCCGCTGCCGTCGAAGACGTAGTCCGTGCTGTAGTGCACCAGCAGCGCACCGGTCTGCACCGCCTCGCGGGCCAGCACCTGGGGTGCCAGCGCGTTGAGCAGCCGCGCCTGGTCAGGCTCGCTTTCGGCCGTGTCCACGGCCGTGTGGGCTGCGGCATTGACGATGACATCGGGACGCAGAGCGCGCACGGTGCGTGCAAGCTCATCGAGGTGCGAGAGATCGCCGCACAGGCCCTGGCCACCGGCGTCGCCCTGGCGGTCCAGCGCAATCAGTTCGCCCAGTGGCGCCAGGCTGCGCTGCAGCTCCCAGCCCACCTGGCCATTGCGGCCCAGCAGCAGCAGCTTCATGCGCCGGCTCCGTCGGTGTACTGGCGGCTGACCCATTCGCGGTAGGCGCCGGACTGCACATCGGCCACCCATTCGGGGTTGTCCAGGTACCACTGCACGGTCTTGCGGATGCCGGTCTCGAAGGTCTCGGCAGGCTTCCAGCCCAGTTCGCGCTCGAGCTTGCGCGCGTCGATGGCATAGCGCCGGTCATGGCCGGGCCGGTCCTTCACATAGGTGATCTGTGCGCTGTAGCTGGTGCCATCGGCCTTGGGGCGCAGCTCGTCGAGCAGCGCGCAGACCGTGTTCACGATCTCGACGTTGGGCTTCTCGTTCCAGCCGCCCACGTTGTAGGTGTCGCCCAGCCTGCCCGCCTCCAGCACGCGGCGGATGGCGCTGCAGTGGTCGCGCACATAGAGCCAGTCGCGTACCTGCATGCCGTCGCCATAGATGGGCAGCGGCTTGCCGGCCAGGGCGTTGACGATCATCAGCGGGATCAGCTTCTCGGGGAAGTGCAGCGGGCCGTAGTTGTTGCTGCAGTTGGTGGTCAGCACGGGCAGGCCGTAGGTGTGGTGCCAGGCGCGCACCAGGTGGTCGCTGGCGGCCTTGCTGGCCGAGTACGGGCTGTTGGGCTCGTAGAGGTGGTCTTCGGTGAAGGCCGGTGCCGCAGGCGCCAGGCTGCCGTAGACCTCGTCAGTGGAGACATGCAGGAAGCGGAAGGCCGCCTTGGCCTCGGCATCCAGCGCGCTCCAGTAGCCGCGCACGGCTTCGAGCAGGCGGAAGGTGCCGACCACGTTGGTCTGGATGAAGTCCTCGGGGCCATGGATGGAGCGGTCCACATGGCTCTCGGCCGCGAAGTTGACCACGGCGCGCGGCCTGTGCTCGGCCAGCAGTCGGGCCAGGGTCTGGCCGTCGCCAATGTCGGCCTGCACGAAGACATGGCGCGCATCGCCTTGCAGGCTCTCCAGGCTTTTGAGGTTGCCGGCGTAGGTGAGCTTGTCCACGTTGAGCACCGGCTCATCGCCGGCAGCCAGCCAGTCCAGCACGAAATTGGCGCCGATGAAGCCAGCGCCGCCTGTGACAAGAATCATGGTTCAACCTTGCAAAATTTCATTGTTCTTGGGGCGGGGATCCGGCAGCAGCATGGGGTGCAGCCTCCCGCCCGGCCTGGGCATTGTCGGCGCTCGCCAGTAAAAAAGCCCGCAGGAGGCGGGCTTTTTCCTTCAGGACACGCCTTTTACACACCAGGGCGTGTTCACTGGCCCTGCCAGCGGCGCAGCACCAG
Source organism: Delftia sp. SD018 (assembly GCF_017355445.1). Taxonomy (NCBI): domain Bacteria; kingdom Pseudomonadati; phylum Pseudomonadota; class Betaproteobacteria; order Burkholderiales; family Comamonadaceae; genus Delftia; species Delftia sp. SD018. The sequence goes on from NZ_JADDRN010000003.1 coordinate 140,875, forward strand.
CGAGGCGTTCGTGCCACCGAAGCCGAAGCTGTTGGACAGCACGGTGTTCAACTGGGCATCGCGCGTGCGGGTGACCAGGGGCATGTCGCCCAGTGCCGGATCGGGCGTGTCCACATTGACCGAGCCTGCGATGAAGCCCTTGTTCATCATGATCATGCAGTAGATGGCTTCCTGCACGCCGGTCGCGCCCAGTGAGTGGCCGGTCAGCGACTTGGTGGAGGAGAACGGCGGCACCTGGTCGCCGAACAGCGCGCGCATGGCGCGCACTTCCTGCATGTCGCCCACAGGCGTGGAGGTGCCGTGGGTGTTGATGTAGTCCACGCCGCCTTCGATGCCTTCAAGGGCCTGCTGCATGCAGGCGATGGCGCCGTCGCCCGAGGGCGCGACCATGTCCTCGCCATCGCTGGTGGCGCCAAAGCCCACGACTTCGGCCAGGATGTTCGCACCCCGGGCCTGGGCGTGCTCCAGGCTTTCCAGCACCACGGCACCGCCGCCGCCTGCGATCACGAAACCGTCGCGGTTGGCGTCATAGGCGCGCGAAGCCTTTTCGGGCTGATCGTTGTGCTTGCTGGACATGGCACCCATGCCGTCGAACAGCAGGGCCATGCCCCAGGACAGCTCTTCGCCACCACCGGCAAACATCACGTCCTGCATGCCCCAGGCAATCTGCTGTGCCGCAGCACCGATGCAGTGCGCCGAGGTGGAGCAGGCCGAGGTGATGGAGTAGTTGATGCCCTTGACCTTGAAATTGGTCGCCAGGCAGGCCGACACCGTGGAGCTCATGCAGCGCGTGACCTGGTAGGGACCGACGCGGCGAATGCCCTTCTCGCGCAATGTGTCGGCCGCCTCGATCTGGTTGGCCGGCGAGCCGCCGCCCGAGCCCATGATCAGGCCCGTGCGCGGATGGCTGACCTGCTCGGGCGTGAGGCCGGCCTGGGCGATGGCATCTTCCAGCGCGATCTGCGCATAGGCAGCGGCATCGCCCATGAAGCGCAGCTGCTTGCGATCGATCCGTGCCTCGACGTCGATCTCCGGCACACCGGCCACCTGGCTGCGCATGCCCAGTTCGGTGAACTTCGGCATGGCCTTGATGCCCGTGCGGCCCTCGCGCAGCGAGGTCTCCACGGTATCGAGGTCGTTGCCGATGCACGAGACAATGCCCGCGCCGGTGATGACTACGCGACGTTTGGTCATGCTGCCGTTCCCTGGCCTTCACCCTCGCGCAGGAACAGACCCACGCGCAGGTCATTGGCCACGTAGATTTCCTTGCCATCGGCCAGAAGGCGTGCATCGCCGATGGCCATGTTGAGCTTGCGCTTGATCACGCGCTTGATGTTGATTTCGTAGGTCACCAGCTTGACGTCAGGACCCACTTCGCCCGTGAACTTGACCTCGCCGGCACCCAGGGCGCGGCCACGGCCGGGAAGGCGCAGCCAGGTCAGGTAAAAGCCGATCAACTGCCACATGGCGTCCAGGCCCAGGCAGCCGGGCATGACGGGATCGCCCCGGAAATGGCAATCGAAGAACCAGAGATCAGGCTTGATGTCGAGTTCGGCGACGATCTTGCCCAGGCCGTGGGCGCCACCATCGGTGTCGATGTGCGTGATGCGGTCGAACATCAACATGGGAGGCAGGGGAAGACGTCCGCTGTCTGCGGAAAACAGCTTGCCTTCGCCCGAAGCGATCAGTTGCTCATACGAAAAAGAATCGGCCATTGTCTAACTTGCTCCACGGCGGCACTGACGCCACCTCTATCTCTGAATGGGTGCGGCCCGCAGCGGACCATGCAGCCGCGCATTATCGGGGTTGAACGTTGCCAGACTGCAACAAAACCCCGAGGCCGCATCAAAACTCTGCCACAAAAGCCACGCCGACCCAGGTCGCGGGCCTTGGCTACAGCCCCTGGACCGGCCGCTTGCGGCGCCTGATCCACGCCACCGCCAGCACCGCCAAGGCAGCCAGGCACAGCGGCACCAGACCTGCCGCGTGCACCCAGCGCGCGAATGGCGTCAAGGCCTCGCGCCCCTGCACGCTGGCCTGCAGCACGGCGCGCTCGTAAGGCACCAGCGCCTGCGTGACCACACCCCGGTGGTCGATGGCAACCGTGGCGCCGGTGTTGGTGGCGCGCAGCATGGGGCGCTCGAATTCCAGCGCGCGCATGCGGCTGATGGCCAGATGCTGGTCGATGGCCACGCTGTCGCCAAACCATCCGATGTTGCTGAAATTCACCAGCACCGTCGGCGCCGTCGCCGCGTTGCCAAAATGCGCACCCAGCTCCTCGCCAAACAAATCCTCGTAGCAGATGTTGGGCGACAGACGCTCGCCGGCCCAGGCCATGGAGGGCTGGCCCAGCGCGCCGCGGTTGAAGTCGCCCAGCGGTATGTTCATCATCTGCGTGAACCAGCGGAACAGCGGCGGGATGAACTCCCCGAAGGGCACCAGATGGTGCTTGTCGTATTGGTAGTCCTGGATCTGGCCGGGCTGCCAGCCCACGACCGAGTTCGTGTAGCCGGTCTCTTCCGACCCCAGGGGAATGCCCAGCAGCGCAGCCTGCCGGCCGTCCTTCTTCAGATACGGTTCGCGCAGCAGGTCCAGGTATTCGTCGGGCAGTTGCTGGGGCAGCAGGGGAACGGCCGTCTCAGGGGCCACGACCAGTTGCGCGGTGGCCGCGCGCAACTCGCGCCCGTACCAGCCCAGCGCCAGCGGAATGCCGCTGCCGGCCTCGAATTTCTCATCCTGCGGGATATTGCCCTGCAGCAAGGCCACGCTCAGCGCCGGCCGTTCGGCCGACGGTGCATTGATGGCGGCATCGCGAAGCCACCACAGCCCGCCCCAGGCCAGGACCAGCGCCGCTGCAGTGGCCACCAGGCGGACGGGCCGGAGACCCTGTCTGTCCAGCAAGGCAGCCAGCCCATGCGCCAGCCCATATGCCAGCCAGGCCGCCACGGCGCCCGTGCCATAGACGCCAATCCAGCGCGGCAGCACGGACAAGGGGCCTTCCACATGGGCATAACCGCCCGCACCCCAGGGAAAGCCGGTCCACAGCCAGCCACGCGCCAGCTCGGCCAGCAGCCAGACGGCGGAAAACAGCAGCGCGCCACCCGCAGCACCAGCAGGGCGCAGCCTTTGCCAACCCCAGGCGGCCACCGCGTAGTAGCTGCCCAGAAACGCCGCAAGCGCCAGCACGGCGGCAACGGCCAGCGGCGCAGGCAGGCCGCCATAGACATGCATGGAGATGAACAGCCACCAGAAGGTGGCCACCAGCCAGGCCGTGGCGAAGAGCATGGCACGCCCTGCCGCCTGGGCCGGACGCTGCGCCGTCTGCAGGGCGCGCGCCAGCACGGCCAGCGACAGAATCTGCAGCCACCACAGCGGGCGGCCATAGCCGCCGATGTGGCTCAGCGGCCCGTCACCTTGCCCGCGCGCCCAGGGCCAGGCCAGTGACAGGGCCTGTGCCGCACCCGCGACAAGCAGCAGCATGCCCTGGGCGAACCGGCCCATGCGCCGGCCGTCTTGCGAGAAAGCGGAAGAACTGGACAGGGGCATCGGCCGGTTGTGCGCAAAAAGAGGTAGGTCTCGGGTGAGAGAGGTCCAGCCAAGGGCAGGTTCAGGCGCAGCCTCAGCTGCGCAGCAGGCTGTCGGCGGCGGGATCGCGCACCACCTTGAACCAGCGCACGGCGCCGCCCTTGGTGTGCAGCACGGTGAATTCCAGGCCCGCCAGATGGATCTGCTCGCCGCGCTTGGGCACATGGCCCATTTCGTGGGCGATCAGGCCGCCGATGGTGTCGAACTCATCGTCGGGATCGCGGGCATGCAGGGCGACCTCGAAGGTCTCGTTGACATGCTCGATGGTGGTGTCGCCCGCCACGCGGTAGCTGTTGTCGGCCAGGGCGAAGATGTCGCCCTCGTCCTCGGGGATGTCGAACTCGTCCTCGATCTCGCCGACGATTTCCTCCAGCACGTCCTCGATGGTCACAAGGCCCGCCACACGGCCGAACTCGTCGATGACCACGGCGAGGTGGTTGCGGTTGCCCCGGAATTCGCGCAGCAGATCGTTCAGGCCCTTGCTCTCCGGCACGAAGGCGGCGGGGCGCAGCAGGGCGCGGATGTTCAGGTCCGGCGAACGCTGCAGCTTGAGCAGGTCCTTGGCCAGCAGGATGCCGATGATGTTCTCGCGCTCGCCCTGGTAGACCGGGAAGCGCGAATGGGCCGTGGTGATGACCTGGTGCAGCAATTCATCGAACGGCGCGTCGATGTTGACCAGGTCCATGCGAGGGGCTGCAACCATGACGTCGCCGGCCGTCATGTCGGCCATGCGGATCACGCGTTCGAGCATGACGCGCGACTCGGGGCCGATGACCTGATTGTCCTCGGCGTCGGCCAGGGTCTCGATCAGCTCGTCGGGAGAGTCGGGGGCCGGGTGAATGAACTCGGCCACCTTTTGCAGGAAGCTTCGCTTGCTTTCCTTCTCGGAAGAGCGCGCAGGATGGGGGTCGGACACTGTCTTGGAGTGCAGGACGTGCGGTAGTGAAACAAGCTGCAAGGATAGCGGATTGCTCCGTCACCCCTGCATGCGCTGCGCCAATTCCCTTGCGGCGTTTTGCGCTTATTCGCCGGCCTGGTGGCGGCCATCCTGCACGCCACGGCGGATTTCCTGCACGTCGGCCAGGAAATCCCAGAACTGCTTGGCCTGCTTCTTGAACTGGTAGTCCACCTCGCCGATGTGCTCGGTCATCAGAGACGCCATGTGCGTGTCGATGCCGGCGGGCGGCAGTTGCAGGTAGGCCTCGGATTCGGAACCATCGCGCTTGATGGTGGCGCCGGCCTTGCGCGCAATCCTGAGCATGGCCGTGTTCTCCGACAGCGCGTGGATGAACATCATGGACACGCCCTTGGTGCGTGCATGGATCACGGCGCGGTTGAACAGGCGCCCGCCATAGCCACGGCCACGTGCCTGCTTGAGCACGGAGACGCCGAATTCGGCGCAGCTCTTGTGCTCGGGATGCGAGGCAAAGGCTAGGTGCGCCATGGCGATCAGCTCGAGCCGGCGGTTGTAGATGCCGAAGATGTCATCGCGCTCGAAGTCGAGCTGCATGGCATAGCGGCGGACCTGCTCGTCGCTGGCGGCATAGCCGAAGCGCAGGTAGCGGTCGCCTTCATCGAGCTTGAGCAAATGCGCCACCACGCGCTCGCGGTGGGACGGGCCCAGCGAGCGAATGGGCACCATGGACGCGGAGCGCCCATCGGGACGGTGCGGCTGGCCTGCGCTCGCACGCAACATGTCCCGGCCGGCCTGCCAGGACGCCTTCAACCAGTCTTTGGATGCATTCATGGCTCAAATATAGGTAAAAACCCGATGTCGAGCAACGGAGATATTGCAATGCAACAAAACCGTAAGGTTTTGGCATGCAAACCAATTTACCCTCCCTGCACCTATCGACGGCCAGGCCCCTGTCCGAGCCTTCGGGGCTACAGAGGCACCGCCGTGGTCACCTTCACCCGGTCCATCACGAAGCTGGTCTTGCAGTCCTGCACGCTGGGGTGCTTGAGCAAGGTGTCCATGACGAAGCGCGTGTAGTGCTGCATATCGGCCACGACCACGCGCATCAGGTAGTCCATTTCGCCGGTCAGTGACACGCATTCCACCACCTCGGGCCAAGTCTGCACGCTGGCGCGGAACACGTCCATGGGGTTGCGCTTGCTGGTCTCGGTGTACTTTTCCAGGCGCACGTTGAGATAGGCGGTCAGCCCCAGGCCCACCGTCTCGGGCTGGACCAGGGCCACGTAGCGATCGATCACACCGCCGTCTTCCAGGCGCTTGACCCGGCGCAGCACGGCGCTGGGAGACAGGCCGACCTGCTCCCCGATGACGTCATAGGTTTCCCGGCCGTTGGCCTGCAGGCGGCGCAAAATGGCCCGATCCAGTTTGTCGATGTTGTGCGTGGCGCTCATGGCGGTGGACTCGTAAATAAGTACGGATTTCTTCAGGGTTAACCCGAATTAACCAGTTAAATTGCGATAAGCGAAAGAATTCCGCAATTTTCATGCATTTCGCATTTTCCCTACACGGGCAAACGGCAAAAAGCTGAAGCCCCTCCCGCCTACAGTGACAGCACCGATCGAGAAGACGCAGGCGCCGGCCATGGCGCCCGTCCGACTGTCCTGCACTGAACTGGCCGGAGATCCCCATGAATGCCCCGCTGAACCAGGCTGCCGCCCAGGCCTGCGCGCAAACAGTCAAGCGCCAACGGGACATGCATCGTCCACGCCTTCCGGCCTGCCCACGCTGCCTATACTGCGGGGATCGCCTCCATTTCGCTTCACGCCATGACGCCCCGCCACGACGCCAACCGCGCCATGTCACGCCATGCCCGAGCGCCTGCGCCAGCCCGCCCGCAGCCGTCGGCCCGGTTGGCGCGGCGCAGCCTGCTGGCAGCGCTGGCCGCCCTGCCCTGGCTGCCTGCGGCGGCGCAGGCCCAGCAGCCCTCCGCCGCCCAGCCGCGCGATGCGAAGTCCGACTCCCTGACCCTGATCGTTCCCTATGCGGCCGGCGGCCCGCTGGACCGCACGGCACGGCCGCTGGTCGAGGCCAGCACCGCGAAGCTGGGAGCCATCCAAATCCTCTATGTGCCGGGCGACGGCGGCGCCAAGGGCTCCAACATGGTGGCCCAGGCCACCGCCCAGGACCGCTTGCTGCTGATGGGCGCGGCCGCCACCCATGCCGTGCTGCCCTGGCTGCAGCCCCAGCTGGGCTACGACCCGCTGCGCGACTTCCAGCCGCTGGTGCTGGTGGCGCGCATGCCCAATGTGCTGGTCATGCGCAGCGATCTGGCACGCCAGTGGCGCATACGCACGCCGCTGGACCTGCAGCGCTTTCTTGCCAAGCACCGCCAGCCGCTGCGCTATGCCTCGGGCGGGCCGGGCAGCAGCGGCCACCTGTCGGGCGAGATGTACCAGATGCTCACGCGGCTGCCGCTGCTGCACCTGCCCTTCGGCGGCACGCAGCCGGCACTGTCGGCCCTGCTCGACGGATCGGCCGACCTGCTGTTCGACAGCCTGGCGTCTTCGCTGCCGCACATCCGCGCAGGGCGGCTGCAGGCCCTGGCCGTGACCACGCTGGAGCGCGCGCCCCTGCTGCCCGAGGTGCCCAGCCTCAACGACACGGTGCAGGGCTTCAACATGGCCAACTGGTTCGGCCTGTTTGCGCCGGCCAGCTGGCCCGCGGAACAGGCGCAGCGCCATGCCGCCGCGTTCTCGCAGGCCATGCGCAGCCGCCCGGTGCAGGACACCCTGTCCGCCATGGGCGCGCTGCCCGAAGAACTGCAACTGCAGGAGTTCGCGCGCTTTGTGCGCTCCGAGCACAGCAAATACGGCCTGCTGGTACAGGCCGCCCGAATCCGCCAGCTCTGAGCCGCGCAGGTGCCTTGCCTGCCCCCGGCCCGGGGCGGCAATGACAAGATCCTTGGAGAGCACCATGATGAGCACCGCAGCGACCCCCACCTCGTCCCACGCCCCCGCCCACGCCCCCGGTGTGGCACCCGTGGTCTACGGCCAGGCCGACCGCCCCCCGCGCGGCGACTACAGCCGCGCCAGCGACGACTACACCTGCGCGCAGGACTACGACGCCTACACCGAGGCCGACCACGACACCTACCGGCGCCTGTACGAGCGCCAGTCCGCCCTGCTGCCGGGCCTGGCAAGCCAGCACTTCATCGACGCCCTGCCCTCGCTGGGCGCCAAGGACCGCATTCCGCGCTTCGAGGAAGTCAACGAGCGCCTGCGCCGCGCCACGGGCTGGGAAATCGTCGGCGTGCCCGGGCTGATTCCCGAGGTGCCCTTCTTCTCGCTGCTGGCCAACCGCAAATTCCCGGTCACGGACTGGATCCGCAAGCCCGAGGAGTTCGAGTACATCGTCGAGCCCGATGTCTTCCACGACCTCTTCGGCCATGTGCCGCTGCTGTTCAACCCCGTCATCGCCGACTACATCCAGGCCTACGGCCAGGGCGGGCTCAAGGCGGCCGAACTGGGCGCCTGCGAGATGCTGTCGCGCCTATACTGGTACACCATCGAATTCGGCCTGATCCGCGAGCAGGGCGGCCTGCGCGCCTATGGCGCGGGCATTCTCAGTTCATCGGGCGAACTCAACTACTCGGTGCGCAGCCCCGAGCCGCAGCGCCTGCCGCTGTCGCTGGAGCGCGCCATGCGCACGCTCTACAAGATCGACAGCTACCAGCACACCTACTTCGTGATCGACGACCTGCAGCAGCTGTTCGACCTCACGGCCGCCGATTTCGAGCCGCTGTACCGCCAGCTGCGCGATCAGCCCACCGTCGCGGCAGATGCGCTGCTGCCGGGCGAGGTCGCTCTGTAGGAATCTGCAGCCTGAAGCCGCTCGCGCAGCGCCAGGCAAAAGCGCCAGACGCGCTCGTCGAACACCAGCTGCACGTGGGCCACATCGTCCAGGCGGTGCGCATCCTGCCCCGGCAGCGTGGCCACGGGCGATGGAAAGACGATGTTGTCGCAGCAGCTCCACCAGCAGCTGAAGGGCACGTCCGAGGGCGGCGGCCCCAGGCGCTGCAACCAGGCGCTGTCCGTGCGCATCTGCAGCGCCGGCAGGCCATGGGCGAAGCGCGCCATCCAGGTGCCACGGTGCGGCGTGGCCAGCGTCACCACGTGGGCCGCCAGTTGCGGGCGCTCCTGCGCCGACAGTTGCCCCAGCCAGGCCCGCACCACCAGTCCACCCATGCTGTGCGCCACGATCAGCGGAGCGCGCCCCGTGGCCTGGGCCATGCGGCGCGCGCAGGCGTCAAGGTCGGCCACCATGGCATCGATGGATGCGCCATGCGCCGGCTCCAGCGTCATGGCAGCGCAGGCAATGCCGCCTTTCTTGAGTCGCCGCAGCCAGGGCGCCCAGACCGCGCGGTTGCAGAAGAACCCGTGGACCAGCACCACGCCCACTTGGCCCATCGCACCCACTTGGCCGGTGGTGCCGCCCTCAGGCCAGCCATCGGCCTGGGCACGGGCGCGAAACGGCAGCCGCCAGCCAAACACCTGCACGGCCAACCGCCACTCGGCCAGCCAGGCCGCCGCCACCGTGCGCCATGACGGCACGGGCGCACCCGCCTTGCGCACCACGCGGCGCATCAGCAGCATCTGCAGGCCCAGGTGCAGGCCCGGCCAGCACAGGCCCAGCAGCGCCCCCGCCAGCGCCAGCCCGGGTGAACGCGGCCACCACCATGCCAGCCAGGCCGCGGCGCCCGCCAGCGTGCCCAGCGCCACCATTTGCAGAATGCGTGCGTTCACGGCAGCCCGTCCCCAATGAAAAAAGAAGCCAACGTAGCACAGGCCCTAGGACAACCCCGTGTAGACCGCAAAGCACCCGCCTGACCAGAATCGGCCGCAGCGGTGGCCGGCCGACCGGCGCCTGCAACTTCGCTGTCCCCCTGTCTTCCCAGCAACCCAAGGTACCCTGCATGGACGCTGCGCCCTGGCTCAAGAACTATCCCGCCGATGTGCCCCACGAGGTGCATCCCGAGCAATACCGCTCGCTCACACACCTGCTGGAGGAGGCCTTCACCCAGCATGCGGACCTGCCCTTTTCGGTCTGCATGGACCGCTGGATGAGCTACCGCGAGCTGGACCAGCTGTCCACCCGCCTGGGCGCCTGGCTGCAGGGGCTGGGCCTGGAGCCCGATGCGCGCGTGGCCATCATGCTGCCCAATGTGCCGCAGTTCGCCGTCAGCATGGCGGCCGTGCTGCGCGCCGGCTACACCTGCGTCAACGTCAATCCGCTGTACACCCCGCGCGAGCTGGAGCACCAGCTCAAGGACTCGGGCGCCACGGCCATCATCATCCTGGAGAACTTCGCCCACACCCTGGCCGACGTGATCGAGCGCAGCGCCATACGCCATATCTGCGTCACGGCCATGGGCGATCTGCTGGGCGGCATGTACGGCAGCTGGATCACCTTCGCCGTGCGCCACCTGGCCAAGATGGTGCCGGCCTACAGCCTGCCGCTGGACGGCGCGGGCGGCACAGTGCGCGAGGTCACGACCTTTTCCCAGGCACTGGCGCGCGGCGCCCAGAAAGAGCTGCGGCCCAGCCAGGCGGGGCTGGATTCGGTGGCCTTTCTCCAGTACACGGGCGGCACCACGGGCCTGTCCAAGGGCGCCGTGCTCACCCACCGCTGCATCGTGGCCGCCACGCTGCAGGCCCATGCCTGGTTCACGCCGGCGCTGCATGGCCGCGTGAAGGCCCAGGACACGCACATCATCGCCGCGCTGCCGCTGTATCACATCTTCGCGCTCACGGTGAGCCTGTTTGCCATGCGCATGGGCGCCAGCCTGAGCCTGATCCCCAATCCGCGCAACATCCCCAAGTTCGTCAAGGTGCTGCAAAAACGGCCCTTCCACATCCTGCCGGCCGTCAACACCCTGTTCAACGCCCTGCTCAACAACGCCCAGTTCCGCGAGCTGGACTTCTCGCAACTGCGCGTGTCGCAGGCCGGGGGCATGGCCGCCAGCGAGGGCACGGCGCGCCAGTGGCAGCAGGTCACGGGCAGCGTGATGATCGAAGGCTGGGGCATGAGCGAGACCTGCGCCATCGGCACCAACAACCCCGTCATCACCACCTCCTTCAGCGGCACCATCGGCCTGCCGCTGCCGGGCATCTCCATCGCCATCAAGGACGACGAAGGCCGCGACCTGCCCATGGGAGAGGCCGGCGAGCTGTGCATCAAGGGGCCCAACGTCATGCGCGGCTACTACAACCAGCCCGACGAAACCGCCAAGGCCTTCACGGCCGACGGCTACATGCGCACCGGCGACATCGGCGTGATGGACCAGGAGGGCTTCACCCGCATCATCGACCGCAAGAAGGACATGATGGTGGTCAGCGGCTTCAACGTCTATCCGAACGAGCTGGAGAACGTGATCTCCATGTGCCCCGGCGTGCTCGAATGCGCAGCCGTGGGCGTGGCCGACGAGCGCCAGGGCGAGGCCATCAAGGTCTACGTGGTGCGCAGCGACCCGGCACTGACCGAGGACCAGGTGATGCGCTTTTGCCATGACCAGCTCACCGGCTACAAGCGCCCGCGCACGGTGGAGTTCCGCGACGAACTGCCCAAGACCAACGTAGGCAAGATCCTCAGGCGCGCCCTGCGCGATCCCGCCTGAAACCCGCACGGCCGCAGCTGTAGCCCACGCGTCAGCCGTGGCTGCCTGCGGCTGTTAGCCTCGGGCAAAAGCCGCCCCGCCTCCTCATGACAACTTCCGCCCCAACCAGCGACAGCGCCGCGCTGCCCCCCGGCATGACCGTGCTGGAGCGCGGCTGGCTGTCGGCCAACAACATCGTCTTCGCCGCCGATGCCGATGTCCCTGTAGACGACCCGCAGGACGACGGCGCTGCCGTGGTCGATACCGGCTACGTCAGCCATGCCGGGCAGACCGTGCTGCTGGTCGAGCAGACGCTGGCCGGCCAACCGCTGGCACGCATCCTCAACACCCATCTGCACAGCGATCACTGCGGCGGCAATGCAGCCTTGCAGGCGCACTGGCCGCAGGCCCGGACCTACGCCGCACCGGGCCAGGCCGCCTTCGTGCGCGACTGGAACCCCGCTGCACTGAGCTACACGCCCACCGGCCAGGAATGCCCGCAATTTGCGCTGACCGGCGTGCTGCAGCCCGGCACCAGCGTGCGGCTGTCGGGGCGCGACTGGCAGATCCATGCCGCGCCCGGGCACGATCCGCACTCCATCATCCTGTTCGAGCCCGCCAGCCGCACCCTGATCTCGGCCGACGCGCTCTGGGAAAACGGCTTCGGCGTGGTCTTCCCCGAGATCGAGGGCCTGAGCGCCTTCGACGAGGTGGCCGCCACGCTCGACGTGATCGAAGGCCTGGCACCGCTGACCATCGTCCCCGGCCACGGCGGCGTTTTCACGAGCGTGGCCGCCGCGCTGGACACGGCACGCCGCCGCCTGGACGGCTTTGTGCGCGCCCCCGAGCGCCACGCGCTCTACGCGGCCAAGGTGCTGCTCAAGTACCGGCTGCTGGACTGGCAGCGCATACGCACCACCGATCTGCTGGCCTGGCTGGCCGCCACGCCCTACTTCGGCACACTGCACGCAGGCTATTTCTCTGACCAGCCCCCTGACGATTGGGGCCGTGCGCTGGTGGACATGCTCGTGCACTCCGGCGCGGCGCAGCGTGAGGGCGAGTGGCTGGTGAATGCCTGAAGGCCTGAATGCCTGAAGGCCTGAACGCGGGCATACCTGCAAATGCGTCCGGACAGCACCATCACGGCCCATTTCCCGAAGGGCAAGGCCAGCGGCCCTGACTCAGCACATGGGCACGCTGGCGTCTGTATGGGTTGCCGGCGCCAGGCTCAGGGCTTGTGCTTTTCCGCGCAGCCGATCAGGTGGTTGTAGCTGCTGGACATGCACTGGTACATGGCCTTGGAGCGGCCCGTGGCGGCCTGGCAGTCGGCCACCGTGGCATGGGTGCGCGCCTCGCGAAACTTGCCGGCGGTTGCATCGAACTGCGCCTGGGTGATGTAGCCGCCCTTGACGTTCTTCTGCCCGTTCTCGACCATGGTGTCCACCTGGCTGCGGATGTTGTCCACGGCGGCGGCGCAGTTCAGCGGCACCTCCTTGGAATCGACCTTGCTCAGGCCCTTGGCCACGCCGTCCGCCATCTCGCGCACCTGCTTGGGCAACTTCTTCGTGCCGTCGGGATTGCGCTCTTCGCCAAACCGGCCCGAGCCTGCGCCCGAGCTGCCATTGGGCGATACCTTGATCTGGCCGGCATCGGCCTGGTCGGTGGGCAGCTGCGATCCGTAATGCGTGCGCCCCTCCGCGTCCACCCACTTGTAGACCGGCTGCGCTGCCGCCGTGCACGCCCATGCAAGACCCAGCGCGGCCCAGGCCGCGCGGCTCCATGTTGTTGTCATTGTTGAAACCCCTGCGGTATCCGGGGCCGCGGCATGCGGCCCGCCTATCGGTAACCAAGTGTAGCGACACCAGGCGACGCTGCACCCCGCAGGAATGTCAAGTGCGGCTCAGGGCAGGTCCTTGCTGGGGTCGGGCGTGGCTGCATCGCGGGGGCCGATGGTACCCAGGCGGCTCTTGAGCGACTGGGGCTGGCCGGTGATGAGCGCCGCGTAGTTGGTGGTGTTGGACAGCACCTTCTTCACGTAGTCGCGCGTCTCGGTGAAGGGCACGTTCTCGGCCCAGATGGCGGCGTCGAGCACCGGGCCGTTGCGCCAGTTGCGCGGGCGGCCGGGACCTGCGTTGTAGCCGGCTGCAGCCAGCGCCATGGAACCGTCGAAATCGTCCAGCGCCAGCTTCAGATAGGCGGTACCGATGGTGATGTTCACCTCGCGGTCATTGATCATGGACGGGGAAAAGTCCGTCATGCCGATCTTGCGCGCCGTCCAGCGGGCCGTGGCCGGCATGACCTGCATCAGGCCCGAGGCGCCCACGCCCGAGCGGGCATCCATGATGAAGCGGCTTTCCTGGCGGATCAGGCCGTAGACGTAGGCCGGGTCCAGGCCGATGGAGCGCGAGCGCGCCAGCACCGTGTCGTGGAAGGGCATGGGAAAGCGCTGGCCCCAGTCGGCAAAGCTGCGGGTGCGCTCGCTGGTGTTGATGCAGCGGTCCCAGACCTGCTGCTGGCAGGCCAGGTCGGCGGCGGCCAGCAGTTCGCGGTCGCTCATGCCGCCGGCCTGGTGCAGGTTGGTGGCGTAGTTCCATTCGCGCACGCCTTCGCTGCGCAGGCCGTTCTGGATGGCGTAGAGGCCGCGCACCAGGCTGGGGTTGGCGCGGGCGGCGGCCTTCTCCTGTGCCGTGGGCGGCGCAGGCGGAGGTGGCGCCGTCACGCGCTGGCCGATATCCTCCAGCGCCAGTTGCTCGTAGAAGCTGCCGGGGCCGGCCATGTCCTCCAGCAGCTGGCGCGCCTCGGAGCGTTCCTGCTCACTCGGTCGGCCGGACAGCAGGGCGCGCGCCTTCCAGTAGGTCCATGTGTGTTCGGTGCGCTCAGGCCCCATGGCGTCGATGGCGCGGCGCACCGTGCGCCAGTCGCCGGCGCGCAGCGCGGCGCGCACCTTCCAGCCCAGCAGTTCATCGCTGAGGTCGCCGTCCTTGCGCACCTTGCCGAAATAGGTCGCCGCCTCGGGCTGCAGCTTGAGTGCGGCCTGCTTGCCGATCACGCCCCAGGCCCAGTTGTTCTCCTCGGCCGTCAGCCGGGCACCCCAGCCGCCTTCCAGCTGCGTGGCCGCCGCCGCCGGGTCGCTGGAGGCCATGCGGATCAACGCCAGCAGCGCCAGTTCCTTGGGCACGGCACCACGCACGCGCGTCTGCCCGGCCAGGTACTTGGCGGGCGAAGCAAAGACCTGCGCCACCTGGGGCAAGGCCTCGGGAGCGACGATGGCCACGGCATCGCGCGTGGCCTTCTGGCGATTGGCCTCGGCCGCCTGGCGCGCCTTGCGCCAGACTTCGGGTTCGCTGATCTGCTTGGCCGCGTACAGCTCGCCGGCGGCGTAGGTGCAGCCGTCGTCGGCGTCGCGCTGGGCCCACCACAGGTCGCGCACCTGCTGGCCCAGGTTGGCAGCAGGCTGGCCCTTGATGCTGTCGATCAGCAGGGCGTAGCAGCTCACGGAGCGGTCATCGCGCATGCGAAACGCACCATGCACCTGGTCGAACATGCCCCAGTCGCGGCGCTGCCCCAGCAGCAGCAGCCAGTCGTTGCGCAGCCGGTCTTCCTGGTAGGTGCCGGGCCAGCGCTTGAAAAACCCCAGAATCTCATCGGCACTGGCTTCATCCAGCCGGGCCTTGAGTTCCCAGTACGCGGCCCAAGGTTCGAGCACATGGCCACGCGCAGAAGGCAGCAGCTGCGTGAGCTTGGCCTTGTCGCCTTTGCGGAAGGCCTGCTGCATTTCCAGCAAGACATCGTCGCCACGGTTTTGCGCCAGCGCAGGCGTGGCTGCGGTGGTCCAGAGGGAAGCCGCCAAAAGCGGTGTCAAAATCTTCAGCCAGTGCATGGAGGAAATTATCTGATGGACAAAGCAGCCCTGCGCCGCAGCTTGATAGACCAGCGCCTCAATCTTCCCGACCGACTGCAGCGCGCCGACGCGCTGCAACAGGTCATGCGCTTTTGGCTGATACAGCGGCCCGACACCGTGATCGGCGCCTATTGGCCGATCAAGGGAGAGTTCGATCCGCTGCCCGCGCTTCACCGCTGGAAGGAAGATGGCGAGCTACAGGGTACCCCACAAAGGCGCCGAATCGGACTGCCGGTGATTGACAAGCAGCGTAAGACACTCAGCTTCCACGCCTGGTACCCGGGCTGTCCCATGGAAGAGGATGCCTACGGCATTCCCAAGCCCAAGGACACCGAAACCCTGACCCCCACCCTGCTGTTCGTGCCCTGCGTGGGCTACGCGGCCGGCGGCTACCGCCTGGGCTATGGCGGGGGTTTCTACGACCGCACCCTGGCCGAACTGCAGCCCAAGCCCTTCACCGTGGGCCTGGGCTACGGCTGCGGCTATGTGGACGAGTTCGAGCCCGAGCCGCATGACCTGCCGCTGGACGCCATCCTGAATGACCATGGGGTCGTCTGGCCGGTGTAGAACAGGCACCCCCTGAGGCGCTGCGCGCCTTCCCCCTCTCTGCCCGCTTCGCGGGGGAGGGGGACGACACCCTCACTGCGGGGCGGCCCTTGCTCGGTGTCCCTCGCTTTTGGCCGCGCCGGTTTTTAGCGCTGTGCTTCTTTAGTTTGCTGTCTCGCGCTGCGCCTGCCATTGATGCCAGCCGCGGGCTCGCAGGTCGCAGGCGGGGCAGGTGCCGCAGCCGTAGCCCCAGTCGTGCAGCGTCTCGCGCGTGCCCTGGTAGCAGGTGTGGGTGTCGCGCTGGATGAGGTCCACCAGGGTGTCGCCACCCAGGTCGTGGGCCATTTGCCAGGTTTGGGCCTTGTCTATCCACATCAGGGGCGTTTCGATGCGCAGGCGCCGCTCCAGGCCCAGGTTCAGGGCGAGCTGCATGGCCTTCATGGTGTCGTCTCGGCAGTCGGGGTAGCCGGAGTAGTCGGTCTCGCAGACGCCGGTGACGATCACCGACAGGCCGCGCCGGTAGGCCAGCGCGCCGGCCAGGGTCAGGAACAGCAGGTTGCGGCCGGGCACGAAGGTGTTGGGCAGGCCGTCGGCCTGCATGGCGAAGGCCACGTCCTCGGTCAGGGAGGAGCCGCCGATCTGTTGCAGCACGTCCAGCGAGAGGACATGGTCATCGCCCAGGCGCGGAGCCCATTGGGGAAAGTCCCTGGCCAGCCGCTCGCGCACCTGCTGGCGCACCTGCATTTCCACGCTGTGGCGCTGGCCGTAGTCAAAACCCAGGGTCTCGACGCGCTCGTAGAGCGACAGCGCCTGCGCCAGGCAGGTGGTCGAATCCTGGCCGCCGGAAAACAGGACCAGCGCAGCCGTGTGGCGCGCCGCTGGCGCCTGGGGAGAAGAGCTATCGTTTTGCATGGAACGCATTAGAGCGCGCCCAGGCAGCGCCCGGCTCCTACATGGGTTTTCCTGCCATGCTTGCTAAGCTGTAGGGCCTATCGCGGAGGTTGCGGCCATGCTCACGCTCTATATCGGCAACAAGAATTATTCGTCCTGGTCCATGCGCCCCTGGGTGCTGATGCGCCAGGCCGGCATTGCTTTCGAAGAGGTCATGCTGCGCTTTGACAGCTTCGACGAGCAGTCCGCCTTCAAGCAGCGCGCCCGCGCGCTCTCGCCCTCGGGCCGCGTGCCCGTGCTCATGGATGAAGGCATGGCCATCTGGGACAGCCTGGCCATCTGCGAGTACCTGGCCGAGAAATTCCCTGAAAAGCACCTGTGGCCCACGCTGGCGCTGAACCGCGCCCGCGCGCGCAGCCTCTGCGCCGAGATGCACAGCGGCTTCGGCGCCCTGCGCTCGCTGTGCCCGATGAACATCGAGGCCCAGCTGCCCGAGGTCGGCGCACGGCTATGGGCAGAGAACGCCGCACTGCGCGACGATGTGCAGCACCTGTCCGAGCTGTGGCAACCGCTGCTGTCCACGGCCAGCGGCCCCATGCTGTACGACCAGTTCAGCATTGTCGATGCCTTCTTCGCCCCCGTGTGCATGCGCCTGGCGACCTATGAGCTGCCCGTGGCACCGGCCATCGACGCCTATGTGCGCCGCGTGCGCGCCCTGCCGGGCGTGCAGGACTGGGTGCAGGGCGCACTGGCCGAGCATGATTTCCGGCCGTTCGAGGAGCCGTACCGCACGGCTGCGGCGGGCTGAGTGCCGCCTGTCTGCTGCCAGTCTGCCGCCTGTCAGAACGGCTCGGCCAGCAGATGCACCAGGCTGTGCACGCCATCGAAGTAGTTGCCCAGGCGCATGTTCTCGTCAAAGCTGTGCTGGTTGTTGTCGGCATTGACCAGGGGCACGATGACGAAGGGAATCTTCAGCGCCTGCACGGCGGCGCCCGTGGGCACGGTGCCGCCCATCATGCGGATCTGCACCGGGTCGCTGTCCCAGGCCTTGTTCATGCCCTTGCGCAGCCACTGGCCGACAGGGGCATCCAGCGGTGTGCGAACGGCAGAGCCGGAGGCTGATACACCGCCCAGCTTGAGGGTGGCGAGCCTGGGGTGGCTGGCACGCTGCTCGGCCGTGGGCGGGCCATCGACCAGATGGAAGCCCTGCGCCTCGATATGGGTGCGCAACAGCTTCTCCAGCCGCTCGGGAGGCGTCTCGGGTACGGTGCGCATGTCGATCTCGGCCACGGCCACGGAGGGCACGACGGTACGCGCCTTGCTGCCCACCTCGGCGCTTTGCAGGCCGCGCACGTTCAGCGAGGGGTATTGCATGGACTCCTGGTAGTTGCGTCCCACGGTCTCGGCCTTCGCAATCCCCAGGCGCTTGCGCAGGGCGGCCTCGTCGTCGGGCACGGCCTGCATCACCTCGCGTGCCTGCGCATCGAACTCGATGCCGTCGTAGTAGCCCTGGATCAGGACCTTGCCGTCATCGCCCTTCATGCTGGCCAGCAGGCGCGCCAGGGTCTGGGCCGGATTGGCCGCGTAGTTGCCGTAGTGGCCGCTGTGCAGTTCCTGGCTGGCTCCATAGACAGTGAGCGTGGCCTGGGCAATGCCCCGGTTGCCGAACACCAGGGTGGGCCGGTTGCTGGCGTGCATGGGACCGTCGAGCACCACCATGGCATCGGACTTCAGCGCGCCCAGGTTCTCGCCGATCACGCGGCCGAGCGTGGGAGAGCCCTTTTCCTCTTCGGAATCCAGCAGCACCTTGATGTCCACGCCCGGCTGCTTGCCCTGGGCCTTGAGCGCATCCAGCGCCGCCAGCAGCATGACGATGGGCGCCTTGACGTCCGAGGACGAGCGCGCAAACACGCGCCACTGCGGATCGGGCTGCTCGCCGTACAGCTGTTCCAGCGGCAGCGCGGCCCAGCGGCCGTCCGGCTGGCGCTGCTTGAGCGTAGCCTGCCAGGGGCTGGCCTGCTGCCACTCCTCGGGCTTGACGGCCTGCCCGTCAAGGTGGGCGTAGAACAGCACGGTCTTGCGCCCGGGCCCAGCCGACGGCAGCGTGGCCATGAGCATGGGCTTGTCGCCATTGGCCAGTTGCCTTACCTCGAAGCCCCGCCGCTCGAAGGCCTTGGCAAACCAGGTCACGTTCTTCTGGATGTCAACGGGCACATTGGCGTCGTTGGGCAGGGCCAGCACCTCGACCCATTCATGCAGGCTGGCACGGGCCGCCTGCCGGGTGGTGTCGGCCAGCGGTGCGGCGCTGGCTGCGGACAGCAGGCCGGCAGCCGCCAGGCCCAGGATCAGGGCGGGAACACGCGGTCGAAAGGACCAAGCCATGGTTTTGTCTCCAAATGGAAAATGGGCATGCGGCGCCCCTCGGCGCCCGGTGCAGCCCGCCATCATGTCACCGCCCAGGCCGTACCATTGCGGGATGAGCGAATTTCAGGTGTACATGGTGGGCGGCGCGGTGCGCGACCGCCTTCTGGGGCGGGCCGTGCATGACCGCGACTGGGTCGTGGTCGGCGCCACGCCCGAGCAGATGGCCGAGCGCGGCTTCATGCCCGTGGGACGGGACTTCCCCGTCTTCCTGCACCCCGAAACCCACGAGGAGTACGCCCTGGCGCGCACCGAGCGCAAGAGCGGGCCGGGCTACCGCGGCTTCGTCGTGCAGGCGGCGCCCGACGTCACGCTGGAGCAGGACCTGGCCCGGCGCGACCTGACCATCAACGCCATGGCTGCCCCGCCGGACTGGGATGGCAAAGGCGCCATCGACGATCCCTACGGCGGCCAGGCCGATCTGCAGGCACGGGTACTGCGCCATGTGACCGATGCCTTTCGCGAAGACCCGGTGCGCATCCTGCGCGTGGCGCGCTTTGCGGCTCGGTTCCACGAATTCACGGTGGCACCGGAAACCATGGCCCTGATGCAAGAGATGGTGGCCGCCGGCGAGGTGGATGCCCTGGTGCCCGAACGCATCTGGCAGGAGATCAGCCGGGGCCTGATGGAGCGCCAGCCCTCGCGCATGTTCGAGCTGCTGCGCGAATGCGGTGCGCTGGCCGTGCTGCTGCCCGAGCTGGAGCGCCTGTGGGGCGTGCCCCAGCGTGCCGAATACCACCCCGAGGTCGATACCGGCGTGCACGCCATGATGGTGCTGGACATGGCCGCGCAGCTGGACACCCCGCTGCCCGTGCGCTATGCCTGCCTGGTGCACGACCTGGGCAAGGGCACGACACCGGCCGATGTGCTGCCGCGCCACATAGGACACGAGCACCGCAGCGCCCGCCTGGCTGAAAAGGTGGGCGAGCGGCTGCGCGTGCCCACCGACTGCCGCGAACTGGGCGACGTGGTGGCGCGCGAGCACGGCAACATCCACCGCAGCGGCGAGCTCAACGGCGCCGCCATCGTGCGCCTGCTGGAGCGCTGCGACGCCATCCGCAAGCCCGCGCGCTTCGAACAGGCCCTTGCGGCCTGTGAAAGCGACGCGCGGGGACGCCTGGGTTTCGAGGACCGGCCCTACCCCCAGCGCGCCCGCCTGCGCGATGCGCTGGCTGCCGCGCTGTCCATCTCCACCTCGGACATCGCGGCCCAGGCCGCCGCGCGCGGCAAACAGGGCAAGGCCATAGGCGAGGCCGTGCAAGCAGCCCGCGCGCAGGCCGTGGCCGATTGGCTGGCCCAGGCGGCCGCCTGAGCGCAAAGGCCGCCACACACGGGAATCAGGCTCGCGCCACGGGCAGGACCAGTCGCAGGCACACGGGCTGCTCGCCCCCTGCCGTCAACAAGGCCACGCTGCCGCCCAACCGCTCGGCGATGCGCCGCACCAGGTACAGCCCCAGCCCGGCGCCGGGCCGGTGCTGGGCGTTGCGGCCACGGTAATACCTTTCGAACAACTGGTCCTGGTCCGCCTGGGCAATGGGCTCTGCCGGGTTCGAGACCTGGATCTCCAGACCCTCGCCCTGCCTGGTCACGTCCAGGCGGACCGATTCGCCTTCGGGCGTGTGGCGGTCTGCATTGGCCAGCAGATTGCGCAGCGCGATGCGCAGCAGGCCGGCGTCAGTGATTAATTGCTGCGTGCCCCCGCCCAGGTGGCAGACGATGCGGCCGGGCGCAAAGTCCAGGCACAAGCCATCCACCAGCGCATGCAGGTCGCAGGGCTGCAGGCGTGGCTCGGCATGGGGCTGGGGGTCGGCCATGCGGTCGTCGGCCAGGCAGTCGTCCACCAGGGCCAGCAGGCGCTGTGCGGCTTCGCGGATGTTGCGGCTGCGTGCCAGCGTCTTGTCGGGCGGTGCCGCCAGATTGCGCGCCAGTTGCTGCGCACTGGTCAGGATGATGGCCAGCGGTGTGCGCAGTTCGTGCGAGACCATGGCGACAAAGTCGCGCTGCTCCTGGCGGACCCTGCGCTCCAGCACCAGCGCCTCGCTGAGTTCACTCTCGCGCAACTGGCGCTGTACAAGCTCGGCCTCCAGCAGCACCTGCTCCCGCTCTCGAACGCGGCGCTTGTGCTCGTATCCGCCGATGATCCAGCCGCTGAGCAGCAGCATGTGCGCCATGGTGCCCAGCGCGGACGCATGCGTGGACACCAGCGCGGTCAGCGCATTCATGGGCAGCCAGCCCAGGTTGCGCAGAAAAGAGATCAGCACGCCGGCATAGAAGATGCCGAACGCCAGCATGAAGAACCGCGCCGGGGCATGGCCGCGCCGCCACAGCCAAAGGGCGAAAGCAAGAAAGCCCAGGGTCAGCGGCAGGGTCATGGCCTGCACCGGGACCATGCCCGCCGAGTAGTGCCCCGACACCACCAGCAGCATGCAGCACAGGCTGAACAGCCACAGCAGCGGCACGATCTGGCGCACCAGCCGCGGGTACAGCGACGCCAGGTCCAGCTGCCTGCAGGCCAGTTGTATGGAGATCGCAAGGGCGGCGGCAATGCCGCATCCCAGCAGGCGGTCGCTCCAGAACCCGGGCAGGCCCGTCAGCTGCTGCACCAGCCCCAGCGATACCACCTCATTGAGCACGCAGACGCTGAGATAGGCCAGGAACAGGCCGCTCAAGGGGGCCCGCGTGCCCAGCCAGAACACCAGCTGCACGCCGATCAACAGCAGGTACAGCCCGAAATACAGGCCGAACGACAGGGCCTCGCGCCGCGTGTGGTTGTCGAACGCCAGTCGCTGCCACAGATCGATGCGGGTGACGAGCGCGTTGCGCGCGCGCAGGCGCACCAGCAACTCGTAAGACCCGGCGGCAGGGGGCTCGAACTGGAATGCCGGACTGCGGTAGTCCACCGGCCAGGCGTGGCGCGGCACTTCTTCGCCGCTGCGCCCCAGCAGCTGCCAGGGGCCACCGGATCTGCGCACGTGGACCTCCACCTCGTCCAGCAGGGCATTGCCCAGCAGCAGCATCCAGCTGCCGGGCTGCTCCACCTGCAGCGGCATGCGCAGCCAGACCGCCACCTGCGTGAAGCTGGCGTTCAGGTGACCGGGCAGCGGCTGCCATCCGGGGGCGGCGTCGGCCTGCCCGGCGTCGAGCAGGCCAGCGGCGTCATCGAGCCGTTGCCACTGACCGGCGGTCTCCAGCATGGGCACATCGGGGTTCAGCAGGAGCGCCTGGGCCTGGGTCAGCAGCGGACACAGCAGCCAGGCCAGCAGCAGGAGGGTTGCACGGTAATATCGCATCGGAGGTCCACCACAGGGCCGCCAGCGTACACCAGCCTCCCGGCCTCGCCGCTCCGCCCCCTTCCCTCCATGCTTGATGTGATCCTGCTCGAAGACGAGCCCGTGCTGCGCCATGAACTGGGTGAATTCCTGGAGGGCCTGGGCTACGCGCCGCAATGCGTTGCCAGCCTGCAGGAGTTCGACCGCCACTTCGACGCCCGGCGCCACCGCCTGGCCATCATCGACATCGGCCTGCCCGATGGCAGCGGCCTGGCCCTGATCCAGCGCCTGCGCCAGCAGGGCCAGCAACTGGGCATCATCGTGTTCAGCGCGCACAACACCAGCGCCAACCGCATAGACGGCCTGGAAAACGGAGCCGACCACTATCTGGGCAAAGGTTGTGATCTGGACGAGCTGGAGGCCACGCTGGCCGCGCTGGTGCGCCGCCTGGGCCTGCAGCAGCGCCAGGCGCGCTGGCTGTTGCAGCTGGGTCCGAGCCGCCTGCTGCCCCCATCGGCCCCGCCGGTCGCGCTCTCCCAGCAGGACCTGCTGGTGCTGCAGTGCCTTATGGGCCAGGCAGGCACCGAGGTGAGCCGCCGAAAGATCGTGCAGGCCCTGGGCGGCGACTACCTGGTCTACGACCAGCGCCGCCTGGACACCCAGATGCGCCGGCTGCGCCGCAAGGTGGAGGAGGCCAGCGGCCAGCAACTACCCGTCAAGACGCTGCGCAACAGCGGCTATTGCTTCTACCAAGCGGGCGAAGTGCAGGCCTGAGGGCGGGCCTGAAGGCGCCCGGCCTTGGGGACCCGCAGAGAAATCAGACGACCGAACGCACCCAGCGCACGATCTCGCCGGCCGGCAAAGCGCCGGAGACACGGGCGATCTCGCGCCCTTCCTTGAACACCACCATGGTCGGGATGCTGCGGATGTTCCAGGGCGCGGCGGCCTGGGGATGGGCTTCGGTATCGAGCTTGGCCAGCTGCACGCCGGGCGCCAGCGCCTGCGCCGCCTGCTCGAAGGCGGGCGCCATCATGCGGCAGGGGCCGCACCAGGGCGCCCAGAAGTCCACCACCACCGGCGCCTGGCTGCGCCCCACATGCCTGGCAAAGCTCTGCGCATCCAGCGCCACGGGCTGGCCGGTGACCAGCGGCTGGTGGCAGCTGCCGCAGTCAGGCGCGCTGCCGAGCTGGTCGGCCGCAATGCGGTTGGTGGTGTGGCAATGGGGGCAGACGAAATGCAGCTTGTCGGACATGGGCGGCCTCTTGTTCGGAAGTCATGGGGCAATGCCTGCATATACGGGCGGCGTGCCCGTGCTTCAAGCCATGCTCAGACCAGCTTGGCGATCAGGGCGGCAATCACGCTGAGCAACACGGTGCTGGCAATGGGCAGAAAAATCACGCGGCCGAACAGGCGAAAGCGGAAGTCGCCCGGCAGGCGGCCCAGGCCTATGCGCTCCAGCCAGGCGTGCAGGCCATTGAACAGCAGCAGGGCCAGGAAGATGACGAGGAGCCAGCGGATCATGGCGCCGAGTGTACGGCGGCGGCGCGTCATGGGCAGGACACATGGGCGTCCTACATTGGGAAAGTCCCGTGGCGGGAGGCTTCGGGACCATTCGCGACACGCCCCCTTCTTCCATGGCTCCATGCCGCAACAAGACAAGCCCACCATGCAACACACATCCAGGCGCCTTCTTCTCGCCATCCTGCCTGCCGCCCTGCTGGCGGCCTGCGCCAGCGCTCCGGCCCCCACCACGGCAGCCGCAGCGTCGGGCGCCATCGACAACAGCGCCCTGCAGCGCAGCGATTTCCGCGCCCACCAGGCCACCTATGGCCTGGTCTACCGACTGCCGGCCGATGCCATGGCCATCATGGACAGCCAGGTCACGCCCGTGGTGCACGAGCAGTTGCTGCGCCTGAAGCTGGTGGCCGAGGCCAATACCTTCAACCTGCCCCATGTCACCGTGGTGCATATCCACAGCGCCGACCCGACCACGCCGCGCAAGATGCTGGCCGCCCTGCCGGCATTGCCGCCCGTGCTGCAGGACGTGCACCTGAAGAATTTCTACACCACCGAGGCCGCCAAGGGCGCCGGCAAGCCGTGGTGGCTGGACCTGGGCATCGTCAAGTCCGGCCCGGCCTACGAGGCCATGATGGACTTCAACACCCGCGCCACCGCCGCCATGGCACCGCTGCGCGACGGCCCGCTGCCGCGCGTGACGGGGCCCGTCTATGCCCGCATGAACGATTCGGCAAAGGCCATGGTGCAAACCGTGGGCGTCAGCGGCATCAACCAGGTACAGGCCGGCAAGGAGGTGCGCAGCCACAATCCGCACAACACCCTGGTCTACAGCGAAGCCACCTTCACGCCCGAGATCGAGCGCGCCATGGGCGAGACCGCCGCGCGCCTGAACCGCATCCTGCCCGGCGGCTTCACGACCACGTTCGAGAACCTGTCCATCGTGGAGCTGGGTTTCTCTGGCAACGTCACGCGCGAGATCTACCGCATCAACCTCAAGGACCAGACGGTCCACGACGTCAGCAACGGCCGCAGCGTCCAGCGCTGAGGCAGGCGGGCCCCGGCCCGCTACAGGCGGTGCGTGCGGTCGCCGCGCACAAAGCCCATGGCGTCCCAGGGCTCCACGCCCTTGGCCAGGCCGATGACCTTGAACAGCTCGCCCATCTCGTGCTCCATCATCAGCTTGGTGGCCATGGCGCGCGGACCCTGGGCCAGGGCGTCGAGCTTGGGGCCCAGGCCGCAGTTGATGAGGAAGTGGGCCTGCGAGGTATAGCCCAGCACCTCGAAGCCCGCCTCCTGCGCGGCCACGGCCGTGCCCGTGAAGTTCACGTGGGCCGTGATGTCCTTGAGGCCGACCTCGGCCAGCGGGTCGTCGTCCACCTTGTGCAGGCGGTGGCAGACCAGGGTGCCCATGTGGCGCTGCGGATGGAAGTACTCGGACTCGCCGAAGCCGTAGTCGATGAAGAAGGCAGCGCCCCGCGCCATGCGCTCGCCCAGCGTGCGGATGAAGGCCTCGCCCTGCGGATGGATCTCGGTCAGGTAGTCGTGCTCGCCCTCGATCTCCATGGGCGGGCGCAGCTGCGTGGGCCGGTCTTCCCAGCCCAGGCTGCCGTCCGGCTGCAGCACCACGCCGCGCTCGTGCCAGACACCTGCCTTGCGCACCAGCAGTTGCACGGGCATGGCATCCAGCACCTCGTTGCCGATGACCACGCCTTCGAGCCGTTCGGGCAAGGCATCGGCCCAGTGCACCAGTCCTTCGTACTTCACCAGCCTGAGCTGCTGGCGCGCACGCAGCGTGCCCGACAGATCGACGATGGTGTAGCGGTCCGGCCGCACGCCCAGGGCGGCCAGCTCGTCCAGCACCTGCAGCGCCAGCGCGCCCGTGCCGGCACCAAACTCCCAGACTTCGCGGGTATGCGTGCGCTGCAGCGCCTCGGCCACCTGGGCGGCCAGCAGCTGGCCGAAGACCGGGGACATCTCGGGCGCGGTCACGAAATCGCTGCCCGACGATGGCATCAGCCCGAACTTGGCGGTGTCATTGGCGTAGTAGCCCAGGCCCGGCTCGTACAGTGCCAGGGCCATGAAACGGTCGAAAGCCAGCCAGCCTCCAGAGGACGCAATCTCTTGCGCAACACGGGATTGCAGGGCGGCCGTTAAAATTGAGGGTTCTGTCGTCACGATCCGTACATTGTCCTCGAATGTCCACACCTGCCCGAACACGCACCGTTTTGGTGACCGGCGCGGCCCGCCGCCTGGGGCGCGACATCGCGCTCGCGCTTGCCAGCGCCGGCTGGCAAGTGGCCGTGCACTACCGCGACTCGCACGACGAGGCGCTGGAGACGGCCGCCGCCTGCGCTGAACTGGCCGGCGACAGCGCCGCCCTGGATGCCGATTTCTTCAACGAGGACTCGGTGCGTTCCCTGGTGCCGCGCGCCGTGGCGCATTTCGGCCACCTGGATGCCGTGGTCAACAACGCCTCGCTGTTCGAGCATGACGATGCAGGCAGCTTCAGCTACGTGGCCCTGGAAGCCCACCTGCGCAGCAACACCGGCGCGCCCATCCTGCTGGCCCAGGCGCTGCATGCCCATATCGAGGACCGCGTGGCGGCCGGCGAGGAGCATGCCAGCGGCGCCGTGATCAATATGCTGGACCAGAAGCTCTGGAACCAGAACCCCGATTTCCTCAGCTACACGCTGTCCAAGGCGGCTCTCGAGGCCGCCGGCACCATGCTGGCGCTGGCGCTGGCACCGCGCGTGCGCGTCGTCGGCGTGGCCCCGGGCCTGACGCTGACCAGCCACATGCTGAGCCAGGAGCGCTTCGAGTCGCTGCACCGCCTCAGCCCGCTGGGCCGCTCGTCCAGCGCGGCCGACGTAGCCGCCACCGTGTGCTTTGCGCTGGACAACCAGTCCATCACCGGCACCACCTTGCTGGTCGATGGCGGCCAGCACCTGCAGCGCTTCGAGCGCGACTTTTCCATGATGTAGGCGCCCGCGCGCGCCACCCCAAACACTCCACGGCTTTTCCCCATGCACTCCGCCACCGGACAACAGATCCTGACGCTCACGGGTTTGCGCTTCGACGCCAACCTGGGCATCCTCGCCCACGAAAAACAGATGCCCCAGCCCATCCAGGTCGATGCCGAGCTGAGCCTGGGCACCCAACCGCTGGCGCCGCGCGACGACGACATCCTGCATGTGCTGGACTACCGCAAGGTGCGCCAGATCATCATCGATGAGTGCACGGCCGAGCACGTCAACCTGCTGGAGAGCCTGATCGGCAAGCTGGCCCAGCGCCTGATGCAGCTGCCCGGCGTGCTGGGCGTGCGCGTGAAAATCGCCAAGCTGGAAATCTTTGAAGACTGCGAAGTGGCCATTCGCATAGAAACCGGACAATGGTGAACCCCATGAATGCAGTGACCGACAACCCCTGGCTGGCCGAAGAAGCCGCCCCCGAAACCGAAACCGCCGCCGCCGATGCGGATGCCCAAGCCAATACCGCGAACGGCAACCGCATCAAGATCGAGCGCGAGCAGGTCAAGCTGGAAAAGCGCCTGTGCCGCGAGGTGGGCCGCGCCATCACCGACTTCAACATGATCGAGGAAGGCGACAAGATCATGGTCTGCATGTCGGGCGGCAAGGACAGCTACACGATGCTGGACGTGCTGCGCAAGCTGCAAAAGCGCGCGCCCGTCAAATTCGAGCTGGTGGCTGTGAACCTCGACCAGAAGCAGCCCGGTTTTCCCGACCATGTGCTGCCCGAGTACTTCAAGAGCATCGGCGTGGACTACCACATCGAAACGCAGGACACCTACAGCGTGGTCAAGCGCGTCGTGCCCGAGGGCAAGACTACCTGCGGCCTGTGCTCGCGCCTGCGCCGGGCCATCCTGTACAAGGTGGCCGACGAGCTGGGTTGCACCAAGGTGGCCCTGGGCCACCACCGCGACGACATCGTGCAGACGCTGATGCTCAACATGTTCTACGGCGGCCGCATGAAGGGCATGCCCCCGAAGCTGGTCTCGGACGACGGCAAGCATGTGGTGATCCGCCCGCTGTGCTACGTGCCCGAGAAGGACACCGTCCGCTGGGCCCAGTACCAGAACTTCCCCATCATCCCCTGCAACCTCTGCGGCAGCCAGGACGGCCTGCAGCGCGTGGCCGTGGGCGAGCTGCTGCGCGAGTGGGACAAGAAATTCCCGGGCCGCGTGGAAAGCATGTTCCGCGCCATGGGCCACATCGTGACCACGCACATGATGGACCCCGAGCTGCACGACTTCAAGAACGCCAAGGCCACCGGCATTGCCGACCCCAACGGCGACATGGCCTTCGACCATGAAGAGATGCCCGTCTCCGCATCACTGCCCGGCCTGCAGGTGGTACAACTGTCGTCCTGACGGCTGAACCTATAACAATCGCCCCACTCCAACCAAGGCCCGTGCAAACGGGCCTTTTTTCGACCAAGGAGTACACCATGAAGCTGCGCTGCATCCATGTCCTGGCCATCGTGGCCACGGCCTTGCTTACGGGCTGCGCCAGCGTGCGCGAAGTCCAGAGCACCGTCCAGAGCTATTCCACGCTGGGCGCCCTGCCCGCGCCGCCCACCTACCGCCTGGAAGTGCTGCCCTCGCAACGCGAGGCGCAGACGCATTTCGCGGCCATCGAATCCCAGGCCCAGCAGGCCCTGGGCCGCGTGGGCCTGCAGCGCGACGACTCCCGGGCCAGCCTGATCGTGCAGATCGGTGCCGACGCACGCTATGCGCGCGACTACGCCGCCTGGCCCTACTACGACCGCTGGGGCGGCCCGCGCTGGGGTTGGGGCGTGGGCTACGGGCGCGGCTGGGGCATGGGCTTTGGCGGCAGCTTCATGTTCGACGGCCCGCCGCTGGAGTACTACCGCGCCGTCAGCATCGTGATGCGCAACGCCACCACGCAGCAGATCGTCTATGAGACCTCGGCCCAGCGCCAGGATGTCTGGACCGATGACCCGGCCATCTTCGGCATCCTGTTCGACGCTGCGCTCACCGGCTTCCCCAACCCGCCCAAGGGCTCGCGCGTGGTGCGCACCACCATCGGTCCGGTGCAGCAGGGTGGCGCGCCGGCGCAGCCGCCGGCTCCGTCGGCACCCGCTGCAGTCCAGGCCGCACCGGCAACGCCAGCACCCGCCCGGTAAGCCATCGCGCGTCCCAAAAGCAAAGGCCCGCATCCGCAGGCCTTTTTTGGGTCCATCGCTGTCATTCGTTCCTGGGGATATGAGAACGCTGTAGGTCATGTGGACAGCGCCTTGCAGCGTTGGTAACTCATAAGTTACCATCCAATCCATGCGAATCCAGCTCCAGGAGTACATCCGCGAAGACGGCAGCAGCGCGTACCAGACATGGTTCAACGGGCTGGATGGCCAGGCGGCCGCCAAGGTGGCCGTCGCCATGGCCCGCATGGAGTTGGGCAACACCTCCAATATCGAATGGTTCCGGGGTATTGGCGAATACAAGGTCGACTGGGGCCCGGGCTACCGCATCTATCTCGCCAAGGACGGGGAAAGATTGATCATCCTGTTCGGGGGCAGCACGAAAAAGGGCCAGCAGAAGGCCATCGACGAAGCCGTGGCCCTGCACAGCGAATACAAGGCTCGCAAGAGGCAACGCCCCTCGGACAATGCCAAAAAAGGAACGAAGGCATGACGCTCACCCGCGATTTCAAACAAACGGTCATTCAGCGCATTGAGCGCGACCCTGCTTTCGCACAGGCGCTGCTTGATGAGGCGGCCACTCTTTTTCTGAGCGGTGAGCCAGAAACGGCACGCCTCGTCCTGCGCGATCTCGTCAACGCAACGGTGGGATTCGAGACGCTGGCCGACCTCACGCACAAGCCGAGCAAGAGCCTGCACCGCATGCTTTCGCCGAAAGGCAACCCCAGCATGGACAATCTTGCCGCGATCTTTGCCGCCATCAAGAACTGGCTTCAGGTCCGGTTCGACGTGCGGGTCGTTGCCGCGACCTGAACGCCAGGCCATGGCAGTGCACCCGCCTCAGTGCACATGCTCCATATCAGGCACGGCAGCCATCAGCGCGCGCGTGTATGCATGCTGCGGCGCATCGAGCACGGCGCCGGCCTCGCCGGCCTCGACCAGGCGGCCACGCTGCATGACGCCGATGTCGTCGCACATGTGGCGGATCACGGCCAGGTTGTGGCTGATCAGCAGATAGGTCAGGCCGAACTCCTCCTGCAGGTCGCGCATGAGGTTGAGCACCTGGGCCTGGACCGAGACGTCCAGCGCCGAGGTGGGCTCGTCGCAGATGATGAATTCGGGCCGGCTGGCCAGGGCGCGCGCGATGGCGATGCGCTGGCGCTGCCCGCCCGAGAACTGGTGCGGGTACTTGCGCGCATCGTCGGGCTTCATGCGCACGCGGCGCAGCGCCTCCTGCACGCGCTCGGCCGTCTCGTCCTTGCCGGCCGTGAGGGCTAGCACCTGCAGGGGCTCGGCAATCAGTTCCTGCACGGTCCAGCGCGGGTTCAGGCTGGCATACGGGTCCTGGAAGATCATCTGGAAGCGCCGGCGCATGGCCACGGTCTGGGCGGCCGGGCTCCACTTGTCCACGCCGTCGAACAGCACGGTGCCGCTGGTGGGCGGCGTCAGCCCGGCCACCATGCGCGCCACCGTGGATTTTCCCGAACCGGACTCGCCGACCAGGCCGAAGGTGGAGCCCCTGCGGATCGAAAAGCCGACGCCGTCCACGGCCTTGAGGATCTTTTTGTCCTCGCGCGCCAGCATCCGGGCCAGCCAGCCGCTGGACAGGTCGAACTCCTTGCACAGATCCCGGACCTCCAGCAGGGCAGCCGCGGGCTCCTGCGCACCGGCCCTGGGCTGCCAGGGCACGGCGGGCGCGGCCGGGCCGCCGCCCACCTCGGGCACGGGCAGGCGCTGCACGCGGTGGTGCACGCTGGGAATGGCGCCCATCAGCACCTGGGTGTAGGGCTGCTGCGGCGCGTCCAGCACCTGGCGCACGGGGCCGGTTTCCAGCACGCGGCCCTGGTACATGACCATGACGCGGTCGGCCGTCTCGGCGATGACGCCCATGTCGTGCGTGATCAGCATGGCGGCCGCGCCGCGCTCCTTGCACACGCGGCGCAGCAGGGCAATGATCTGCGCCTGCACGGACACGTCCAGCGCCGTGGTGGGCTCGTCGGCAATGATGAGTTCGGGCTCGGCGCACAGCGCCAGGGCGATGGCCACGCGCTGGCGCATGCCGCCCGAGAATTGGTGCGGATACTGGGCCATGCGCTCGCGCGCCTGCGGGATCTCCACCTCTTCGAGCAGGGCCAGCGCGCGTGCCTCGGCCTCTTTCTCGGAGACGGGCAGGTGCGTGCGGATGGTCTCCACCAGGTGCCGGCCCACGGTATAGACCGGGTTCAGGCTGGTCAGCGGGTCCTGGAAGATGGAGCCTATGCGCCGGCCGCGTATGCGCCGCAGGTCCTCGCCGCGCAGCGTGTCGATGCGCTCGCCGCGCAACTGCACCGTGCCGGCCGAGATGCGGCCCGGCGGCTCGATCAGGCCGATCACGGCGGCGCCCGTCATGGACTTGCCCGCGCCCGACTCGCCGACCACGCCCAGGATCTCGCCGGGCGCGATGTCGAAGGACACATCATCCAGCACCTGCACGGGGCCCTTGTAGGTGTCGAAGGTGACGGACAGGCCGCGAACGCTCAGCACCGGAGGCTGTGCAGGGGGCTGCCCGGATTCTTGTGTCGTGCTCATTGCAGCTTGGGGTTCAGTGCGTCGCGCAGCCAGTCGCCGACGAGGTTGACGGACAGCGCCAGCGCCAGCAGCACCAGCGAGGGGAACAGCAATATCCACCACTCGCCGGAGAACAGGAAGCCCTGGCCGATGCGGATCAGCGTGCCCAGCGAAGGCTGGGTGGGCGGCAGGCCCACGCCCAGGTAGGACAGCGTGGACTCGGCCACGATGGCATGCGCGAAGCTGATGGTGGCGATGACCAGGATGGGCGCCAGCAGGTTGGGCAGGATGTGGCGCACCAGGATGGCCACGCGGCTGCGGCCAATGAGCTGGGCCGCCAGCACGTAGTCCTTGTGCTTTTCCACCATCACCGCGCCGCGCACGGTGCGTGCGTACTGCACCCAGTCGGACAGGCCGATGGCCACGATGATCACGAAGACCGCCATGTCGTCGCGGTAGCCCTCGGGCAGCAGGCCGCGTGCGATGCCGAAGACCAGCAGCGCCACCAGGATCACGGGAAAGGTCAGCTGCACATCGGCGATGCGCATCATCAGCGTGTCGAACCAGCCGCCCGCATAGCCGCAGACCAGGCCCAGCGGCACACCGATCAGCAGGGACAGCCCCACGGCCGACACGCCCACCAGCACCGACATGCGCAGCCCGTAGAGAATGGCGCTCCACACATCGCGGCCCTGGTCGTCCGAGCCCAGCGCGTACAGCGTGCCGCTGGTGCCCGCCTGGCCCGGCGGCGTGAAGGCATCCATCAGGTCCAGATTGGCCGGATCGAAGGGGTTCTGCCAGGCCAGCCAGGGCGACAGCAGCGTGGCCGCCAAGATCAGCGCCAGCACCAGCGCCGCCGCCTGCACCAGGCGCGAGCGTGCAAAGGCGCGCTTGACCGGCGAGTCGCTGGCGCGCCAGCCCGTGGGAGGGATTGCTTGTTTGGCGGAATCGGTCATCGGTTTCTCAAGCGGGGGTCCACGATCACGTACAGGAAATCGACGAGCAGGTTGATGCCCACGTACAGCAGCGCGATGAACATCAGGTAGGCGGCGATCAGCGGCACGTCCACGCCCTGGATGGAGGAGATGAACAGCAGGCCCACGCCGGGCCACTGGAACACGGTCTCGGTGACGATGGCAAAGGCGATCAGCGAGCCGATCTGCAGGCCCGCGATGGTGATCACGGGAATCAGGGTATTGCGCAGCGCATGGCCGAAGTACAGGTCGCGCTCGCGCAGCCCGCGCGCGCGGCCGAAACGCATGTAGTCGGCGCGCAGCACCTCCAGCATCTCGGCGCGCACCAGGCGCATGATCAGCGTCATGTTGTAGAAGCCCAGCGTGATGGCCGGCAGGATCAGCGCCGACCAGCCCGAAGCCGTCAGCAGCCCGGTCTCCCAGCCGCCCAGCTTCACCGTCTCGCCGCGCCCGAAGGACGGCAGCCAGCGCAGCTCCACGGCGAACAGGTAGATCAGGGCGATGCCGATCAGGAAGGTGGGCAGGGACACGCCCACCAGCGACACCGTCATGATCGAGCGGCTCAGCCAGCCCTCGCGCCGTATGGCCGTGTACACGCCCAGCGCCACGCCGATGACCAGGGCGAACAGCGCCGCCGTCATCGCCAGCTCCAGCGTGGCGGGCAGGCGCTCGGCAATGATCTCGGTCACGGGGCGCTTGAGCCGGTAGGAGATGCCCAGGTCGCCCTGCAGCACCTTGCCCACGTAGCCCAGGTACTGCAGCGGCACGGGCTTGTTGAAGCCCAGGCTTTCCGTCAGCGCCTCGCGCTCGGCAACCGTCGCGTCCTCGCCCAGCAGGCTGATCGTGGGATCGCCGATATGGCGGAACACCATGAACGAGACAAAGGAAACGGCCAGCAGGACCAGGGCGGACTGGCCCAGCCGGCGCAGCAGATGGACCAGCATCGGTGCTTACTTCTTCTCGAACTTGACGAACTTGAAGTGCAGCGCGTTGTCCGGGTGCACGGGCACATTGATCCGGGGCACGGACGCGAAGTGGATCACCTGGTCATGCAGCGCAATGTAGAAGCGCTCCTTTTGCACGGTCTCCCAGATGCTCTTGATGGTGGCATCGCGCTTTGCCTTGTCGCTCTCCGAGGACAGGGACAGGATCTTGGCATCCACATCGGCATTGCTGTAGTGCGTCGCGTTCTGCGCGCCACGGCTGTCCTTGCCGCGCGTGTGCACCAGGAAGTCGAAGATGTAGGCCGAGTCATAGGTGGGCACGCCCCAGCCGTACAGGTAGAAGTCGCTGTCCGCCTTGGTGAGCGACACGCTGTGCATGGCGATCGGCCGGGCCGAGACTTCGGTCTTGATGCCGATGCGGCCCAGGAAGCCCGCCACCGCCGTGGCAATGGCCTCGTCATTCACATAGCGGTCATTGGGCGTGTTCAGCGTGATGGTGAAGCCGTTGGGGTAGCCCGCCTCGGCCAGCAGCTGCTTGGCCTTGGCGGCATCCGCCTTGGGATAGGCCGCGAAGGCCTTGTCATAGCCATTGACGAACGACGGCGCGATCACGCCCGTGGGAATCGACAGGCCGCGCATCACCGAGCGCTTGATCGCATCGCGGTCGATGGCCAGCTCGATGGCCTGGCGCACCTTGGGATCGGCCAGCGGATTCTTGCCCTTGACGTTGCTGCTCTTGAGCTCGGCCGCACCCACGTTCAGGCCCAGGAAGATGGAGCGGTTCTCGGGGCCTTCATTGATGCGCAGGCGCTTGTCCTGCTTCAGGCGCGCCACGTCCTGTGCGGGAATGTCCTGGGCGAAGTCCACCTCGCCCGACAGCAGGGCCGCCACGCGCGTGGCCGGGGACTTGATGGGCAGGTAGATCAGCTCGGTCACCTGCAGCGGGAACTGGCCCTTGCCCCAGTAGTCGGGGTTGAGCTTCATCACCGTCCTCGAATCGACCTCGCGGCTGGCCAGCACGTAGGCGCCCGTGCCGTTGGCCGCGCGCGTGGCGCCGTTCTCGGTCTTGCTGGCCGTGTCCTGCGTGGTCTCGGCGCCGTTGGCCTTGGACCACTTCTCGCTCATGATGAAGAGGTTGGTCAGGTTGTCGGGGAAGATCAGGTTCGGGCCCTTGGTCTTCACCTGCACCGTGAGATCGTCCACGGCCTTGGCCTCCTCCATCGAGGACAGCAGGGACTTGACCTGGGCGTTCTCGCCCTTGGCGCGGTTCAGCGAGAAGACCACGTCGCGCGCCGTGAACGGCGTGCCGTCATGGAACTTGACGTTGGGACGCAGCTTGAACTCCCAGACCGACGGGTCGGAGGTCATCTTCCACGAGGTGGCCAGCGTGGGCACCAGCTTGCCGTCGGCCGAGCGGATGACCAGGGTTTCGTAGATCTGGTGCAGCAGCACGAAATTGGTGCCCACGTTGAAGGCATGCGGGTCCAGCGAAGTCGGATCGGAGCCGCGCGCCCAGCGCACGGTCTCGGCCTGGGCCAGCGCGGCCGAGGTCAACAGGCCTGCGGCCAGCAAAGAACTGCCCAGAATCTTCATGATCATTTGTCTGCTCCCCTGTGGATTGATTGGAAGGGCGGCGGTCATGCGACGCAGCAGCCCTAGCGCCGCAAGAAGCGGGCCATATAGGTGCGCCCCACTGTAAATAACTTTTACAGCTTGTTGAATTGATTTTTATACTTAAAAGCCATTTCCAAATAACAAGCCCGCCGCCTGCGGCCCGCCATTGGCGTGCGGCCATCATGGACAGGCCAACGGCTTTGACAGCTAGTGAAAACGCGAAAGACCGCCACGGCCCACTCTGGCAAAGGTTTGCAATCGGGCACATGTCTGCGCCGCACGGCGTGCTAATTTCAGGCCCTGTATCGAGCCTGCGGGTTGCCGCGGAAAGGAAGCATCCATGAAGACATCCATTGCCAGCGCACTGCTGTGCGCCATGCTGGGCCTGGGCGCCCTGCCTGCCCAGGCGTCGGGCCTGGGCGACTCGCTGCGCCAGGCCTCGGGCCTTGGCGGTGACAAGGCCGCCGCCAGCAGCGAAGGCGCTGGCTCCGGCCTCGGCGGCATGCTGGGTGCGGGGGCGGGCGGTGCGGGTGCGCTGTCCGCCCTGGGCCTGAGCCCCTCGGCCACGGCCGGCAATGCGGCAGGCGTCATCTCCTACTGCATGAAGAACAACTACCTCAATGCCGACAAGGCGGCCCAGGTCAAGGACCAGTTGCTGGGCAAGCTGGGCATGCAAAAGCAGGAAGAGCCCAAGGACACGGGATTCCAGAACGGCCTGGGCGGCCTGGTCACCGGCTCCAACGGCAAGAGCTTCAGCATCGACAAGCTCAAGGGCGACCTCAAGGAAAAGGCCTGCGACTTCGTGCTGAACAACGCAAAAAGTCTTATTTGATCCCCCTGAGGCGCTGCGCGCCTTCCCCCTGAGGGGGACGACACCCTCGGTGCGGGGCGGCCCTTCCTCGGTGTCCCTGGGTTTAGGGCGCGCCAGTTTCGCCTTTTAGTTGACTATGCCAAGGATCCACTTGGCCTGCGCACCTGGGCCATGCAGGCTCCCGCAGCTTGCAGGACAATGCCTGCTCTTTTTGCAGCTTCCCCACGCCAGCCCCTCATGCAAGCCACGCGCATCATTGCCATCCGCCACGGAGAAACCGCCTGGAATGTGGACGCCCGCATCCAGGGCCATCTGGACATTCCTCTGAACGACATGGGACTTTGGCAGGCCGCCCAGGCCGGCAAGGCCCTGGCGGGTGAGCCGGTAGCCGCCATCTACAGCAGCGACCTTCTGCGTGCCTATGTCACGGCCGAGGCCGTGGCCGCAAGCACGGGGGCGACGCTGACGGCCGACAAGGGCCTGCGCGAGCGCTGCTTCGGCAGCTTCGAGGGCCAGACCTTCAACGATATCGAGGCGTCCCACCCGGAGGATGCGCTGCGCTGGCGCAAGCGCGATCCCGAGTTCGTGCCCGCAGGCGGTGGCGAGTCGCTGCTGATGCTGCGCGACCGCATCTCGGCCACGGTGAACCGGCTGGCCAGTGGCCATCCCGGCGAGCAGATCGTGATCGTGGCGCATGGCGGCGTGATGGATGTGCTCTACCGCCTGGCCACGCACCAGGAAGTGCAGGCGCCCCGCACCTGGGCGCTGGGCAATGCGGCCATCAACCGCCTGCTGTGGACGCCCCAGGGCCTGGGCCTGGTCGGCTGGGGCGATGTGCAGCACCTGGAAGGCGGTGCGCGCGACGAGGTTTTCAGCTAAGCACCCGCACGGGGAAGGGCGCCGCTGCGCGCCTTCCCGCCGCTTGTCGCTTACCAGTTGTCGTCGTCCTTCTTGCCGACCGGGGCATCGGCCTCCTTGGCGGGCGATGCCGCGCGGCGTGCTGCGGGCGGTTGTGCAGCACGTGCCGGTGCGGCCTGGGGCTCAGCGGCCGCGGCCATATCACCTGATGCAGCCTGTGCAGCCAGCACGGGCGCGGCGGATGCCTTCAGCACCTCACGCACCTGCAGCCCGCCCGGTGGCAGGTCTTCCATGCCGCCACGCATATTCTCCAGGTGGCCATAGGAGAGGTTGGGGGTCACGCGATCGACCACCAGTTCGCAGCACGGTGACTCCAGGCGCCCCAGGCTTTGCCCTGTCTGCGGGTCCTTCATCTCCTTGCCCATGGCCACCACCTGGTAGCGCGCGCCCTCCTTCACGGCCTGGCCGCCCTGGCTCAGCACCACGCTTTCGCCATCGCGGGCGACCACGGTCAGCGGAAAGGTGCGCTGCAGGATGGAGCTGACCACGCCGGCGACCAGCGCATCGCTCATGTCGGTCATGACCTTGTTGCCATCCACGCCCGCGCCCAGCGTGGTCGGAGCCATGGAAGGGACGGAGCCGCGCAGCGAATCCGAGGCCGTGACCTGGCGCGTGGCCACGTTCACCAGCTTCTGCGACAGGGCCCAGCCGCCCGAGTAGCTCACCAGTTGGCGGTCACTGGTCTTGAGCTGGCGGGCATGGCGGTTGTAGGCAAAGCTGCTGACGCGGGCGCTCCACACCAGATCGGCGCTGGCAGCCTGGGACAGCTTGGCCAGCTCGGCGCTGGGCGCCTGGCCCGTGGCGATGATGGCCAGTTCCTGCTCGATCTCGGGGCTGAATTCGCGGTCCAGCACGGCAAAGCGGCCTGTCTGCACCAGGGCGTCGCTGATGCGTTGCCTCAGCGTTGCACCCACCTCGGCGGCGGAAACGCTGCGGTCGCCCATGGGCAGCGAGGCCTGCTCGAAGCGCACCGGCCCCACAACGACCTTGATCTTCTGCATCTCGGCCGAAGGCTTGAACTTGGAAATGTTGGCCTTGATGGTGTACTTGTAGCGCTTGGCCCAGGGCTTGGGTTCCTCCAGATCCACCACCTGGACCGACTGGATGACGCCACCGGACTTTTGCTTGACCACCTCGGCGAAGGCGCTGGCGCGCAGCGAGGCGGCGTCCTGCCCCAGCGCCACGTCGAGGCCGTACTTGGCCGTGACCGAGGCGGACTGGATCACGGCGCCATTGACCTGCAGCAGCGCCATCTGCAGCGCCTGCGCCATGGCTTCGCCAGGGGACTGGCCCAGGCCGATGACCTGGACCTCGACGGTCTCCAGCTTGCCCACGTCGGGCACGGGCGGGGCGACGCTTTGGGGTTGTTCAGGCGCGTCGGTCCTGGGCTGCTCGGATGGCTTGTCGCCACAGCCGGACATGGCGGCGCAGGCAGCCACGACGGCCGCAATGATGCGGATACGCATAGAAGGTGCTCCTTGCCTGTACCGGATCACAGCTTGAGCGTGCCCAGCGCGGCCGTGGCGTCAGCCGCATTGGCCGGCACCTCGATGTCGTTGGCCCGCGCGAAGGCAATGGCCGTCTGCACGGTGCTGAACAGGTCGGAGGCCGAGCCGGGGAACTTGGACACCACCCAGGCCGCGGAGGTGAGCTTGGTCAGCTGCATGGGGTTGGCGCTTTGCAGGCTCTTGCCCATGACCGATACATCCTTGCCCATGCCGGCGTACTTCACGCTGCCGTTGACCAGGTGCACCAGCCCCTCGGCGAAGGTGGCCTTGGACGCGGCATCGAGCACGGGCTTCTTCGCCATGGACTCGGCAATCGCGCCGCTGGTGTCCGAGACCACCTTGTTGCCATCGCCCAGCGCGCCGATGGTCGCGCCATCGCCCAGGCTGTCCGCCGTGCTGGCGGCGCTGGCGGCCTGCTCCTTCAGGCCCAGGGCCGTGGCCATCTTGGCATTGGCGCTGAGCACCTCCTTACTGGCGCCCACATAGCTGCGCACCAGGGCGTCGCCCTGGCCGGCCACGTCGGCAGAGCCGCTGCCGCCCATGAGCTTGCCGACACCCGGGATGGAGGGCATGGAGAACTGGGCCTGTGTCAGGGCGGGGCTGGCCATGGCGGCGGCAACGGCGACGGTGGTGAAGAGCTTTTTCATGGAGATGGACTCGGGTTGCAGCAGTCCGTGAACGCGGACGGCGAAGATAAAAACGAGGTAGGCGTGGAAAACGTGGAAAGCGAAAGAACGGAAAAAAGGTCCGGCTGCATGGCAGCCGGACCTTGGAAGCCGCAGCGCTCAGCGCAGGCCCAGATTGGTGACCTGGCTGGTGAGATCGCGGGCCGCGTTGTTGGCGGCCAGCTTCAGCGCGTTGTTGCGCGCCTCATCCTCGGACGGGCCCATGCCCGCGTACAGCACGGGGCCGACGGCGGCAATCGTGTCGGGAATGGTCTGGGCGATGTCCAGGATCTTGGCGTTGACCGTCACGCTCACGCGCATCAGGCCGGTCTGGGGGTCGGGCTCGCCCATGCCCACATCCAGCGTGCCCAGGGCGATGTAGGGAATCTGTGCCGTGCGCATGCCGGCCACCATGGCCGCCAGCGTCGAGGGCTGCAGGTCCATGCCGCTCTTGTAGTCGTTCTCCACGGCCGCGACCTTGAAGTGGCCGCCCGTGTAGGGCTCCACCATGGCAGCCTCTGACACCTTGAAGCCGGCCTTGGCGAAGTTGGAGGAAAAGACCTGGGACAGGTTGGCGCTGGGGATCACGCGCCAGGTGGACTCGGCCGAGCGGCGCGTCGTGCTGCCGCCGGTCTCGGAAGTGCGGCTGCTCTTGACCGAGGCGGTGCCCGAGGTCGCCGTGGAGGCATTCGTGCTGATGCGTCCGCCACGGATGGATTCACCCTCGCTGCCCTTTTCGGAAGCGCTGACCTGGGCCTTGACGTCCTCGGTCTCGTCCACGCGCTTGTAGACGCGGTCATCGAAGGACTTGGTCGTAGCCACCTGGCGCGAGACGAACATGAAGGCCAGCGGCGACCGGCCTGCGGGACCGCCCCTGGCCACGGCCGAGTTGGCCTTGACGGCATTGCGCAGATTGGCCACGTTCAGCGCCACGCGCACGGAGACCGTGTACTGCTTTCTGTCGGCGTTGTCCTCTTCGCTGAGCACGGTGTGCTCAAGGATGTAGCGATCGGGGTTGGCCAGGATCTTGTCGCGCACGGCGTCGAAATTCTCGGCCTCCGACTGGCCGGCTTCGGCGTAGTAGAACTCCACGGCCTTGAGCTGGGCCGCCATCAGCGCACGCTCCTTGTCCTGCGGGCTGACCTTTGAATCCTGGTAGCTGACCGAGGCCTTGCCGCGTGCCTGCTGCACCTGCGCGCCCGCACCGGCCGCGAACAGCGCCATGGAAAGGCACAGGAGGATTTTCTGGATTACTTGCATAGATTCATCAGGTCTTTTGTTTTGACAATTTGCGCTTCGATGTCGCTCTCGGCAGCAGCCGACTTGAGCCAGTCATTGCCCCGTCCAGCCGCCACCGTCTCGGCCAGCTTCACGAAAAGGCCGTTGAGCGAGTCATAGAACGCCGGAAAATCATCGACATGGGTTTGCGTGGAAGGCACCACCTTCACTTCCGCGTTCTTCAGCGAGGCGCCGAGAAACACCGGCCCATTGGGTTCCTGGATGCGCATATCGGCAAAGGTGCCGTAGACATAGCTGGTGCCGGCGCTGGACTCCTTGAACTTGAGCTTCTTGAATCCCTTGAAATCGACGCTGATGGCGTAATCGGCACTGGGCAGTTGCAGCGTGTAGACCTCTCCGTCAAGCACCTGCATGCGCATCACATTGCCCACGGCATAGCCCATGGCAAAAGGAATGATGGGCACACCAATGCGGCTGGAAATGGCCTCGCCCACGATATCGGCGGCCCAGGTCTTGTGCACCTGCGGGTCCTGCAGATAGCCGGGCAGCATCTCGGCCATGGCGGCGGGAATCTGGATATCGGTGACCTGCAGGAAACGCGGAGTCTGCGAGGGCACGGTGGCCGTGGCCAGCACCTGGGCAAAACGGCCGAAGATGCCGGGCTTGCCTCCCGCGCCTTCGTATACCTTGGTCACGCGCTCCATGATTTCCTCTTGCGACGGCTCGTGGCGCAGGTTGTCGATGAAGGCAAAGCTGAGCGGATACGAACGCACCGCCGTCATGGACTTGAAATCGAAAAACAGGGCCTGTCCACGAATCAGGATGAACAGCTTGCGCACGCCGCCAAAGCTTTCCACGGAGACCGTCTCGGAATTGAGCACCAGAGAAACCACCAGGGCCTGGTCGCGCCCCTTGAGCTCATCGATGGGATTGGTGGATATCTGCAGATGCTGTGCAGGCGCCTGCTGCACGAATGCCAGTACCCGCGCATAGGGACTGTGCCCGGCGGCCTTCAGGCGGCTCTCATACTGCTTTGAATAAGGGAATCGCTGCTGCTGCGAACTGGCGTCGCCCGAATAGGCGACTCCCGCAAAAGTGACATTGGGCCGGTCCTCGGCCATTGCAGCGCCCGACGCTGCAAGCGCAAAAAGCCAGAGCCATGCCATGGCCCGGCGCATGATTTTCTCCACCCCCACACCGCCCCCTTAAAAATGTAAGCGGAGGGTAACAGATTTCACACACCAATACGTGGCACTCGGCGCACAAAGGCGACTGCCGACAATTCCGCCGATTTCGCCGGCCCTGTCTTCATTCAATGGAAAAAAGCGGTGACCCGGTGACCGTCAGCGCGGCCTATTCCACCTGGATATTGGCGGACTTGACGATCTGCGTGTAGCTCGCCTTTTCCTTCTTCAGGAATTGGGCGAACGTGGCCGGCGTGCCCGAGCCGGGCGTGGCGCCACTGTCCTGCAGGCGCTTGCGCACCTCGGGCAGCTTCAGCACCTCGGCCAGTTCGGCGGCCAGGCGGCTGACCACGGGTTCGGGTGTGCGGGCGGGTGCGAACAGGCCGGTCCAGGCTTCCAGCTCGAAGCCCTTGAGATCAGGCGCCTCCGCAAAGCTCATCACCTCGGGAATCACGTCGATGCGCTGTGCCGAGGTCACGCCCACGCCTTCCAGCTTTTTCTGCTGCACCAGCGGCGTGGCGCCGGTGGTCATCAGAATGCCCAGATCGACCTGGCCGCCCATGACCTCGCTGGTCACCTGGGCCACACCGCGATAGGGCACATGGACCAGGCGGATGCGGGCGCGCTCCTGCAATCGCTCCATGGCCAGGTGCAGCACCGTGCCCACGCCCGGCGTGGCATAGGTCAGCGCGCCGGGCCGGGCGCGGGCCATGCTGATCAGCTCGTTGAGGTTGTGCACCGGCAGGCCCGGGCGGGCCACGATCACCATGGGCGCCGCGGTGACCAGACCCACGGGCGCCAGATCTCGCTCGGCGTCATAGCGCACGGAGGAGTTCACCAGTTGCGCAATGCTCACCGGCCCGTCAAAGCCCAGCAGCAGCGTATAGCCATCGGCGTGCGAGCGCGCCACCTTGCTCACGCCCAGCACGCCGCCCGAGGCCGGCACGTTGTCCACCACCACCGACTGGTGCAGCCGCGCACCCAGCTTTTCGGCGATCAGCCGCGCCGTGGCGTCCACATCGCTGCCTGCGCCAAAGGGCACGATCAGGGTGATGGGCCCGGCTGCCGGCCAGGGCTTGCCCGCGCCCGGCGCGGCATGGGCGGCGGGTGCAGCGGCAAGGGCCGCAGCCAGTGAGGCGGCAGCCGATAGCAGGGAGCGGCGGGACAAGGGCATGGGGCTTGGGCATGCAAGGCGCATGCCGGCAAAGGCGGTGCGGGCTGGCAATGGCCTGCAGGGCAAGCACGTCCAGCGCGTGGAAAGCGGGCGATTCTGCCATAGGGCGCAATTTTCCTGCCATGCGCTTGCCATGAAGCCCCATTTATTGCAATCCGTTTCAACCCTTGTGATTCCGTGTCCTAGGGTTCACGCCTAAGGCGCCGCACAACGGCCCTGTCCAGAATTGGCAGGCCATGATGCCTTCACCCAGCCAAATCATCGTCTTCGCCACGCCGGCCTTTTTGCTGCTGATCGCGCTGGAATGGGGGGTGAGCCTGTGGCGCGGGCGCAATGCCTACCGGCTGGCCGATGCCGTCAGCTCCATCAGCCTGGGCATGCTCAGCCAGACCAGCGCCGTCTTCACCCAGCTGCTGCGCATAGGTCTGTACACACTGGCCTTCGATCATGTGGCGCTGTGGCGCAACGATGCCTTCTGGACCAGCATTCCCGGCTGGCTGCTGGCCCTGCTGCTCTATGACTTCTGCTACTACTGGCTGCACCGCATGGGCCATGAGGTGGCCGTGCTGTGGGCAGCCCACGCCGTGCACCACCAGAGCCAGGACTACAACCTGTCGACGGCGCTGCGCCAGACCAGCTCGGGCGCGCTGCTGGGCTGGCTGTTCTACCTGCCCATGGCGCTGGCCGGCGTGCCGCCGCTGGTGTTTGCCATCGTGGGCCTGATCGATCTGCTCTACCAGTTCTGGGTCCATACCGAGCAGGTGCGGCGCCTGGGCTGGTTCGACCGCTGGTTCTGTGCGCCCAGCAACCACCGCGTGCACCACGCCGTCAATGACTGCTACCTGGACAGGAACTACGGCGGCATCCTCATCGTCTGGGACCGTATGTTCGGCACCTTCAAGCCCGAAGACGACAGCGAGCCCTGTGTCTACGGCACGCGCGGCCTGCTGCAAAGCTGGGATCCGCTGTGGGCCAACGCCGTGGTGTACCGGCAACTCATCCATGACAGCTGGCATGCGCGGCGCTGGAGCGACAAGCTGCGCGTCTGGCTCAAGCCGCCCGGATGGCGCCCTGCCGATGTGGCGCAGCGCTTTCCCAGGCCGGCCTTCGACCTGGACGCGCACCGCGTGCTCTACGCACCGGGGATGGAGCGCGGCCTGCGCTGGTTTGCGGGACTGCAGTTCGTGGCGCTGATCGCCGGGGTGTCGCTGTTTCTCTGGCATGCCGACCAGTCCTCGACGGCCCGCAATGCACTGTGGTTTGCCGTGCTGCTGGCCTGCCAATGGGCGCTGGGCGCAGCCATGCAGGGGCGCATCAGCCTGTGGCTGGCACTGGCCATCGAGGCCGGCGCACTGGCCACCGCCACCGCCGCGCTGGACATGCTGCACTGGCACTGGCTGTTCAAGCCGCTGACCATGGTCTTTGCGCTGATCGCCGTCATGCAGCTGTGGCGCGGCAGCACGGCCTTCTCGGCACTGGCGAAACCCGCGCGCGGCGCCTGCTGGCTGGCCGCGGCACTGGCGGCATCCCTGGCGGGCGACGTGTTCCTGATGCTGCCTGATCTGTTCATCCCGGGCCTGGCCAGCTTCCTGCTGGCCCACCTGGCCTATATCGTGCTGCTGCGCCAGGACGCACCCTGGTTTGCGCACCGGCCCTCGCTGGCCGCCACGCTGGCCCTGGGCGCGGGCATGTATGCCGTGCTCTGGCAGGGCGGCCTGCCCGCCGCGCTGCGCCTGCCCGTGGCCGCCTATGTGCTGGTCATTGCGCTGATGGCGGCCCAGGCCCTGGGCCGCGCGCGGCATCTGGGCGGCAAGGCGGCCTGGCAGGTGGCCATGGGTGCCTGCTTCTTCATGGCCAGCGACTCGCTGCTGGCCATCAACCGATTTGTGCAGCCCTTCGACGGTGCGCAAGCCGGCGTGCTGTCCACCTACTACGCGGCGCAACTGCTGATCGTGCAGGGCTGGCTGGCCCGTGGCGCATCGACATCAGGGTTGACCCGAAGCAGCTCGCAAGGCACAATCGAGGGATCGCATTTTCAGGAGTCCTCCGTGGACAGTGCCAGTTCAACCAGTGACAAACAGCGCGCCGCAATGGCTTCGCTGCTGGCTGACTGACCGACTCCTGTGATGGGAGCGGCCATGTCGGTCGGCTTCCATCCATTGCTGCGTTTCCCCTTGGCTCTTCGCGCCGCCCGGCGCTGCAGTGGCGCTTGCCTGCATCAGGCACGCCGCTCCTGCACCGAAGATTCCAATGGCTGTTGATCACTGACC
This sequence comes from Delftia sp. SD018, assembly GCF_017355445.1. Taxonomy (NCBI): domain Bacteria; kingdom Pseudomonadati; phylum Pseudomonadota; class Betaproteobacteria; order Burkholderiales; family Comamonadaceae; genus Delftia; species Delftia sp. SD018. The sequence continues at coordinate 185,600 of NZ_JADDRN010000003.1, forward strand.
GCGTGCCCGTGTGGCTGCTATCGAGCAGCGCCCGGCCCACGCTGCTTGACGGCCCTGCCTACGGCGGTCTTCCTGGTTCGCCAAGGAGAAAGCCATGTCCACACCGTTCGTCCGCCCCGCAATGCAACGCCTGCAGCCTGCCACTGCCGCGCCCTGCCCCGGCGCCACCGGCACGCGCGTGGCTGCCTCCCAGGCAGCAATGCAGGCCAAGGCACAGGCACAGATGCAAGCCCAGGCCCCTTCGGCCATGGAGCACGCCATGCACCTGGACCTGCAGACCCACTGGCCCACGCACCGCATCCGCAGCTTTCTGAGCCTGCAGCCACGCTGAACGCGCCGCGCCTTTGTCCGTCCCCTCGTCAGAAAGGAGCTCCCCCATGGACCCCGATCCGAGTCGATCTTGCCCTGACCCCTCCGACACGGTCCGGCCGCACATGCCTGCGGCCCTTCCGCCCCATCCCAAGGCCCCGGCCGGGAGACCCGCGCACGTCCATTGACGGATAGGTGCCGGGCTTCTTTCGGCCGCAACGAAAGAAGCCCGCCATGCAACACGTCATCACCGCGCTGCGCACCCTGCCCGCAGCCACGCCGGCCGCCACAAGCGCCAGCCACACCTCCCGCGCCAGCACCCTGCAGCTGGCCCTGCAAGCCGCCATTGCGGCGCGCCACACCGGACAACTGCACGCCCTGCTGCAGCAACACGGCCCCGATCTCTTCGCCCACGCCCTCGTGGCGCTCACGCAGCGCCAGCAGGCCGACGTCCTGTCCCTGCTGGCGGCGCAGGAGCGCGCCGAGGTCTACCGCCACCTGCCTGCCCATGCGCGGCGCCAATGGCTGCAGTCGGCCACCGTGACCCGCCCGCCGCTGCGCCGCCGCCTGCTGTGCGCCTGCCAGCGCAACTGGCACTGGCTGCGCGCCACCCTTCGTTCGAGCCAGGCCTGAGCCGCCAGGGAGGTCACCATGAAAAGCCTCAAGCACCTGTTCCAGGCGTTTCTGCGCAGCCGCCATGCCCTGGGGCTGTTCCGGCGCAATGCCCTGCCCTCGGGCACGGCCGTGCACCACTCGCGCTCGGTATCGCCGACCCTCACGCGCGAGCTGCTGCGCGCCTCGCGCGATGACATTGCCGCCGTGCTGGCGCGCACCGGCTCCAGCGAGGACGGCCTGACCCGCGAGCAGGCCCGCGCCGCGCTCACGCGTCTGGGCCCCAACGAGGTCGAGCACGAAAAGCCGCTGCCCGGCTGGCTGCACCTGTGGTACTGCTACCGCAATCCCTTCAACCTGCTGCTGACGCTGCTGGCCGTGGTCTCCTACGCCACGGAGGACATGAAGGCCACGGTCGTCATCGCCTCCATGGTGCTGCTGTCCACGCTGCTGCGCTTTGTGCAGGAAGGCCGCTCCAACCGCGCCGCCGCACGACTCAAGGCCATGGTCAGCAGCACGGCCACGGTGCTGCGCCGCAATGGCGGCCCCACGGCGCCGGCAGATGCCGACTCCGCAGACGCCCCGCACAGCGGCTTCGGCCAGCAGGCGCGCCGCTACGAGGTGCCGCTGCGCGAGGTCGTGCCCGGCGATTTCGTGGTGCTGTCGGCCGGGGACATGATTCCTGCCGACTGCCGCGTGCTCAGCGCCAAGGACCTGTTCGTGAGCCAGTCCGCCATGACCGGCGAATCCCTGCCCGTGGAAAAGCGCGCCGACGCCAGTGCATCGAATGGCACCGGCGTGCTGGACGCCAGCAACCTGCTGTTCATGGGCACCAACGTGGTCTCGGGCACGGCGCTGGCCGTGGTGCTGGCCACGGGCAACCGCAGCTATTTCGGCACCATTGCCACGCGGGTGACCTCCAACGACCGCGCGCCCACGGCCTTCGAGACCGGGGTCAACAGCGTCAGCTGGCTGCTGATCCGCTTTGCGGCGGTGATGGTGCCCGTGGTGCTGTTCATCAACGGCTACACCAAGGGCGACTGGGCCGAGGCCTTCCTGTTCGCGCTGTCCGTGGCCGTGGGCCTGACGCCCGAGATGCTGCCCATGATCGTGACCTCCACCCTGGCCAAGGGCGCCGTGGTGCTGTCGCGCCGCAAGGTCGTGGTCAAGCGGCTGGACGCCATCCAGAACTTCGGCGCCATGGACGTGCTGTGCACCGACAAGACCGGCACGCTGACCCAGGACCGCATCGTGCTGGAGCGGCACACCGACGCCTTTGGCCAGCCCTGCGACGAGACGCTGCGCTTCGCCTACCTCAACAGCCACTACCAGACGGGCCTGAAGAACCTGCTCGACCATGCCGTGCTGGAACACGTGGAGCTGCACACCCAGATGCGCCTGGCCGAGGACTACCGCAAGGTCGATGAGATCCCCTTCGACTTCGAGCGCCGCCGCATGTCCGTGGTGGTGGCCGAACGCAACCACCACCACGAGCTGATCTGCAAGGGCGCGGTCGAGGAGATCCTGGGCGCCTGCACCCGGCTTCGCGAAGGCGACGGCACGCGCCCGCTGGACGAGGAGCAGCTGGCCCGCGTGCGCCGCGTGACGCGCGAACTCAACCGCGAGGGCCTGCGCGTGGTCGCCGTGGCCATGAAGGAAGTGCCGCCGCACAAGAGCGACTACGGCGTGGCCGACGAGTCGGAGCTGACCCTGATCGGCTACATCGCCTTCCTGGACCCACCGAAGGAAACCACGGCCGAGGCGCTGGCCGCCCTGGCCGCGCACGGCGTGGCCGTCAAGCTGCTGACCGGCGACAACGAACTGGTGGCCGCCAAGGTCTGCCGTGATGTGGGGCTGCCCGCAGACCACATCGTCCTGGGCACGCAGATCGAGCACATGAACGACGAGATGCTGCGCCAGACCGTGGAACGGCACCAGCTGTTCGCCCGGCTCACGCCGCTGCACAAGGAGCGCATCGTGCATGCGCTGCGCGCCAACGGCCACATCACCGGCTTCATGGGCGACGGCATCAACGACGCCCCGGCCCTGCGCGCGGCCGACATCGGCATCAGCGTGGACAGCGCCGTGGACATCGCCAAGGAAGCGGCCGACATCATCCTGCTGGAAAAAAGCCTGATGGTGCTGGAGCAGGGCGTGATCGAGGGCCGGCGCACCTTCAGCAACATGCTGAAGTACATCCGCATGACGGCCAGCTCCAACTTCGGCAACGTGTTCTCGGTGATGGTGGCCTCGGCCTTCATCCCCTTCCTGCCCATGCTGCCGCTGCACCTGCTGGTGCAGAACCTGCTGTACGACCTCTCGCAGATCGCCATCCCCTTCGACAACGTGGACGACGAACTGGTGCGCCAGCCGCTGCGCTGGAACCCGGCCGACCTGGGCCGCTTCATGGTGTTCTTCGGGCCCATCAGCTCGCTGTTCGACATCCTGACCTTCGCGCTGATGTGGTTCGTCTTCGCGGCCAACACGCCCGAGCAGCAGACGCTGTTCCAGTCGGGCTGGTTCGTCATCGGGCTGCTCACGCAGACGCTGATCGTGCACATGATCCGCACGCCCAAGATCCCCTTCCTGCAAAGCCGCCCGTCCTGGCCGCTGCTGCTGGCCACGGCGGCCGTGATGGCGGCCGGCATCTTCCTGCCGATGGGGCCGCTGGCCGGCTACTTCAAGCTGCAGGCGCTGCCGGCGGCCTACTTCCCGTGGATGATTGCCATATTGCTGGGCTACGCTTGCCTGGCCACGCTGCTCAAGCGCGTCTACATCCGCCGCTACGGCTGGCAGTGACGCACCCTTCAACCCATTCACCAGGAAAGCCCGGAACCCCATGCAGGCCCTGCAGAACCTCAACCCCGGCGCCATGCTGGACACCTTCGTCAGCCTGACCACGGCCTTCGTGTTCGGCGCCCTCATCGGCCTGGAGCGCCAGGTGCGCCAGCGCACGGCGGGGCTGCGCACCAACACCCTGGTCGCCGTGGGGGCGGCCGTCTTCGTGGACCTGGCCGTGCGCCTGGGCGGGGCCGAGGGCGCCACGCGCGTGGTGGCCTACGTGGTCTCGGGCGTGGGCTTCCTGGGCGCGGGCGCCATCATGAAGGAAGGGGCCAACATCACCGGGCTGAACACGGCGGCCACGCTGTGGGGCTCGGCCGCCGTGGGCGCCTGCGCGGGCGCCAGCCTGGTGGCCGAGGCCGGCCTGGCCACGCTGTTCGTGCTGGCCAGCAACACCTTGCTGCGCCCCGTGGTCAACCGCATCAACCGCCGCCCGGTGGATGACGAATCCACGGAGTCGACCTACTACGTATACGCCATCTGCCACCGCGGCGCCCAGGGCGATGTGCGCGAGCAGATGCTGGAGCTGCTGGAGAACGCCAGCTACCCCGTGCGCGGCGTGGAAACCCACGCCTTCGGCCCGCAGGACACGGAGATCGAGGCCATGCTCTACGCCACCTCGGTGGACTCCGACGAGCTCGACCGCGTGATCGCCGCCATCGAGGCCCTGCCCGGCGTGCTGCAGGCCTTCTGGAACGCCGGCACGGAGGAGTGAGCCTGCGTCAGCTGGCGTCGTCGCCCGGCACCGGCAACCCGAGATGGCGGTACGCCGCCTGGGTCGCCATGCGCCCGCGCGGCGTGCGCTGCAAAAAGCCCTGCTGGATCAGATAGGGCTCGATCACATCCTCGATGGTGCCCGCCTCCTCGCCGATGCTGGCCGCGATGTTGTCCAGGCCCACGGGGCCGCCGTCGAAGCGGTGCACCACGGCCTCCAGCAGCTTGCGGTCCATGATGTCGAAGCCCTGGGGATCGACATCGAGCATGGCCAGCGCACGGTCGGCCAGCTCGCGCGTGATGCTGCCGTCGCCGCGCACATCGGCATAGTCGCGCACGCGGCGCAGCAGGCGGTTGGCAATGCGTGGCGTGCCGCGCGAGCGGCGCGCGATCTCGAAGGCGCCCTCGTCATCGATGGGCGCGTTCAACAGGCCTGCACTGCGCCGCACGATGCGCGCCAGCTCCTCGGCCGTATAGAACTCCAGCCGCGCCACGATGCCGAAGCGGTCGCGCAGCGGGTTGGTCAGCATGCCCGCGCGCGTGGTCGCGCCCACCAGCGTGAACGGCTGCAGGTCCAGCTTGATGGAGCGCGCCGCCGGCCCCTCGCCGATCATGATGTCGATCTGGTAGTCCTCCAGCGCCGGGTAGAGGATTTCCTCGACCACGGGCGACAGGCGGTGGATCTCGTCGATGAACAGCACATCGTTGGCTTCGAGGTTGGTCAGCAGCGCCGCCAGGTCCTTGGGCTTTTCCAGCACGGGGCCGCTGGTCTGGCGCAGATTCACGCCCAGCTCGGCCGCGATGATGTGCGACAGCGTGGTCTTGCCCAGGCCCGGCGGGCCGAACAGCAGCACATGGTCCAGCGCCTCGTTGCGCTTTCGGGCCGCGCCGATGAAGATCTCCAGCTGCTCGCGCGCCTTGGCCTGGCCCACGTACTCCTGCAGCAGCTTGGGGCGCAGCGCGCGCTCCATGGCCTCTTCCCCGCGCGAGACCGGCGCTGCCGAGATCATGCGCGGCTTTTCCGGGGCCTTGTCGGGCGCGAAACCGCCCTGCCCGAAATCGTCGGTATGGATGCTCATGTGCCGCTCACTTGGCCAGCGCCTTCAGCGCCAGCTTGATGCCTTCGGTCACGCCCACGTCGGGTGGCAGCTTCTTGAGCGCGGCGGCCGCATCCTTGTCGGAATAGCCCAGCGCCATCAGCGCCTGCACGATGTCGTTCTGATCGTTGTTCACGAACAGCGACTGCGCGCCCGTATCGGCGCCGATCTTGCCCTTGAGCTCCAGCAGCAGGCGCTCGGCCGTCTTCTTGCCGATGCCCGGCACCTTGACCAGGCGGCCCACCTCCTGCAGCGTCACGGCCTGGGCCAGGTCCTCCACGCTCATGCCGCTGAGCACCGACAGCGCCATGCGCGGGCCGATGCCGGTGATCTTGATCAGCTCACGGAACGCCTGGCGCTCGCTGTGCGTGCCAAAGCCGTACAGAAGCTGCGCATCCTCGCGCACCACGAAGTGCGTCAGCAGGCTGACCTTGGCCCCACTGGCGGGCAGGTTGTAGAAGGTGCTCATGGGCACCTGCACCTCGTAGCCCACGCCGCCGCAGTCCACCAGCACCTCGGGCGGGTTTTTTTCCAGCAGCGTTCCTGTCAATTTGCCTATCATTGGTGTCCTTTGCCGCCCTGGGGGCGGCTTTTCATGCCCGTCCGCAACCGAACGCCGGCCCATTCACAGGGTATGGCACCACGCCCTCGCGCTGGCCGCCGCCCGGAATCTCTGGAATTATCCGCGTGATCCTGCGCCACACCTTCACACCCCACGACAACAACCGGTTGAGCCACGTCTGCGGCCCGGCCGACGCGCACCTGCGCACCATCGAGATCGCAATGGGCGTCAAGATCGCCCACCGCCACGAGCAATTCAAGATCGACGGCCCCAAGGCCAAGGCCAACGACGCCCTGGAGCTGCTGCAGGCCCTCTACGAGATGGCCGACGACCCCATCCTGGACGACTCCCTGCAACTGATGCTGGCCGGTGATACCGAACTCATCGAGCAGCCCCAGGACGCCATCCAGCTGTCCACGCGCCGCCCCGACCTGCGCGCGCGCACGGCCAACCAGTCGGCCTACCTGGAGAACATCGCCCGCCACGACATCACCTTCGGCATCGGCCCGGCCGGCACCGGCAAGACCTACCTGGCCGTGGCCTGCGCCGTGGACGCGCTGGAGCGCAGCGCCGTGCAGCGAATCGTGCTCACGCGCCCCGCAGTGGAGGCAGGCGAGCGCCTGGGCTTCCTGCCCGGCGACCTCACGCAGAAGGTCGACCCCTACCTGCGCCCGCTGTACGACGCGCTCTACGACCTCATGGGCTACGAGAAGGTGCAAAAGGCCTTCGAGCGCAATGTGCTGGAGATCGCGCCGCTGGCCTTCATGCGCGGGCGCACGCTGAACAACGCCTTCGTCATCCTGGACGAGGCGCAGAACACCACGCCCGAGCAGATGAAGATGTTCCTCACGCGCATCGGCTTCGGCGCCCGCGCCGTGGTCACGGGCGACGTCAGCCAGATCGACCTGCCCAAGGGCGCCCTGAGCGGCCTGATCGATGCCGAACGCGTCTTGAAGCGCGTCAAGGGCATCGCCATCAACCACTTCACCAGCGCCGACGTGGTGCGCCACCCGCTGGTGGCCCGCATCGTGGACGCCTACGACGCACGCGGCCAGGCCCCTGCGCGCCGTGCCGCACCGCGCCTTGCCGCGCATTGATCTCGACAGCCACAGCAGACGCCCGCCCACGGGCGCCCCAAAGCACACGCCCAAGCTCACGCCCACGCCTCCTCCCATGTCCCTGAACCAACTGCAACTGTCCCTGCAATTCGCGCGCTTTGCCGAGGCACCTGTCCACCGCGCCGTGCTGTCCCGCAGCAAGGTCACGCGCTGGATACGCCACGCCCTGGCCGTCGATGCCGAAATCACCGTGCGCATCGTCGACGCCGAGGAAGGCCAGCAGCTCAACCGCGAGTACCGGCAAAAGGACTACGCCACCAACGTCCTGACCTTCGACTACCAGCAGGAGCCCACCGCCATGGCCGACCTGGTGCTGTGCGCCCCCGTGGTCGAGCGCGAGGCGCGCGAGCAGAACAAGACGCTGGAGGAGCACTACGCCCACCTGCTGGTGCATGGCACGCTGCATGCCCAGGGCTGGGACCATGAAACCAGCGAGCAGGACGCCGAGGAAATGGAAGCCTACGAGACCGAGATCATGGTCGAGCTGGGCTTTGCCGACCCCTACGCCAAGTAGGGCCCGCGCGGGCCTCAGCGCGCCGTATCGATGACGACCCGGCCGCGCACCTGGCCGGCAAGCAGCCTGGGCGCCAGCGCAACCGCATCGGCCAGGCCCGCCTCTTCGGTATTGCGCTCCAGCACCTCGCGCGGCAGTTCGGCAGCCAGCCGCGCCAAGGCCTGCTCACGCCGCGCCTGCGGCGCATAGACGCTGTCGATGCCCAGCAGCGACACGCCGCGCAGGATGAACGGCGCCACGGAAGCCGGCAGGTCCAGCCCCTGGGCCAGTCCGCAGGCCGCCACGCAGCCGCCGTAGCGCAGGCTGGCGCACACATTGGCCAGCGTATGGCTGCCCACGCTGTCCACGGCCGCCGCCCAGACCTCCTTTTGCAGCGGCTTGCCGGGCGCATCCAGGCTGCTGCGCTCCACGATCCGCGCCGCGCCCAGCGCCTTCAGGTGCTCGGCCTGTTCGGGCCGCCCGGTGCCGGCGTGCACCTCGAAACCCAGGCGCGACAGCAGGGCCACGGCAATGCTGCCCACGCCGCCATTGGCCCCCGTCACCAGCACCGGGCCGCTGGAAGGCGTGATGCCATGCGCCTGCAGCGCCATCACGCACAGCATGGCCGTATAGCCTGCCGTGCCTATGGCCATGGCATCCCGTGCGCTGAAGGCCTCGGGCCGGCGGATCAGCCAGTCGCCGTTCACGCGCGCCTGCTGGGCGAGCCCGCCCCAGTGGGTCTCGCCCACGCCCCAGCCGTTGAGCAGCACGGCATCGCCGGGCTGGAAACGCGCGTCCTCGCTGTCCAGCACCGTGCCAGCCAGGTCGATGCCCGGCACCATGGGGAACTGGCGCACCACGGGCGAGCGCCCCGTGATGGCCAGTGCATCCTTGTAGTTGAGCGTGGAATGCGAGACGGCCACGCGCACCGCGCCGGCGGGCAGGCTGGCTTCGTCCAGCTCCACACACTCGGCACGGGTTTCACGCGGTACGGGTTGGGTCAGCAGCAAGGCTTTGAACATGGGGTCTCCAGCAAGGCAGTGGCAAAGGAATCCAAAGGCAATCAGGACTGCGGCGCGCCCAGCACGCCGCTGCGGCACAGGCAGGCGATGGCCTCATCCGCCATCCCCAGTTCCCGCAGCAGCGCGAGATTGCCATCGCCCAGGACGGGGGCCGGCGCACCCGGCAGGGGCTCGGCATCCATCCACCGGAACCCCAGTCCCGGAGTGTCCACCGCAGCGCCGCCGGCGCCATAGCTCACAGGTGACACGGTGCCGGCGGCGCGGGCCTCGCCCAGGAATTCACCCAGGCGCCGCACCCTGGCGGCAGGCACGCCCACGGCGTTGAGCCGGGCTTCCATGTCCCGTGCGTTGCGTGCGGCGAAGGCCTCGGCCAGACATGCCTGCAGTCGCTGCAGCGCGGACGCATCACGCGCGGCGACAAAGCCGCCCTCGGGCGCGTTGAAGGCATCGAGGTCCAGCAGCGTGGCGTCCTCGCACAGGGCATCGAGCCCCAGCACGCTGGCAAGCCTGCGGAACTGCTGCGGCGTGTTGGCGGCCGTGGACAGCCAGCCGTCGGCGCACCGGTAGGTGTCGGCCGCCGGGCTCCCCGTATAGCCCCGGTTGCCCACGCGCCGCGGCTCCACGCCATGGGTGAGATAGGTACAGGCATGCGGGTACATCAGCATCAGCGAGGCCTGCAGCATGGAGGCATCGATGTGCTGGCTGCGCCGCTCGCCAGGCGCCCAGGCGTTGCGCTGGTGCAGGGCCGCCGTGACCGACAGCGCCCCCAGCATGCCCACCGCCACGTCGATCACAGGAAAGCCCACCTTCACGGGCGGCGCTTCCTCGTCGCCCCCCGCCATCATCATCATGCCCGTGAGCGCCTGCACCACATGGTCATAGGCGCCCCGCCCGGCCCACTCGCCCTGCTGGCCAAAGCCCGAGATGGAGCAATACACCACGTCGGGACGCACCGCCCGGATGTCCTCGTAGCCCAGGCCGTGGCGCGCCACCACGCCGGGGCGGAAGTTCTCGATGAACACATCGGCCGTGCGCGCCAGGGCACGCACGATGTCCGCGCCCTCGGGCTGGCGGATGTCCACCGCCAGCGAACGCTTTCCCGCATTGAGCGCCACGAAGCCCGAAGGCATGCCGCCCCCGGGCTCGCCGGGCGCCCGGCTGTTGCGCATGACCTCGCCACGCGTGGGCTCGACCTTGATGACCTCGGCCCCGAGCTGGGCCAGGTAGTGCGAGGCCAGCGGCCCCGCGATCACATGCGACATGTCGATGACGCGCACTCCTTGCAGCGGCTTGTCCATACCCGTCTTGCCTTTCCCTGGTTCAACTGTTGGCGGTGATGCCGGCCAGCTCGATGATGGCGGCCCACTTGCGGTTCTCGCTGCGCACGAAATCGGCGAAGGCCTGCGGCGAAGCGCTGGCCGTGGCCTCGTTGCCGACAGCCTCGAACGAGGCGCGCAGCGCTGGCTGGGCAGCGGCCTGGCGCACGGCAGCGTGCAGGCGCTCGACCACGGCAGGGGGCGTCCTGGCCGGAGCCCACAGCCCGAACCAGGACTCCTGCACCGCCAGCTCGCTGCCCAGCACCTCCTGCAGCGTGGGCACCTCGGGCAGCTGCGCCAGGCGCTTGCGGCTGGTCACCGCCAGGGCCCGCAGCTTGCCGCCCTGCACCTGGGGAATGCCGGTGCCCGCCACCGGAAACGCATACTGCGTATCCCCGCGGATCAGCGATGCAGCAATCTCCACCGATCCCTTGAGCGGTATGTGCGTGACTTGCAGGCCCGCCAGCGAGGCCAGCGTGGCGCCCGCCAGATGGGCCGAAGTGCCTATGCCGCCCGAGCCGTAGTTGGCCTGCGCCGGCTGGGCCTTCAGCCCCGCGATCAGCTCCCGGGCCGTGCGCCAGGGCGCATCGGCACGCACCACCAGCACCGTGGGCGATGAGGCCAGGTTGCTGACGGGCGTGAAGTCGCCGATGGGGTCGAAGCGCAGGCCCGGCTGCAGCAGCTTCTGGATCAGGTGGGTGTTGGAGCCCATCAGGCAGGTGTAGCCATCGGCGGGCTGCTGCGCCACATACTGCGCGGCCAGCACGCCGGCCGCGCCCACCTTGTTCTCGATCACGATGGACTGCCCCAGGATCTCCCCCAGCACCGGGCCGGCCTGGCGCAATTGCACATCAGGCCCCCCGCCCGCCGCATACGGGGAAATCACCCGCACCGGCCGGCTCGGAAAATCGCTGGCCCGCACCAGCGGAAGCGCGGCAGCCGCCAGGCCGCCTGCCAGAAAGACGCGTCTGTCCATGGTCCTGTCTCCTTGTCGCTTGTCGTCGTGGGGTCACGATAGAACGGCAGGCCCATTTCCAATAGTGATATGTTTGGATGGATGGCAAACCTCCGGTAATCACTCCCCCCCCGGGAACATGCACGACTTCGACCCGCAACGCCTGCTGTCGCGGCTGCGCTTCAAGCACCTGCAGCTCCTGCTGGCCCTGCACCAGGGAGGCAGCCTGCGTGCCGCCGCCGGCCTCATGCATTTGACCCAGCCCGCGCTGAGCAAGGCCCTGGGCGAAATCGAGGCGGCCTTCGGCGTGACGCTGTTCCTGCGCAATGCGCGCGGGCTCGAACCCACGGCCCAGGGCGAGATCGCCATCCGCGGCGCGGCCATGCTGCTGGCCGAGCTGCGCCATCTGGGCAGCGAGACCGCCCAGCAACCGGCCATCACCTTGCTGCGTATCGGCACCCCGCCCTTCGTGGCACAGGGCTACCTGCCCGGCGTACTGGCGGACCTGGCCGCGCAGCAGCCCCATGTGCGGGTACAGCTCAAGGAAGAACGCGTGCCTTTGCTTGTGCAATGCCTGCTGCACGGCGAGCTCGACGCCCTCATCACCAGCTACCCCACCGAGCTGCCCGAGGCTGCAGGCCAGCCGCTGCGCTACGAAAAACTGTTCGACACCGGCTTCACCGTCATCGCCCCGCCGGACCACCCTGCAGGCCACGCGCGCAGCAACCGCTGGGAGGAGCTGGCGCGCCAGCGATGGATCCTGCCCACGCGCAGCTCCATGCTGCGCCGCATGATGGAAGAGGTGTTCCGCCGCGAAGGCGTGATCGCGCCCACGCCCGTCATCGAATCCACCAGCCCCTTCACCAACCTGCAACTGGTCCGGGCCGGCCTGGGGCTCAGCGCCGTACCCGACTCCACGCTGCAGGCCTCGCCCCGGTCGCTGGGGGTGCGCAGGGTGCATGTCACACCCGCCATCTCCATGGGCCCCGTGGCATTGATCTACCGCAGCGCCGTCGCCAACCCACGCGTCGCCCTGCTGCGCGCCACGCTGGGCCTGCCCGGCCCGGCGGTGGAGCCGCCCTAGTCGCCAGGTGGCCACCACGCCGGCGCGATCCTGTCCTTTTGCGCAAAGCAGCCCTGACCCCGCCGCCATGCCGGTGCGACAGCCCGCCCGATGGTCCGGCACTAAGATCGGCCTCGACCTATAACACCGGCCTGGCCGCGCAAGGCCACGGCGGCCTGCCGATGCCCGGCTCCAGGAGGAGACAACACCCATGTGGGACATCGCACTGCTCATGGCCGCCGCCTTCGTGGCCGGCGCGCTCAATGCCGTTGCCGGAGGCGGCAGCTTCCTCACCCTGCCCGCCCTGGTCTTCACCGGCGTGCCGCCCGTGGCCGCCAACGCCACCGGCACCGTCGCCCTGCTGCCCGGCTACATGGCCGGTGCCTGGGGCTTTCGCCAGGACATGGAGCCGCCGCCCGGCCTGGGCATGCGCGGCGTGATCGTGCTGTCGCTCATCGGCGGCTCGCTGGGCGCGGCCCTGCTGCTGGTCACGCCCGACCACCTGTTCCGCAAGGTCGTCCCCTGGCTGCTGCTGGCCGCCACCGCCATGTTCGCCTTCGCGCCCCAGCTCAGGCGCATGGCATCACGCGGCAGCGCCGAGCATGCCGCCCATGCATCGCCCCTGAAGGCCGGCGCCGGCATGCTGGCCGTGGCCATCTACGGCGGCTACTTCAACGGCGGCCTGGGCATACTGCTGCTGGCCCTGTTCGGCCTGCTGGGCCAGACAAGGCTGCACGCCATGAACGGCATGAAGAACCTGGTCTCCGCCCTGCTCACGGCCATTGCCGTCGCCATCTATGCGGCCGGCGGCGTCGTGCAGTGGGAACAGGCCCTGGTCATGATGATCGCCGCCACCGCAGGCGGCTACGGCGGCGCCCGCCTGGCGCGCCGCATCCCGCCCGAATGGCTGCGCGCGGGCATCGTGCTGACGGGGCTGGTGATGGCGGGGGTGTTTTTCTGGCGGCAGTGAGGCCAGAAAGCTACTTCTTCGGCGCCGCACTCTGCGCTGACTTCGATACGCGCTTGCCTGTGGATTTTTCCGGCGTCGCCGCATCCGTGTCTGGCTGAGGGCCGCGCTGTGGCAGGGCCAGGGCTTGCGCAAGCGATTGCAACCGCTCTTCGATACGCTTCACGGTTTCCAGCGTTTCGTCACCGACGCGTGTATCCAGATTCATTTGCGAACTACCGCTGTCCATGCCCGAAACGCGCGGCGCCGCAAAGGTCTGCTGTAGCCGAGACACGACCTCGGCAGTCATTGAGCGCCGGTTCTCTTCAGAAGCGGCATCCAGCAGATCCTTCAACTCCTGAGGGATACGCATGTAGATGGTTGGGTCGTCGCGTGCCATCCGCGCACTTTGCCATGGAACACGCTTGCCATTTTCTATGCACAATGCATAGAATATTGAGTGCATAGATCGTGCATAGAAAGCCCGAGTCATTGAAGCGACGACAAAGGAATCGATATGACTGCGTCACGGCACTCAACGAACAAGCCCTGCACGATGGACACCGCTGCCTGGCCCACCATGCAGCAAATGATCGCCCTGTCCATTGCCCGCGCAGAGATGGGGCTGGTTGCCCTGATCGAAACACGCTGCGCCGACATGGATTGGCATGACGCGGATGTAGAGGTGGACCTGGCCGCAGACCTGGCGCTGAATCACATCCGGCAAATTCGGCACAAGGTATTCGAGGACGCCAGCGAATTCGACAACGAGTGGTATCTCGCCCGCGCAGCCATCGCCCTGGCCGCCCAGGCCTTCAATCGTCCACATAGTCTCTACGCCCGGCGCCTGAAACTGCTCTTGCAACTGTTTGATGAAGCACCGTCCTTTGTGGAATACGCGGAGCATGGTCCGGAAGGTTGAATGCAGGCAGGCCTCTGCCGCATCCAGGGCAGTCGGCTTTCATGTGTCGAATGACTGGGCGGAAGTGGACGAAAAAAAGCGCCTTGCTTTCACAAGGCGCTTTCGCATTTCAATAGCCGGAGAGTGTCACTGCATCTGCTTCAGATTCCCGATGCGCACCAGCATTTCCGTGAACATCTGCATGTCGGCGCGCAGGTCCGGCAGTTCCTTGTATTCGAGCGCGTTGTGCGCCGTGTACTTCTTGCCGGGCATGGCAGGGCCGAAGTTGATGGCGTTGGGCATGAGCTTGGCCGTGGTGCTGCCGGCCGTGGGCACGGGCTTGGCGTCCAGGCCCGTGGTGTCGCCGAAGATGTTGAGCAGGGTGGACAGCCAGGCGCCCTTGGGGTCGCGCGCCATCCAGTTGCCCTGGGTGTATTGCAGGGTCAGGGGGACCTTGGCGGCCGCGCTCCAGCGGGTGATGCGTTGCTCGACTTCGGTGCGCAGTTGCTCGGGCGTCTTGCCGCGCGGCATGCGCACGTTGGTGGTGACTTCCAGCTTGCCGTCTGCCGCCTTGATGAGGTTGGGCGACAGGGTCAGCGGGCCCATGAAGTCGTCGGCATAGGCAACGCCCAGCTGCTTGCCGAAGTAGTCGAGGCCGAAGGCGCCGTTGATGTAGCGCAGGGCGTTGCTGTAGGCATTGGGCTGGACCAGGGCCACGCCATCGGTGGGCATGAGCACCTGCTGCAGGAACAGCGTCAGGCGCGGCACGGGGTTGACGCCTTCCTCAGGGCGCGAGCCGTGGGCCGAGGTGCCCGTGACTTTGACGGTGGCTGCGGTGCCGCTGCGCTGGATGTCGATGGTGAACGGCCCGCCCTGCCCTGCATAGCTGGTGGTGAAGTCACCCTTGGCCGCCTGCAGGCGCGCGGCGATGGCTTCGATGGCGGCTTCGTCGCCGGCCGTGATGGTGGCCGTGGCGGTCTGGGCAATGGCGTTGGCCGAGGCGGCGCCGGCCATGGCGGTGATGGCGGGCTGGGCGGGGTCGGCCTTCACGTCGTCGAATACGGCCTTGAGCGCGCCCGAGCCTTTTTCCGCGACGACGGCCGGGTACTTGCTGTCCAGCACGATGTTGTAGGCGGGCAGCGTGGTCTTGCCCTGGTAGTACTTCATGGCGTCGCCGCCGGTTTCCTCGGTGGTCTCGATCATGAGGCGTATGCCGCGCGACAGGGGCAGGCCGCTGTCCTTGACGGCCTTCATGGCGAACAGCACGGTGGCGATGGAGCCCTTGTCATCGATGGTGCCGCGCCCGTAGAGCTTGTCGCCCACGCGCGTGACCTTGAAGGGGTCGATGGCCTGGCCGTCCAGCACCCATTCGGCGGGGACGACGGGCACGACGTCGGCATGGGTGAGGATGCCGAATTCATCGGCACCCGCGTTCGCGGTGTTCGCGGTGGTCGCAGGCAGGGTGACTTCGAAGATGCGGTTGTCCACGTTGCGGTACTGCAGGCCGAAGTCCCTGGCCATCTGCTGCACCAGCTCGCCGAAGGCCAGGATGGCCGGGCTTTCATGGGGCGGCACCTTGGCATCGCGCACGGTCGGCAGGGCGACCATGCGCTCGATGCTGGCCAGCACGGCCCGCTCCTGCGTGAGACGCGTGTACAGGCCCAGCAGGCGGGCGATGTGGTCGAGGTCCTCCCCCGCAAGCGCCTGGCCTGCCGCATGTCGCTGCACGGCCTGGGCGATGGCAGGCTGCGCGGCCGCGGCCTGCTTCAGGAAGCTGGCGAAGTCGGTGGGTGCCGGCTGGGCCTGGGCCAGCGCGTCCAGCGCGG
This sequence comes from Delftia sp. SD018, assembly GCF_017355445.1. Classification (NCBI taxonomy): domain Bacteria; kingdom Pseudomonadati; phylum Pseudomonadota; class Betaproteobacteria; order Burkholderiales; family Comamonadaceae; genus Delftia; species Delftia sp. SD018. The sequence goes on from NZ_JADDRN010000003.1 coordinate 201,375, forward strand.
GCTTCTTGAGGGTGTCGGCGCCGGCCGCGCCGCTCCACGCCAGGGCCATGCTCATGGCAAGGGCCAGGGTGGAGGCTTTGAACGGATGGTTCTTCATGGTCGTCGGTCTGTCGATGAATGCTGAGGCCGCAAGAATACGGGCTTTGCAGCCCTTCTCCGGCCAGGACGTGCTCGCAGATCGCGCCAGAATCCGCCCCGGAACAGCAGGTCTGCGGCGCGCTATGCCGCGGTGGCCGGAGCTATCGACAGCGGGATGGTCACGGGCCCGTCGTTGAGCAGGTGCACCTGCATGTCGGCCCCGAAGCGGCCCGTGGCGACTTCCGGGTGCAGGGCGCGCGCCCGCTGGACGATGTAGTCGTACAGGCGCTCGCCCTCGGCCGGTGGCGCGGCGCGCGTGAAGCTGGGGCGGTTGCCGCCGCCGGTGTCGGCCGCCAGCGTGAACTGGCTGACGATGAGCAGGCCGCCGCAGGCGCCCTGCCCGTCCAGGTCCTGCACGCTGCGGTTCATCTTGCCCGCGTCGTCGGCAAAGATGCGCAGCTTGAGCATCTTGGCCAGCAGCTTGTCGGCTTCGGCCTCGGTGTCGCCGCGCTCTGCGCAGACCAGGGCCAGCAGGCCGGGGCCTATGCTGCCGGCGACCTGGCCGTCGATTTCCACGCGGGCCTGTTTCACGCGCTGCAGGATGCTGATCATTGTTCGGGGTTCGGGTTCTTGTCGGTGGATGGGGAAGGAGTGTCCGCCTGGCCTGCCGCCTCGATGGCGGCTTCCATCGCGGTCTGCATGCCCAGCGGCAGCAGCTCGATGCGCGCGTACAGGCCGGGCACGGCCTGCAGCAGTTCGGCCTCGATCTCGGTGCGCAGCCGCGCGGCGCGGGCCACGCTCCAGTCGCCGGGCACATGCATGTGCAGGTCGGCAAAGCTGCGCTCGCCGGCGCGCCGGCTGGAGATGTTGTCGAAGACCACGCCCTGCTCGCGGTGCGCATGGCGGTCCAGAACGGCGTCGATGCGCAGGCGCTCGGGCGCGTCCAGCGCCTGGTCCATCAGGCCCTGGGACGACTGCCAGACCAGTTGCGCGCCCTGCACGCAGATGTTGAGCGCCACGCCGATGGCCACGGCCGCGTCCAGCCACAGCCAGCCTGTGAGCGATGCGCCGATCAGGCCGATGACGACGCCTGCCGAGGTCCAGACATCGGTGAGCAGGTGGCGGGCATCCCCCTCCAGCGCCATGGAGCGGTGCTGGCGCGCCGAGCGCAGCATGGCCACGGCCAGCAGCCCGTTGAGGGCCGAGCTGACCACGGACAGCGCCAGGCCCCAGCCCAGTTGCTCCAGCGGCTGCGGGTTCCACAGCCGCGCCAGCGCCGCCCAGGCGATGGCCAGGCTGGCGCCGATGACCAGGATGCCCTCGAAGCCCGCAGAGAAGTACTCGGCCTTGTGGTGGCCATAGGGATGATCGGTGTCGGCCGGCCGCTTGGCGATGGTGACCATGGTCAGGGCGAACACGGCACCGGCCAGGTTGACGAAGGATTCGAGCGCGTCCGACAGCAGGCCCACCGAGCCCGTGAGCCACCAGGCCAGGGTCTTGAGCACGATGGTCAGCAGCGCCACAACGACCGAGATGCGCAGCAGGCTGTGCGGCGCCATCCAGTCGGGTGCGTTGGCGGTAGATGGAGTGGACTCGGCCATGCTGCGCTGCGATAGGTGGGGGTGCTGCGGATTAGACCACTGCCTGCGCGGGCCGCATGCCAGAATCCGCGCCATGAATGGATGGCAGCGATCAGCGGGGTGGGTGCTGGCCTGGGCCGTGGCCGCAGGCTGCGGCGCGGCCTGGCTGGCGCATGGGCGCCTGCAGTCGCTGCGCGAGGTCTTCGATACCGATGCCCGCATTGCCCACCGGCTGCTGAGCCAGCGCATGGTGCAGCACGATGCCATCCTGGGCACGCTGGCGCTGCTGCAGCCGCGCCAGCCCGCTCCCGACCAGGCCTCGTGGAAGCAGTTGCCGCGCCTGTATCCGCAGGTGCTGGATGTGGCGCGCCGCTCGGCCGCCGCAGGCGAGTCCTGGCCCGCGCCCTGGCCGCACGGCATGGCCGAGGCCGAGCGCCGCTCCCAGGCCAGCGGCCATGCCGAACTGGCCCTGGCCGATCTGGCCCGGGGCCGCCTGTACCTGGTGCAGGCCGGGCTGCCGGCCAGCTATGCATTGCTGCTGGACCTGCGAGCCACCATTCCCGCCGACGAATGGCCCATGCCACCGGCCACCAGCCCGGTGCGCGCCTGGCTGGCCCTGGGCGGGCAGGAATTCCTGATCCAGCCAGGCAGCACAGGCTCGCCAGGCTGGAACACATGGTCCTGGGAGGTGAGCAAGACCCTGGCCTCGCCCAGCCAGCGGCTGGTGCTGTACCTGCGCCAGCCGCTGGACGCCTCGGTGCTGCCCTGGACGGCCATGCTGGGCTGGGCCCTGGGCTGTGCGCTGGCCGTGGCCGCGCTGCGCGCCCTGCTGCGCCAGCGCGTGGCCCGCCGCCGCGCCGAGCAATTGCTGCAGCTGGGCCAGGTGGCGCGGCTCAATACGCTGGGCGAACTGGCCGCCGGCATGGCGCATGAGCTGAACCAGCCGCTGACGGCCGTGCTGTCCAACAGCCAGGCCGCGCGCCGCCTGCTGGCCGAGGACCCGCCCGAGATGGACGCCGCCCGCCAGGCCATGACGCAGGCGGCCGAGCAGGCCAAGCGTGCGTCCGCCGTGGTAGGCCGGCTGCGCCGCCTGGTGGAGCAACCGGGGCTTGCGCCCCAGGCCGAGCCGCTGGATCTGAACCAGGCCGTTGCCGAAGCGCTTTATCTGCTGGAGCCCGAGCTGCGGCGCCGCCAGGTCCAGGTCAAGGTGCAGATGAAAGTGCAGGCCGCCGATCTGCCCGCCGCCCAGGCCGACCCCGTGGCCGTGCAGCAGATACTGCACAACCTGCTGGTCAATGCGCTGCAGGCCATGCAAGAGCAGCCGCCCGCAACACGCCATCTGCGGGTGGAGCTGGAACGACGCGACACCCGCCTGCTGGTGGCGGTGCAGGACAGCGGACCCGGCGTGGCGCCCGAGATGCGCCAGCGCTTGTTCACCCCGTTTGCCACGGGCCGCGCCCAGGGGCTGGGCCTGGGCCTGACGTTGAGCCAGAGCCTGGCCGAATCCATGGGCGGCAGCCTGGAGCTGGCCACCTCGGGACCGGGCAGCGGAGCCCGCTTCGAGCTGCTGCTGCCTGCGGCGTGCGCCAGTGCATGCGCCAATGCATCCACGGCACGCGCCGCCCCCACCGCATCCACACCACCACCACCACCGAACCCATGACCGCCGCGCCTGTCCAAGACCTGTCCCCGCTGATCCATCTGGTCGATGACGACGAGGCCGTGCGCGACAGCCTGGCCCTGCTGATCGGCACCGTGGGACTGCGCGTGCAGTGCTGGGCCGATCCGCTGGCCTTTCTCGAAGGGCTGGACCGCCAGGGCATAGGCGCCATCGTGATGGACGTGCGCATGCCCGGCATCGGCGGGCTGGCCCTGCTGGGCCGGCTGGTGGAGCAGGGCGTGGACCAGCCCGTGATCATGCTCACCGGCCATGGCACGGTGGACATGTGCCGGCGCGCCTTCAAGGCCGGCGCGGCCGAGTTCCTGGAAAAGCCCGTGGACGACGAGGTGCTGATCGACGCGCTGCAAGGCGCCGTGCGCCAGCATGTGCAGTCGCGCGAACGCCAGCAGGCCGACCGCGATGCGCAGCAGCGCTTCGCCCAGCTCTCGGCGCGCGAGCGCGAGGTGCTGGCGCTGATCGTGCAGGGCCTGACCAACAAGGAGATAGGCCGCAGCCTGGAGCTGTCGCCGCGCACGGTGGAAACGCACCGGGCCAACCTCTTCGCCAAGCTGGAGGCGCCCAGCCTGGCCCAGCTCATACGCCGCTACGCCAGCCTGGCGGACACGGCGGCAGGCGCCTGAGGCGCCACCTCCTCGCCCAGCAGCGCGCCTGGCTTCTCCGTATTTCTACGCAGCGCCGCGCGTAGCCGTCCGAATGGTGCGCGGCGGCGGCATTTTCTACAGTGCATGCATGCCGTCCGGGCTTGTGGCCCGGGCCGTCCTGACCCCCAAGGAGAAGACCATGCAACGCCACGCCACCAAGCTCGCCACCCTCGCTGCCCTGACCCTGGGCCTGATCACCACCGCCGCCCAGGCCGAGGCCGTGCGCACGGAAAAGAACATGTCGCTGGAGCTGGCCAACCAGATCGCCGCACGCAGCGTGGCCGCCTGCGCCGCCGACGGCTATGCCGTCACCGCCACCGTGGTGGACCGTGCCGGCACCGTGCGCGCCGTGCAGCGCGCCGACAACGCGGGCCCCCACACGCTGGAGGCCAGCCGCCTGAAGGCCTATACGGCCGCATCGGCCAAGAACAGCACGCTGGCCATCATGGAAGGCGCGCAGAAGAACCCCGGCGCAGCCAACCTGGTGAACATTCCCGGCTACCTGCTGCTGGGCGGCGGCCTGCCGGTGAAGGTGGGCAACGAGGTGATCGGCGCCGTGGGCATCGGCGGCGCGCCCGGCGGCCACCTGGACGACAAGTGCGCCCAGGCTGCACTGGGCCAGGTGCAGGACGTGCTCAAGTAAAGAAGCCGCGCCGCACGTGATGCGGCGCTGCAAAAAAAAGACAGGCCACCACGGTCGCCCCGGAGGCTCGACAGCCGCACGCGCTCCCTCGCGTCAGCGGCCGCTCACCCTCGCACAAGAGCGCTATCAAAATCTCGGCGATTCCGCTATAAATCCCCAGCGAGGGGGACGAATGCCAGAGAACGTCGATGCGCAAATCACGGGGCCCAACGATACGCTGCTGCGGCTGATAGCAGATACGGCTCCGGCCATGCTGGCCTACTTCGATGCGCGCACGCTGCGCTGCCGCTTCGCCAACATCAACTACGCACGCAATTTCGGATTGACGCCCGCCGAGGCGGTCGGCAAGACCGTGCGCGAGATCGTGGGCGAAGCCGTGTGGCAGCTCATCGCCGAGCATGTGGAGCGCGGCCTGCGCGGCGAACATGTGCGCTACGAGCGCGAGGTGCCCCAGCCGGATGGACCGCCTCGCCATATCGAATCGCTGCTGATGCCGCACTTCGAGCACGGGCAGCTGCAGGGTGCCGTGGTGCAGATCACCGACGTGAGCCACCACCACCATGTGGCGCAGAAGGTGCGCGACAGCGAAGAGCGCATGCGCAAGTTCACCGAGGTCACGACCGAAGCCATCGTCATGCACCGCGACGGCCTGATCATCGACGGCAACGAGGCCCTGTCCCGCCTGGCCGGCTACACGCTGGACGAGCTGACCGGCCGCCCCATCCTCGACTACATCTGCCCCGAGTTCCGCCTCTACGCGCTGCAGTACATGCGCAGCGGCCGCGAGGACCGCTTCGACGGCGCCATCCAGCACAAGGACGGCCACCGCATCCCCGTGGAGATCGAGGCCAAGACCATGCCGGCCGAGGGCGGGCCCTACCGCATCGTGCTGGTGCGCGACATCACGCTGCGCCAGCTGGCGCAAGAGCGCATGGACTTCCTGGCCCAGCACGACCAGCTCACCCAGCTGCCCAACCGCGTGCGCCTGATCCAGATGCTGCGCCAGGCGCTGTCGCTGGCTTCGGTCAAGCGGCGCGCCCTGGCCGTGCTCATCATCGACCTGGACCACTTCAAGACCATCAACGACTCGCTGGGCCACCAGGCCGGCGACCTGCTGCTGTGCGAGGTCGCCCAGCGCCTGCGCGGCAGCGTGCGCGCCCACGACCTGGTGGCGCGCGTGGGCGGCGACGAGTTCGTGGTCGTGCTCACCGACGACCCCGATCCGCAGGAAACCGAGACACAGGCCAGCCACCTGCAGCGCATCATCGAGGCGCCCTGCGCCATCGATGGCACGCCGCTGGTGATCTCGCCGTGCATGGGCATCGCCATGTACCCCGGCGACGGGAAAAACGCCGAAGAGCTGCTCAACCGCGCCGAAAGCGCCATGCACATGGCCAAGGACAGCGGCCGGCGCAACCTGCAGTTCTATGCACCCGCCCAGGACGGCCAGGCCACCCAGGCCCAGATGCTGATGCAGGAGCAGCAGCTGCGCGGCGCGCTGGAGCGCGGCGAGTTCGAGCTGTACTACCAGCCCCAGACCTTCACGGCCGATGGCCGGCTGGCGGGCTTCGAGGCCCTGGTGCGCTGGCGCCACCCGCAGCGCGGCCTGGTCCTGCCCGGCGAGTTCATCGGCTTTGCCGAGGCGCGCGGCCTGATCTCGGCCATAGACCACTGGGTGCTGCGCGAGGCCTGCCGCCAGGCGCGCCAGTGGCAGGACGAGGGCCTGGCGCCGGTGCCGCTGTCCGTGAACCTCTCGGCGTTGGAATTCCGCCAGCGCGACATGGCGCGCGAGGTGGCACAGGTGCTGGAGGAAACGGGGCTGGAGGCGCGCTGGCTGCACATCGAGCTGACCGAGTCCACGCTGATGCACACCAGCGGGCAGGTGCAGGACACCTTGCAGGCGCTGCAGGCCCTGGGCGTGGGCCTGGCCATCGACGACTTCGGCACCGGCTACTCCTCCCTGGCCTACCTGCGCCGCCACCCGATCAACCAGCTCAAGATAGACCGCTCCTTCATCGCCGACGTCCCCGATAGCGAGGACGACACGGCCATCGTCACCGCCATCGTGCAGATGGGCCACAGTCTGCACCTGGACATCGTGGCGGAAGGCGTGGAAACACCTGCCCAATTGGCGCTTTTGCGCGAGCTGGGCTGCGGCATGATGCAGGGATACCTTGTGGCGCCCCCCCTGCCGGCCGAGAGGGCGCGCGCCTGGCAATTGCACAACAGTCATCCAGTCCAACGACAATAGCCCATGGTTTTGCTTCACAACCCCTCGCAGGCCTCCAGGGCCGCAGCCACCTTGCACACCGACCCCCAGCGGGCCCTGGAGCACGTACAGCAGATCTACCGGGAGCAGATAGAGCACCTTCGCTCGAACATGCAGCGCTTCGTCTCCGGCGAAACCCCGGCCGCTCCCGTCCACGCCTACTACCCCTTCGTTCGCATGCACACGAGCACCGTGGCGCGCGCCGACACGCAGCTGGCCTACGGCTTCGTCGAGGGCCCGGGCACGCACGAGGCCACGCTCACGCGGCCCGACCTGTTCTCGCGCTACTACGCCGAGCAGTTCCGCCTGCTGATCAAGAGCCACGGCGTGCCGCTGGAGGTGGGGCTGAGCGACAAGCCCATTCCCATCCACTTCTCGTTCGCCGAGAACGACCACATCGAGGGAACGCTCACGCGCGAGCGGCGCCAGCTGATGCGCGATGTGTTCGACCTGCCCGACCTCGAAGCCATGGACGACGGCATTGCCAACGGCACCTGGCGCCCGCATCCCGGCGAGGCCCTGCCGCTGTCCCTGTTCACCGCCCCGCGCGTGGACTACTCGCTGCACCGCCTGCGCCACTACACGGGCACCCAGCCCGAGTGGTTCCAGAACTTCGTGCTGTTCACCAACTACCAGTTCTACATCGACGAATTCATCCGCCTGGGCCACGCCGAGATGGCCCGGGAGGACAGCGAGTACGTGGCCTTCATCGAACCCGGCAACGTGGTCACGCGCCGCACCGGCCTGCCGGCCCAGCCCAATGACGAGCTGGGCACGCCGCCGCCGCGCCTGCCGCAGATGCCGGCCTACCACCTGGTGCGCGCCGACCACAGCGGCATCACCATGGTCAACATCGGCGTGGGCCCGGCCAATGCCAAGACCATCACCGACCACATCGCCGTGCTGCGCCCGCACGCCTGGATGATGCTGGGCCACTGTGCAGGCCTGCGCAACAGCCAGCAACTGGGCGACTACGTGCTGGCCCACGCCTATGTGCGCGAGGACCATGTGCTGGACGAGGAGCTGCCGCTGTGGGTGCCCATTCCCGCGCTGGCCGAAATCCAGCTGGCACTGCAGCAGGCCGTGGCCGACGTCACGCAGATGGACGGCCCCGACCTCAAGCGCATCATGCGCACCGGCACCGTGGCCAGCACCGACAACCGCAACTGGGAACTGCTGCCCAACAACCTGCCCCAGCTGCGCTTCAGCCAGAGCCGCGCCGTGGCGCTGGACATGGAAAGCGCCACCATCGCGGCCAACGGCTTCCGCTTCCGCGTGCCCTATGGAACGCTGCTGTGCGTGTCCGACAAGCCGCTGCACGGCGAGATCAAGCTGCCCGGCATGGCCAACCACTTCTACCGCGAGCGCGTGGACCAGCATCTACGCATCGGCATGCGCGCCATCGACATCCTGCGCGAAGGCGGCACCCAGCGCCTGCACAGCCGCAAGCTGCGCAGCTTCGCGGAGGTGGCGTTCCAGTAGCGCCCCGCCACCGGCCACCTCCTGCCTCGGGCCACGCTTCGCACCGCCATCCAGGGACGCACATGCCATCCACGCTGCCCACCCTGGACTTTTTCTCCATGACCGCCGTCGTGGCCATCAACATGATGGCCATGTCGGCCGCCCTGCCGCTGGCCATGGGGCGGCGCGTCAGCGGTGCGGCGCGCCATGCGCAGCACTTCTTCCTGATGCAGGCCGTGGCCTGGACCCTCATCCTGATCGCCAGCCGCCTGCCCCACGGCCTGATGGGACGTGACCTGCTGTCGCTGGGCGCGGCGGCGTTGGCCGCCACCGCCCAGTGGCAGATGGCGCGCGCCCTGCGCGAATGGCTGGGGCCGCGCCCGATGCTGCTGGAACGCGGCCTGATCGCGCTGTGCGTGCTAGGGCCGCTGGGCTTTGCGCTGCTGCTGCCCCAGGCGGCCCTGCGCACCGGCTGGTTCAGCGCCGTCCATGGCCTGTGCCTGATGGCGCTGGCCGGCCTGTGCCTGGACCCACAGCGGCCCGTGGCGCGCAGCTGGCGCTACCTGATGTGCGGCGTGGCCGCCTTCATGGGGCTGATGCTGTTCGTGCGCAGCTACCTGGCCCTGGCCACGCCCTTCCTGCCCAGCTTCACTGCGGACAGCGGCGCCAACCAGATCTTCGCCCTGCTGACCACGCTGAGCAGCACGCTGCTCATGGTGGCCGTGCTCGTGGCCTGGCGCGACGAGACCAGCCAGCAACTGCGCGACCTGGCCTTGCAGGACATGCTCACCGGGCTGCCCAACCGCCGCGCCCTGCTGGAGCGCGCACCCGCCATGCTGGCCCATGCCCAGCGCCACCGCCAGGCCCTGGCCCTGGTGATGCTGGACCTGGACCACTTCAAGCATGTCAACGACGAGCACGGCCACGCCGTGGGCGACCAGACGCTGTGCCTGTTCGCCCGCCTGCTGCAGCAGCAGCTGCGCAGCGACGAAATCGCTGCGCGCTGGGGCGGCGAGGAGTTCTGCCTGCTGCTCTACACCACGGACGACGGCGTGGACACCCTGTGCACCCGCCTGCAGTCCGCGCTGCTGCAGGCCTCGCGCAAGGTGCTGGGCTTCGAAGTGCGCTTCAGCGCCGGCTGCGCCCACGCACCCCAGGCCTGGAACGGCCTGTGCCTGGAGCTGATGCTGGCCCCCGCAGACGCCGCCCTCTACGCCGCCAAGCGCCGCGGGCGCGACTGCTGGACGCAGGTGCGGCTGAGTCCGGTGGCCGCGTCCGAGGCGCAGGGACCGCAGCCGTCGGCCTCCATCCCTGAGCAGGCCATGGCGCACGGGCGCACGCCAGGCACCTAGAGGGATCCCCCTCGGATCATGTCCACCGCCTTCTCCGCGATCATCACCGTGGGCGCATTGGTGTTGCCGCTGACGATGCGCGGCATGACCGAGGCATCGACCACGCGCAGGCCCTTGATGCCGTAGACACGCAGCTGCGCATCGACCACGTCCATGGGCCCCGGCCCCATGCGGCAGCTGCCCACGGGGTGGTAGATGGTGTCGGCATGGCTGCGAATGAAGGCCTCGATGCCTGCATCGTCCTGCGCGCCGGCCGAGGCCGGCATTTCGCGCCCGCCCAGGGCCGCCAGCGCCGGCTGGGCCAGGATCTCGTGGGCGCGGCGCACGCCGTTCACCATGCGCCGCAGGTCGTGCGCGTCGGAGAAAAAGGCCGGGTCCACCAGCGGCAGGGCCAGCGGGTCGGCACTGGCCAGGCGCAGGCTGCCCCGGCTGGCCGGCTGCAGCACGCAGACATGCAGGGAATAGCCGTGGCCCCAGACCGTCTTGCGCCCGTGGTCCACCAGCTTGGCGACGACGAAATGCAATTGCAGATCGGGCGCAGGCTCGCCAGGGCTGCTGCGGATGAAGCCGCCCGCCTCGGCAAAGTTGGTGGTCAGCATGCCGCGCCGCTGGCTGCGCCATTGGCCCACGGCGGCCAGCAATCTGCGTGCGCCCCCCAGGGACAGGCCGAAGCTGTCGGCCAGTTGGGGGCCATCGACCACCAGCACCACATCCGGGTGGTCATGCAGATGGGCGCCCACGCCGGGCAGATGGTGGACCACATCGATGCCCAGCGAACGCAGGTGATCGCCCGGCCCCACGCCAGACAGCATCAGCAGCTGCGGCGACAGCAGTGCGCCGCCGCAAAGCAGCACCTCGCGCCGGCAGTGCAGTTGCTGCACCGTACCGCCCTGAAGGTACTCCACGCCCACGGCGCGCCGGCCCTCGAACAGAATGCGCAGCACCTGGGCACCCGTTTCCACGCGCAGATTGGGCCTGGCACGGTGCGGCGCCAGATAGGCCTTGGCGACGTGGTGGCGCTCGCCGTTGCGCTGGGTGACCTGGTACAGGCCCACGCCCTCCTGCGCCTGGCCGTTGAAATCCGCGTTGTGCGCATGGCCGGCCTGCACGCCCGCCTGCACGAAGGCCCGGGACAACGGGTTGGGATCGCGCAGGTCGGCCACGTTCAGCGGCCCGTCCGCGCCATGCCAGGCATCGGCGCCGCGTTCGTTGTGTTCGGCGCGCAGGAAATAGGGCAGCACCTCGCTCCAGCTCCAGCCCGGGTTGCCCTGGGCCGCCCAGTGGTCGTAGTCGGCCGGCTGGCCGCGCACATAGACCATGGCGTTGACCGCGCTGGAGCCGCCCAGCACCTTGCCGCGCGGCTGGTGGCCGCGCCGCCCGCCCAGGCCCGGCTGGGGCACGGTGGACAGGCCCCAGCTGTGGCGACCGCCCTTGGCCATGGCGGCCATGCCCGCCGGACAGTGGATGAGCACGCTGGAGTCGGGGGGCCCGGCCTCCAGCAGCGCCACCTGCGTCTCGGCATCCTCGCTGAGCCGCCCGGCCAGCACCGAGCCCGCCGATCCCCCTCCGATCACGATGTAGTCCAGCATGTCTCCCCTCCCCTGCGGTGTAGCCATCCACTGTTGCAGTCGCCTGCGCGGCGCCGCAAGCCGGGGCAAACCCGGTGGATGCTCCGAATCCCGCTACGATCGCCGGATCGCATTCACGTTCGCATTCACTTTGTTCGTTTGAGGAGACTGACAGTCATGGCAATTCAAACCTTAGGCATCATCGGCGCAGGCACCATGGGCAACGGCATCGCGCAGGCCTGCGCGGTATCGGGCATCGACGTGGTCATGGTGGACATCTCTGAGGCCGCCGTCCAAAAGGGCGTGGCCACGGTCTCGGGCAGCCTGGACCGCCTGATCAAGAAGGAAAAGCTGACCGAGGCAGAGAAGACCGCCGCCCTGGCCCGCATCAAGACATCGACGGACTACGCGGCGCTCAAGGGCGCGCAACTGGTCATCGAGGCCGCCACCGAGAACTACGAGCTCAAGGTCAAGATCCTCAAGCAGTTGGACGCCCTGCTGGATGCCGACGTCATCGTCGCCACCAACACCTCGTCCATCTCCATCACCCAGCTGGCCGCCGTGACGGGCCGTGCCGACAAGTTCATCGGCATGCACTTCTTCAACCCCGTGCCCATGATGGCGCTGGTGGAGATCATCGTCGGCCTGCAGACCAGCGACGAGACGCACGCCACGGTCAAGGAACTGTCCGTGCGCCTGGGCAAGAGCCCCATCACCGTGAAGAACGCGCCCGGCTTCGTGGTCAACCGCATCCTGGTGCCCATGATCAACGAGGCCTTCTTCGTGCTGGCCGAAGGCCTGGCATCGGCCGAGGACATCGACGCCGGCATGAAGCTGGGCTGCAACCAGCCCATCGGCCCGCTGGCGCTGGCCGACATGATCGGCCTGGACGTGTGCCTAGCCGTGATGGAGGTCTACCTCAAGGAATTCGGCGACAGCAAGTACCGCGCCTGCCCCCTGCTCAAGGAAATGGTGGCCGCCGGCCGCCTGGGCCGCAAGACGGGCCGCGGCGTGTACAGCTACTGATACACGGCCTTGGCCTGCCGGCCCGCACGGGCCGGCCGTCTTCTGCGCGACTGCGCCCTCCAGCGGCCTGCTCTAAGGTCCATGCGCAGGAGACAACCATGGACATCAACACCCCCACCCCGCCGCCCGAAGGCTGCATCAGCTGCGAAGTGCGCGGCCATGTGCTGCTGATCGGGATCAACCGACCCGCCAAGCGCAACGGCTGGACGCCACCCATGTTCCAGCAGCTGGCCGAGGCCTATACGCGCCTGGACGACGATCCAGAGTTGCGCGTGGGCGTGCTGCATGCGTTTGGCAGCCATTTCACGGCGGGGCTGGACCTGCCGGTGATGGCGGAGTACCTGCGCTCGGGCAGGAAGGCCATCCCGCAAGGCCTGGTGGAGCCGCACGACTACGGCCTGGTCGGCTACCGGCGCCGCGCCAAGCCCATGGTGGTGGCGGTCAAGGGGATTTGCTTCACGGTGGGCATCGAGCTGATGCTGGGCGCCGACATCGTGGTCGCGGCCGATGACTGCCGCTTTTCCCAGCTGGAAGTGCAGCGCTGCATCATGCCCACGGGCGGCGCCACGCTGCGCATGGCCGAGCGTGCGGGCGTGGGCAATGCCATGCTGCACCTGCTCACGGCCGATGAGTTCGACAGCGCCGAGGCCTATCGCCTGAACTTCGTGCAGAAGGTGGTGCCGGCCGGCCAGGAACTGGCCGAGGCCCTGCGCATTGCCGAGCGGATTGCCGCCCAGGCCCCGCAGGCCGTGGTGGCCACGCGGCTCAATGTGCTCAAGGCCATCGAGCTGGGCCAGGCCGCCGCCGTGGCCGACTTCATTCCCGTGCAGCAGCGCCTGGCCAGCAGCGAGGATGCCGCCGAAGGCGTGCGCTCCTTCATCGAGAAACGCCCCGCGCGCTTCACGGACCGGTAGGCCTTTCTCGCCCTCCCGATCTTCCCCCTCCGATCTGGAGGGATTTCATCAATTAAGTTGTGCACAATTTAATTGACAGCAATAATTCAACCCATGCCACGCAACGCCCTGCCCACCGACACCCCCGAGCTTCTGCGCCTGGACAACCAGGTCTGCTTTGCGCTGTACTCGGCGTCGCTGGCCATGACCAAGCTGTACAAGCCCCTGCTCGACGGCATCGGCCTGACCTATCCGCAGTACCTGGTGATGCTGGTGCTGTGGGAGCGCGACGGCCTGACCGTGTCGGAGATCGGCGAGCAGCTGACCCTGGATTCGGGCACGCTGACGCCGCTGCTCAAGCGGCTCGAAGGCGCGAACCTGCTGGAGCGGGTGCGCGATGCACAGGACGAGCGCCGCGTGCGCATCACGCTCACCCCGCAAGGCCGGGCACTGCGCGATGCGGCTGAAAAGATTCCCGCCTGCGTGCTGCAAAGCACGCAGTGCACGCTGCCCGAGTTGCAGGCGCTGACGCAGCAACTCGGCGCACTGCGCGAGCGGCTGGCGCCGCGCCGCAGCGACTGACAACGGATTGCCGATTTCCTCCACCCGTCCGCACAGCCGGACAACTTTGCAAAAGGAAGACACCATGGCCCAGCTCGAAAAAGTCCTGTACACCGCACGTGCCCACACCACCGGCGGCCGCGACGGCGCCTCGCGCACCGATGACGGACGCCTGGACGTGACCCTTTCCTCGCCAGGCACCAGCGGCACGGGCACCAATCCCGAGCAACTGTTCGCCGCAGGCTACTCGGCCTGCTTCATCGGCGCCATCAAGGCAGTGGCCGGCAAGCAGAAGATCAGCCTGCCGCAGGACCTGTCCATCGACGCAGAAGTGGACCTGGGCACCATCCCCAACGCCTACGGCATCGCTGCCCGCCTGAAGGTCAGCCTGCCCGGCATGGACAAGGCCGCCGCCCAGGCCCTGGTGGACGCAGCCCACCAGGTCTGCCCCTACTCCAACGCCACGCGCGGCAACATCGACGTGCAGATCACCCTGGTCTGATCAGGCCCAGCCCGGCCGCTCCCGCCATTGCAGCCTGCGACCCCGGAGGTCGTAGCGTGCATGGCAGGTCAGCGGGCCGTGCAAGGCGTCGGCCGCATAGCTGACCAGCGCGATCTCGCCCACGGCGGCCTGCCAGTGCTCCAGCACCGGCAGGCCGCTTATCCATTGCAGCACCTGGGCGCGTGGCCAGGCGGCGTTCCAGGCGCCCAGCGTCACATGGGGCACGTAGGGGCGCAGCGCCTCGGTCAGCGCCAGTTCGGGCCTTGCCGGCGTGAGTGCACCATGCAGCATGCCCAGCGTGGGCCCGCCCTGGCTGCGGTCGCGCACCTGCAGATATGGCGCCATCTCGAAACTGCCCCAGCCGCCGAACTCCAGTTGCAGCGGTGCAGCCGGCAGGTCCTGCAGCGCGTGCAAGTCGCGCGATAGTTCCGCCGCGCCGTAGGCGTCCGGCAGGGCCGCATCGCCATCCAGAAAACCGGCCGTGGCCAGGGTCACATGCAGCTGCCGCTCGTACCGCGGAGCCAGCGCAGCGGCCAGGGCCTGGCGCGCCTGCGCACAGGCGCGGCGCACGGCTTCGCCCTCGGCAGGGCCCAGCGCCTGGATCTCCAGCACCCAGACCGCATAGCGGCGCCGGCCCAGGTGCCAGCCGCTCCAGTCGTCGGATGCGCCTGCCGCGCTGGAGCTGGCGCTGGCGCTCGCTATGGCATGGGATTGCAGGAAATGGGGCAGCAGCGGCACGGCGGGCGAATCGGCGAAGGCTAGGCAGCCGCACAGCTTAAGCCAGCCCGGCGACAATCGGCCCATGTCCGCCACACCGCACGATCCTGATCTGAATGTCGTCCCCGACGACGACTCGCACGCCTATGCCCGCCTCACGCCCGACGTGGTGCTCGACGCCCTGGCCTCGGTCGGCCTGTGGGGCGACGGCCGGCTCACGGCCCTGGCCTCCTACGAAAACCGCGTCTACCAGGCCGTACTGGAAGACGGCGATCGCGTCGTGCTCAAGTTCTACCGCCCGGGCCGCTGGAGCCGCGATCAGATCCTGGAGGAGCACGCCTTCAGCGCCGAGCTGACGGCCGCCGAAGTGCCCGCCGTGCCCCCGCTGGTGCTGGAAGGCGCCACGCTGCACAGCCACGCGGGCTTTGATTTCTCGGTCAGCCCCTGGCGCGGAGGCCGTCCGCCCGAGCTGGACGACTTCGAGGTGCTGGAGTGGACCGGGCGCTTCCTGGCCCGCATCCATACCGTGGGCGCGGCCCGGCCATTTGCGCACCGGCCGGCGCTGGACCTGGCCAGCTTCGGCCACGACTCCATGCAATGGCTGCTGGACCGGCAAATGATTCCGCTGGAAGTGGAATCCACCTGGAAGGCCGCCTGCCAGCGCGCTCTGGACCTGATGGCACCCGCCGCCGACGGCATGAGCGCAGCCGGCCACTTCGGCCTGCACAGCGCGCGCACGCTGCGCCTGCATGGCGACTGCCATCCCGGCAACGTGCTGTGGACGCCGCTGGACGACGAAGGCCGCGGCGGCCCGCATTTCGTGGACCTGGACGATGCGCGCACCGGCCCGGCCGTGCAGGACCTGTGGATGCTGCTGTCGGGCGACCGGGGCCAGCGCACGCGCCAGCTGGGCGCCCTGCTGGATGGGTACGAACAGTTCCGCCCCTTCGACCGCCGCGAGCTGGCCCTGATCGAGCCGCTGCGCACGCTGCGCCTCATCCACTACAGCGCCTGGCTGGCGCGGCGCCAGGACGACCCGATCTTTGCCATCAACTTCCCCTGGTTCGGCACGCCCGACTACTGGCGCGGGCAGGTGGACATGCTCAACGAGCAGATCGAGGCCATGCAGGAAGAGCCTCTATACGCCTGAGGCCACCGGACTGCCTGCCTCCCGAAGACAGATATCTTTACAAATTGTCCAGGCCCGCGGCGCCCTATCCAGGGCTGCGGATTCCGGGGTATTCTCGGCCCGAAATCCCATCGGCCATGCCCTACTCCGCCTTCCCACCATCGCTGCCCAACCCGCTACAGCCCTTGCCTGCCGCGCAAAAGGTGCTGGTGGTGGACGACGTTCCGGACAACGCCACCATCATCTGCCAGGTGATCAAGGATCTGTGCGGCCCGCTTGTGGCCTACACCGGCGAGGAGGCGCTTGCCCTGGCCCACCAGCACCAGCCCGACCTCATCCTGCTGGACATCCGCATGCCGGAGATGGACGGCTTCGAGGTCTGCCGCCGCCTCAAGGCCGACCTGCAGACCGCGCATATCCCCATCATCTTCCTCACCGCGCTGACCGAGCCCCATTGCGAGGAACTGGGCCTGAACCTGGGCGCCGTGGATTTCGTGACCAAGCCCTTTCGTCCGGCCGTGCTCAAGGCACGCGTGCGCACGCATCTGGAGATTGCGCAGCAGCGCCAGATGCTGCAACTGCTGTCGCACAGCGACGGGCTGACGGGAGTGGCCAACCGGCGTTTCTTCAGTGCCCAGCTGGAGCGCGAGTTCATGCGCCTGCAGCGCCTGGGCGAGCCGCTGTCGCTGGTGATGATGGACGTGGACCACTTCAAGGCCTACAACGACCACTACGGCCATCTGGTCGGCGATGAATGCCTGAGCCAGATCTCCCAGGCCATTCAGGGCGCACTGCACCGGCCGGGCGACCTGCTGGCGCGCTATGGGGGCGAGGAATTCGTCTGCCTGCTGCCCCATACGGCGCTGGATGGCGCGGTGCTGGTGGCGCAGGGCATCGTCGATGCGCTCAGGCTGCTGGACCTGCCGCATGCCGCCTCGCCCCTGGGCCAGGCGCTGACCGTGAGCCTGGGCGTGGCCTGCATTGCGCCTTCGCCCACCAACAGTGCCCAGCAACTGCTGGCCGATGCCGATCGGCGCCTTTATCTCGCAAAAAACGCTGGTCGCGACCGCATCGTCTGGGCTGGGTGATCAGAAGCACCCCCTGAGGCGCTACGCGCCGTTCCCCTGTCTCGCACCGGCTCAGCAACGTCCATCGACGCGGCAGGTCGGCACGACCTGACCGCTGGCATCACGCCATTGCACCTGGCCGGCCGGGGTCTGAGGCGGGGCTGCAGGCGCTGGCTCCGGGGCCGGGGCCGGGGCCGGTTGAACGTTGGAGCGCTGCGGATCGTGCAGCACGGTGGATGAACCCACGCCCACGCCGACCCGCGCGCCGCCCACACCCGTGGAGGCGCCCACGCCTGCGCTGCCCAGCACCTGGCCGCTCTGGTTGACGCCGACGCCAACGCCGACCGGGCCCACGCCCGTGCCGACTCCGGCACTCAGCCCGCCGCTGCCCAGCCCCACGCCCACCGACACGGGGCCCACCGGAATTCCGATGCCCACGCCGCCGCCCACCGAGCCGCAGCCGGCCAGCAGCAGCGCGCACGCGCCAAGCGCGGTCCACGCTGCCTTGCGGGATGGCTGGGAGGTCATGAAGGCGGAGGATGGAACTGGCATGCCGGACTCTCTGGACAAGGGAAAACACAGGGACGGCCACAGGGTACACCCGCCCGCCCGGCGCACGATGCCAGCGGTATGCCCGGGTCCATGCCAGGGGCTCGGAGGCAGCGAAACACCCAGGACACGCGGGTTTCTTAGAATTCACCCATTGGCCTGCGGGTCATTCCAGATTCCATGCGCTCCCGGACAGTGCCGTGGCGCCCCGGTGGCGCCAGGCCTGCGCGGCGCCGCTTTGCCCTTCGCTTTCTTCGCGCTCCCTTTTCGCTCCCTTTTCTATGCAAACCCGTTGGCCACCCTATGCGTGGGTGTGTTTTTCCATGTGCGTGGGTGTCATGGGCACCGCCCTGGCCAGCCCGCTGTACCCGCTGTACCAGCAGGCCTGGGGGCTGCAGCCCAGCCACATCACGCAGATCTTCGTGGCCTATATGTTCGGCGCGCTGGCCAGCCTGCTGTTCCTGGGCCGGCTGACCGACCGATTCGGCTTTGTCACCGTGCTGCGCGCCGGGCTGATCCTGATGACGCTGGGCGTGCTGGTCTCCGCCGTGGCCTGGAACGTGCCCAGCTTTGCGCTGGGGCGCGTGGTGATCGGCGTGGCTTCGGGGCTGATCACCACCTCGGCCTCGGTAGGCATGACCCGGCTCAACAACCGGGGCGACCTGCAGCGCGCCGCAGCCACGACCAGCCTGACCATTGCCTTCGGCTTCGGGCTGGGCCCCGTGGTGGGCGGGCTGATCGCGCAGTGGCTGCCCTGGCCGCTGGTCACGGCCTACATCCCCTCGCTGGGGCTGGGCCTGCTGGCCGTCTATGCGCTGTACCAGGTGCGCATTGCCGAGCCGGCCGAGCTGGCCTCCACCCAGGCACGCGCGCTGCACTGGCGCGATTTCATGCCCACCATCACGCTGCCGGAGCGCCGCTTTGCGCGCCACTACGCACTGGGCGGCATGTGCGCGTTCTGCGCCTTCGGCATGTTCAGCCTGTTCGCATCGCTGGCGCCCAGCTTCATGCAGCGCATGGTGCCCTGGCACGGGCCGGCTGTCTCGGGCCTGTCCATCGGCGTGATCCTGTTCCTCTCGGCGGGCTTCCAGTACCT
Organism: Delftia sp. SD018; assembly: GCF_017355445.1. Classification (NCBI taxonomy): domain Bacteria; kingdom Pseudomonadati; phylum Pseudomonadota; class Betaproteobacteria; order Burkholderiales; family Comamonadaceae; genus Delftia; species Delftia sp. SD018. The sequence goes on from NZ_JADDRN010000003.1 coordinate 220,188, forward strand.
GGCGCGCCCGCGCCCGACCAAGGGCTCGGCCATTGTGGGCTTTGCCTGCCTGGTGGCCTGCAACCTCCTGCTGCTGGTCAACAGCTTCGCGGGCTCGGCCTTGCTGTTCGCGCTCAGCGTGATCACCACGGCGGCGGGCCACGGCCTGTGCAACCTGGCGGGCATGTCCATCGTCAACAAGGTCTCCACGCCGGCCACACGCACGGGCCTGCTGTCCACGTACCTGGTGGTCGGCTACCTGGGCACCATCGTGCCCATCCTCGGCCTGGGCTGGCTCTCGGACCATATCGGCATCACCGAGGCCCTGGTCGCCTACTGCATCGTCATGGGCGCGCTGGCCGGCTGGCTGTGCTGGATGTGCACGCGCACGCCCACGCTGCCCATGCCCAAGCACTAGTTCCGCCAAGGGCGCATGCCTGTTCAGCGAAAGTGCGGCCCCGGCCCGTCTTCGGCCAGGCAGTCGCCGTCATTGCGCAGCGGGCAGACCTTGAGGGACAGGCAGCCGCAGCCGATGCAGCCGTCGATCTGGTCGCGCAGCTGGGTCAGGCCCTGGATGCGCGCATCCAGCGCGTGGCGCCAGCGCGCGGACAGCGCGGCCCAGTCGGCCTGCGTGGGCGTGCGGCCGCTGGGCAGGTCCTGCAGCGCCTCGGCAATCTCGGCCAGCGGCACGCCCATGCGCTGGGCCACCCTGATGACCGCCACGCGCCGCAGCACGGCACGCGCATAGCGGCGCTGGTTGCCGGGCGTGCGCAGGCTCTCGATCAGTCCCTGGCGCTCGTAGAAATGCAGGGCCGAGACGGTGATGCCGCTGCGCCGGGCGACTTCGCCCACGGAGAGGATGGCCGGCCCGTCATGGTCGGACGCGGTGACACCGGCAGAAGACAGATTCATGGCAGCAGGAAAATAGGCGCAGGAAAATAGGCGCAGGAAAAATAGGTCCAAGCAGGCCTGCATTTGACCTCAACTTTGGTTGAGGTTTCACACTGGCAAGCCTCGCCGCCCGGTCCGGCCCACTCTCAGACTCCAAGCCATACATGCCACACGACGCACTTGCCACCTCCTCGGCGCAGCCCGCTGCTTCCACGGCCCCGCAACTGCACCATCTGCAGCCCGCCGGCCTCTACGACGCCACGCCCAACGGCTACACCCATGTGGTCACCGTGCACGGGCCGGCGCAATGGGCCTTCGTCTCGGGCCAGGGCGGCGAGAACCAGGCGGGCGACCTGCCCGAGAGCTTCGCGGCCCAGGCGCAGCAGGCGCTGTCCAACCTCAAGCTGGCGCTGCAGGCGGCGGGCGCGGACATGGGCCAGGTGGTCAAGCTGACCCTGCTCATCGTCGACCACTCGGAGGCCCGCTTCAACGACTGGCAGGCCGCCGTGCGCCTGCATTGGAGCGACGGCGCCCCCAGCGATGGCGCCCCCAGCAATACCCTGCCGCGCTTTCCGGCCTGCACCCTGATCCCCGTGCCCCGGCTGGCCCTGCCCGGCATGCTGATCGAGGTCGATGCCGTGGCCGCACTGCCCGCCCACGCCCAGCCCGCACGGCCGCCGCTGTGGGTCTGAGCCATCCGTTTGCCACCCATAAGCAGACAACACAGGCATTCGTCCGATGAACAGATCCTCCCAGGCTTGCGCCCAGCCCTCACCGCCCATGCAGGCCACCGCCACGCCCGTGCTGCCCCAGAGCACCCTGCTGCTCATGGCCACGGCATGCGGCCTGTGCGCGGGCGCCAATTACTTCAACCAGCCGCTGCTGCACTCCATCGCCATCGACCTGGGCATCAGCGAGGCGCGTGCCTCGCTGACGGTGACCATGGCCCAGGTCTCCTATGCGCTGGGACTGCTGCTGCTCGTGCCGCTGGGCGACATGCTGGAACGCCGCCGCCTGGTGCTGGGCCTGATGCTGCTGGCCGCGCTGGGCATGCTAGCCAGCGGCATGGCGCACAGCTTTGCGCTGCTGGCGGCGGGCACGCTGATGACGGGGCTGTTCTCGGTCGCGGCACAGGTGCTGGTGCCCATGGCGGCCAGCTTTGCGGCGCCCGGCGCCAGCGGGCGCGCCGTGGGGCTGGTCATGAGCGGGCTGCTGATCGGCATCCTGGCGGCACGCAGCGTGGCGGGCCTGCTGTCGGAGCTGGGCGGCTGGAATGCCGTCTACTGGGTGGGCGCCCTGGCCACGGCCGGCGTTGCCCTGCTGCTGCGGCGCGCGCTGCCCCTGGCACAGCCGGCCCAGCCCATAGGCTATGGCGCGGTGATGCGCTCCCTGCTCACGCTGGCACGCGAGCAGCCGCGCCTGCGCAGCCGGGCGCTGATCGGCGGCATGGGCTTTGCCACGGTGAGCGTGCTGTTCTCGACCATGGCACTGCTGCTGGCCGGGCCGGGCTACGGGTTTGGCGACGCGCAGATCGGCCTCATCGGCCTGGTCGGCGTGGCCGGCGCCCTCATGGCCAACATGGCCGGCCGGCTGGCCGACCGGGGGCTGGAGCAGCGCACCACGCTGGCCGGCGGCCTGCTGATGCTGGCGGGCTGGGGGGCGCTGTGGCTGGGCGGCACCAGCCTGTGGTGGTTCCTGGCGGGGCTGCTCATCGTCGATGCCGCGCTGCAGGCCCTGCACATCAGCAACCAGAACGTGATCTACGCGCTGGCACCCTTGGCGCGCTCGCGCATCAATGCGGTCTATATGACGGGCTATTTCATCGGCGCCTCGGCAGGCTCGGCCGTGGGCTCGGCGGTCTGGCTGCACTGGGGATGGACAGGTGCCAGCGTGGCGGGCCTGATTCTGAGTCTGGCCACGCTGGCCGTCGTGGCCTGGGACAGGTCCCTCGCGCGCCAGGCAGGCCAGGCAGATCGACAGCAGGGCCACGCGTAAGAAAGAGCACCAGCCTGCGGCACGCTGCGCAAGAATGCACTGCAAACGTGCCGTCTTGCGCGCCTTGCCATGCAGGAAACGCACCAATCCGATGCGCCAGCGCACCAGCATGGCGCAACCGCCACTGCACCGGATTGGCACGCTAAATGCATGACAAAGGCCGTTACAACCACCACGCCCTGTACCGTCCGCCCCGCCCATGTCCGCAGCGCTACCGATCACCGCCGTGCCCGCTTGCGCCTCGGGCTGGCAGGCCATGCTGGACCTGCGCTTCGGGCACCGCGCCGGCCAGGGCAGCGTGCTTTCCTACGCACGCCACAGCGGCCCGCTGCGCGTGCAAAAACCGCTGCACCCCGAAGGCCCCGGCATCTGCCATGCCGTGCTGCTGCACCCGCCCGGCGGCGTGGCCGGCGGCGACCAGTTGCAGATCGATGTGACCGTGGAGCCCGGCGCCCACGCCCTGCTGACCACGCCGGGCGCCACGCGCTGGTACAAGTCCCAGGGCCGCCCGGCCGCGCAGCGCGTGCGGCTGCGCGTGGAAGAAGGCGCCATCCTGGAATGGCTGCCACAGGAAAACATGCTTTTCGCCGGTGCCGACGCCACCATGGCGCTGGACCTGGATCTTGCGCCGGGCGCGCGCGCCATCGGCTGGGACGCCGTGGTGCTGGGCCGCTATGGCGCGGGCGAGCACTGGAACCACACCGGCGCCGCGCCCACCGCTGCCGCGCGCCTGCAGCTTCACAACCGGCTCGCATGCGGCGGACGGCCGCTGTGGCTGGAGCAAGGCGAACTGCACGCCGGCCATGCCCTGCTGTCCAGCCCCGTTGCCTGGGCAGGCTTGCCCATACAGGCCAGCCTCTGGGCCGTGGCCCCGGAACCCTTGGCGGCCATGGAGCCATTGAGCGAGCAACTGGCCGCCAGCCTGCCCTGGAGCGATGAAGTGCGCGCCGGCGCCAGCCTGCTGGCCGGTCAGGGCGGCGCACCCTCGGTACTGCTGCTGCGCGTGCTGGCACGGCGCATGGAGGCGGCACGGGCCGTGCTGCATGAAGGCTGGCGCCTGCTGCGCCCGGCCCTGCTGGACCAACCGGCCCGCCCCCCGCGCCTGTGGGCCACCTGATCAACGGAGACTCATCGATGGAACTCACGCCCCGTGAAAAAGACAAGCTGCTGCTGTTCACCGCAGCCCTGGTGGCCGAGCGGCGCAAGGCGCGCGGCCTGAAGCTCAACTACCCCGAGGCCGTGGCGCTGATCAGCGCCGCCGTGCTGGAGTGGGCGCGCGACGGCAGGACCGTGGCCGAGCTCATGCACCTGGGCACCACGGTGCTGACGCGCGCCGATGTGATGGAGGGCATTCCAGAAATGATCCCGGACATCCAGGTCGAAGCCACTTTCCCGGACGGCACCAAGCTGGTCACCGTTCATCACCCGATCGTTTGAGGAGATCCGCCATGTTCCATCCCCGCTTTCTGCTCGCCCCGGCCCTGCTGGCCACCGCCACGGCCGCCAGCGCCCATACGGGTGCAGGCGCGCACCTGCACGCCGGCGACGGCGCCATGCAGGCCCTGATGGCCGGGCTGTCCCACCCCATCGCGGGCCTGGACCATCTGCTGGCCATGCTGGCGCTGGGCCTGTGGTGCGGGCTGATGCTGCAGCGCCAGTGGCTGCCGCCCGTGGCCTTTGCCGCCTGCATGGCGCTGGGCCTGGCGCTGACGCAGACCCCGCTGGAGCTGCCGGCCGTCGAGCCCATGGTGGCCGCCTCGCTGCTGGCCTTCGGCCTGCTGCTGGTGGCCCAGCGCCGCCTGCCCGTGGCACTGGCCATGGTGCTGGCCGGCGCCTTCGCGCTGTTCCACGGATACGCGCATGGCGAGGTCTTCCCCCACGCGCTGCCCGCAGCCGTGTTCTGGGCCTACATGACGGGCATGGTCGCCACCACGCTGGTGCTGCATGCGCTGGGCGTGGCCTTTGGCCGGGCCATGCGCGGCGGCACGGCATCGGCCTGGGCCGCACGCCTGGCCGGAGTGGCCGCCATGGGCTACGGTGCCGTGGCGCTGGCAGGCTGAGCGCGGGAGCCGCACATGACCGAGCGCATCATCCCCGGCGAACTGCTGGCCGAGCCCGGCGAGATCCTGCTGAACGCAGGCCGGCCCGTGCAGACCCTCACGGTCACCAACACCGGCGACCGGCCGGTGCAGGTGGGCTCGCACTTTCATTTCTTCGAGGTCAACGAGGCCCTGCACTTCGACCGCGCCGCCGCACGCGGCTGGCGGCTGAACATTGCGGCCGGCACGGCCGTGCGCTTCGAGCCGGGCCAGGAGCGCACTGTGGAACTGGTGGAAATCTCCGGCGACCGCATCATCTATGGCTTCAACGCCAAGGTGATGGGCAGGCTTTGAAGTACCCCCTGAGCGGCTACGCCGCTTCCCCCTCTCTCGCTTCGCGGGAGGGGGACGACACCCTCGGTGCGGGGCGGCCCTTCCTCGGTGTCCCCGGGTTGGACCACGCCGGTTTTAAGTACAACGAGCAACGCATAGCGTCGTAGACAACAGAAAGGGAATGCTATGGCAAGCATCACGCGCCAGGCCTATGCCGAGATGTTCGGCCCCACCGTGGGCGACCGCCTGCGGCTGGCCGACACAGCCCTGGTCATCGAGATCGAGAAGGACCACACGATCTACGGCGAAGAGGTCAAGTTCGGCGGCGGCAAGGTCATCCGCGACGGCATGGGCCAGAGCCAGCGCATGGCCGCCGACTGCGCCGACACCGTCATCACCAATGCCGTGATCATTGACCACTGGGGCATCGTCAAGGCCGACATCGCCATCAAGAACGGGCTGATCGCAGGCATAGGCAAGGCCGGCAACCCGGACATGCAGCCGGGCGTGACCATCGTCATCGGCCCCGGCACGGAAATCATTGCAGGCGAGGGCATGATCGTCACGGCCGGCGGCATCGACACGCACATCCACTTCATCTGCCCGCAGCAGATCGACGAGGCGCTGACCAGCGGCGTGACCACCATGATCGGCGGCGGCACGGGCCCGGCCACAGGCACCTTCGCCACCACGGTCACGCCCGGCCCCTGGCACATGGAGCGCATGCTGCAGGCCGTGGACGGCTACCCCATGAACATCGGCCTGCTGGGCAAGGGCAACGCCAGCCAGGCCGCGCCGCTGCGCGAGCAGATCGCGGCGGGCGCCATCGGCCTGAAGCTGCACGAGGACTGGGGATCGACGCCCGCCGCCATCGACTGCTGCCTGGGCGTGGCCGACGAGACCGACACCCAGGTCGCCATCCACACCGACACGCTCAACGAGGGCGGCTTCGTCGAGGCCACGGTGGCCGCCTTCAAGGGCCGCACCATCCACACCTACCACACCGAAGGCGCGGGCGGCGGCCACGCGCCCGACATCATCAAGGTCTGCGGCGAGGCCAACGTGCTGCCCTCGTCCACCAACCCCACGCGGCCCTACACGGTGAACACGCTGGACGAGCACCTGGACATGCTCATGGTCTGCCACCACCTGGATGCCTCGATTGCCGAGGACATCGCCTTCGCCGAAAGCCGCATCCGCCGCGAGACCATCGCCGCCGAGGACGTGCTGCACGACCTGGGCGCCTTCTCCATGATCTCCAGCGACAGCCAGGCCATGGGCCGCGTGGGCGAGGTCGTGCTGCGCACCTGGCAGACCGCGCACAAGATGAAGGTCCAGCGCGGCAGCCTGCCGGGCGACAACGCGCGCCACGACAACTTCCGCGTCAAGCGCTACGTGGCCAAGTACACCATCAACCCCGCACGCACGCATGGCATCGCCCATGTCGTGGGCTCGGTCGAGGTCGGCAAGCTGGCCGACCTGGTGCTGTGGCGGCCGGCGTTTTTCGGCGTCAAGCCCAGCCTCATCCTCAAGGGCGGCAGCATCGCCAGCGCCGCCATGGGCGACCCCAACGCCAGCATCCCCACGCCCCAGCCCGTGCACTACCGGCCCATGTTCGCGGGCCAGGGCAGCGGCGTGGCGGCGGCCAGCCTGACCTTCGTCTCGCAGGCCGCCCAGCAGGCCGGCGTGGCCGACCGCTACGGCCTGCGCAAGCGCACCGTGGCCGTGGAAAACTGCCGCAGCGTCAGCAAGCGCGACATGGTGCACAACGACTGGCAGCCCGACATCAGCGTCGATCCCGAGACCTACCAGGTCGTGGCCGACGGCCAGCTGCTGACCTGCGAGCCCGCCACCGAGCTGCCGATGGCGCAGCGGTATTTTCTTTTTTAAGGCGGAGCAATGGGGTCAGCGGGGCAAGGGCGCACCGTGCTCACGTATCCAGAGGGCGAACCCGGCCTCGTCCAGTTCGCCTGCGGCCAAGGCCACCATGGTCAGCACACAGGACTCGTCACCAGCCGTCAATTCCCAGCCATTGAGATGGAGAAACAGCTCGGTCGCCACAAAGGCTGTGCGTTTGTTGCCATCCACAAAGGGATGGTTGCGCGCGATGCCAAAGCCATAGCTGGCCGCCAGCTCGGCCGCATCAGGCGCCCCATAAGCGGCCAGATGGCGCGGCCTGGCCAGGGCGGATGCCAGCAACCCGGCATCACGCACGCCCACCGGGCCACCATGCTCGGTCAGTTGCTCTTCGTGAACAGCCAGCATGACGGCCTCGCTGAGCCAGACCCAAACCTGCATGTTCCCGGTCATTTCGCCAGCTCACGCAAAACACCACGCCGCTTTTTCATGATCAGGCGCGCTGCATCCATCTGCTGCCCGAAGTCCTCGTCATACGGAGAAAGCTTGATGCCGCCGTCGGCAACCTCGGTCAGATACACCGTGTCGCCTTTGCCCAGGTTCAGCTTCGCCAGAATCTCCTTGGGCAGGATCAAGCCCACGGAATTGCCGACCTGGGTGAGTTTGAGAGTGGTCATGGTGGAATCTCCAGCAAAGTCATTGACCTTGCAATGTTATAACGAACGTTAATACAAAACAATCCATGCTCACCGTCAACAAGCACATGCCCCAGGGCGGCGGCCTTGCCGCCGTGCTGGTCAGGCGCGCCGCCACGCTGGAACTGGACTGGGACATGCGCCAGAAGAGCCGTTTTGCGGCAACAGACTCCACGGGGCGCGAGCTGGCCGTGGTGCTGGCGCGCGGCAGCGTGCTGCGCGGCGGCGATGTGCTGGTGGCCGAGGACGGCAGCCTGGTCGCCGTGCGCGCGGCGCCCCAGGCGGTGTTGCGCGTGACGGCGGCCACGCCGCTGGGCCTGCTGCGTGCGGCCTACCATCTGGGCAACCGGCATATCCCGGTGGAGGTCACGCCCACGCACCTGCACCTGGAAAACGACCCCGTGCTCCACGACATGCTGCTGCGCCTGGGCGCGCAGGTGGCCCTGGTGGATGCGCCCTTCGAGCCCGAGGCCGGTGCCTATGGCGGCGGCCACCGCCACGGCCATGACGCCAGCTTTGCCGAGGACCAGGCACTGGCGCAGAGCGTGTATGCGCTGCATGACCATGGGCACGTACACGGCCATTCACACGACCATTCACACGATCATTCCCACGGGCATGAACATGGCCACGACCACAGCCATGACCATGATCACAAAGGCTGCTGCGGACACGGGCACGGCCACGACCATCCGCATGGCTGACCTGTCGATACAGGGGCTGTGCGCCCTACTGCACCTGGCATCGCCCCAGCTGCCCGTGGGCGGCTTCAGCTATTCGCAGGGGCTGGAGGCCGCCATCGAGCACGGCCTGGTCACGGATGCCGGCACGGCGCGCACCTGGATTGCCGATGCGCTGGCCCACGGCTTTGCACGCTGCGAGGCGCCGCTGTGGCTGCTGCTGCGCCGGGCCTGGAGCGCAGGCGACGAGGGGGTGGTGCGCGAATGGAACCAGTGGTTCATTGCCAGCCGCGACAGCCGCGAGGCCCGTGCCGAGACGCTGCAGATGGGCTGGTCGCTGCACAGCCTGCTGCGCTCCGTGCCCTGGGGCGGCGAGGCCTTTGCGCCCCGCATCGCACAACTGGGCGCCCTTGTGGAGGGACCGGGCCTGGCCTATCCCACGGCCTTTGCCTGCGCCTGCGCCGCCGTGCAAGCCGACGAGGACCATGCCCTGCTGGCCTATGGCTTTGCCTGGCTGGAGAACCAGGTGGCCGCCGCCATCAAGGCCGTGCCGCTGGGCCAAGTGGCGGGCCAGAGCCTGCTGCTGGCCCTGCATCCGCTGCTGGAGCAGGCCGTGGGCAAGGCACGCCGCCGCGCCAGCGAGGCGCCGCCCCGGCTGGACACCATGCTGCCCCAATGGAGCGTGCTGCAGGCACGGCACGAACACCAGTACTCCCGGCTCTTCCGGTCCTGATCACTTACCCCAAGTCCACCATGAACACCCGCACCAAGAAACTCCCCCCGCTGCGCGTCGGCATCGGCGGCCCTGTCGGCTCCGGCAAGACCACGCTGCTGGAGATGCTGTGCAAGGCCATGCGCGCCCACTACGACCTGGTGGTCATCACCAACGACATCTACACCAAGGAAGACCAGCGCCTGCTGACGGTGGCCGAGGCCCTGCCGCCCGAGCGCATCATGGGCGTGGAGACCGGCGGCTGCCCGCACACGGCCATCCGCGAGGACGCCTCCATCAACCTCGAGGCCGTGGACCGCATGCTGCGCCAGTTCCCCGAGGCGGACATCGTCTTCATCGAAAGCGGGGGCGACAACCTGGCCGCCACCTTCAGCCCCGAGCTGTCGGACCTGACCATCTACGTGATCGACGTGGCCGGCGGCGAGAAGATTCCGCGCAAGGGCGGCCCCGGCATCACCAAGAGCGATCTGCTCGTGGTCAACAAGACCGACCTGGCGCCCTACGTGGGCGCCAACCTGTCCATCATGGAAGCCGACACGCAGCGCATGCGCGCCCACAAGCCCTATGTGATGGGCAGCGTGAAAAGCGGCAAGGGCCTGCGCGAGGTGATCGACTTCATCACCGAGCGCGGCCTGCTGCCGCCCATGCCCGCGCAGGCCTGAAGACGGCCGCGCACGGCCTTCAGCGCTGCGGCGTGCCGCTGGTGGCCTTGGCCTTGGGCAGGGTGGCCGCGCTGCTGGAAGACACCAGCGGATGGCCGGTGGAGGTGGCCGCACCATCAGTCTGGCGCCAGGCCGAGGGCTTGGGCGCCACCATGGGCTGGGGCGCGGGGGCAGGCGCCCGGCTGCGGTTCCAGGCCGGCAGCAGCACGCGGCGCACAAAGCCCATGTCCAGCGCCAGCCACAGCAGCACCGGGCACAGCGTGGGCACCATCAGCCCGCCCATCTGGTAGGCGTAGACGATGGCCTCCAGCTGCCATGTCTGTATGCCCAGCACGTTGAGGTCGAGCCGCGCCGCAAGGCACAGCTGCATCAGCACCTGCGAGACCACGCTGAAGGTCTGCAAGGGCAGCAGCGCCACATAGCCCACCAGGATGCGCCACCACCGGCCCGGACCCCAGGCCGCCAGCAGCATGGCCACCAGCACCGGCAGGCCGTAGCCGTAGCGGGCAGGATCGACCTCGACGATGGCCTCGGCGCGGCGCCAGCCGGTCTGCTCGTTGGAGACCTGGACCGAGGAATTGACGACCAGGTTGCGGGGCGTCTCCAGGTCCACGCGCTGCACCCAGCCGTTGGCGGCGTTCTCCAGCACCCACTTGCTCATGCCGGACACCGGCACGGCCAGCCAGCCGGCCGCCAGCGTCCAGGCCAGGGTCAGCACCACGATGCCGCCCATGGCCAGGGCCGCGAAGCGCGAGATGGGATTGCGTCCGATCATGGCCTGCTCCTCAGGCGGCCACGGCGGCGGAAGCTGCAGCGGCGGGCGGCAGCGGCGGCTGGCCGCCGTCATCCTGCGACGGCGCCTTGCGGCCGCTCCAGCGCACCCACAGCAGCCAGAACACCAGCACGTCCAGCATGATCAGCGCCTGCCAGAGGTACTCATGCGCGAAGTTGAAGGCCGTGGTGCTCCACTGGCCCAGGTAGAACAGGCTGATGACGCGCAGCACATTGATGGCCTGCACGGCCACGAAGCCGGCCAGCAGGCCCACCAGCTTCTGGCGCCATGACGAGGGGAAGGCCATCACGGCGGCAAACAGCACGATGTAGGCCTCCAGGCCGTTGCAGCCGGCCTCGATGGAGACGCCGAAGCCCGTGGCCGTGTTCCACAGCACCTTGCCCGTGGCCGAGGCCGTGCTGTCGAACCAGGTCACCAGCGAGGCGCAGATGTGCGCCAGAAAAGACGTCCAGGGCAGCACGATGTGCTGCTGCACCCAACTGAGCAGGTTCAGCCCGAACATCGTCAGCTGGATGGCCAGAAAGATCAGAAAGAAGCGCAGCATGGCAGGTCTTGGAGTGTTGGTTGCCGGGCTTGCGACCTGGCAGTTGCGAAACAGTGTCCCTCTATAGGCTCGCATTATCTTCGGACCGCTCAAAGACGACAAAGGCCGGTGCGTGAATCACGCCACCGGCCCTTGCCGTCACGGGCGCATCACCGACGCTCGCGCCTGCGCATGGTCCCCAGCGCCATCAGCGCCAGCAGGGACGACATCAGCATCAGGCCCCACTGCGACAGCGTGGGGATGCTGGCCGTGGTGTCCGGGCCCGGCTTGAGCGGCGTGGTGGTCGTGCTCTTGTCGTTGTCGGGATTGCCGTCACCGGGCACCGAGACCGTGGCCGAGTTGACCAGCGGGCGGGCGCCCTTGTAGGGCTTGTCCAGCTTTGTCTCCAGCGTGAAGACCGCCGTGCCGCCCTGGGCCAGCTGCGGCACGCTGCAGGTCACGGTGCGCGTGCCGCTGGCGTAGCTGCAGCCTGCCGAGGCCGAGACGAACTCCAGCCCGGCGGGCAGCACGTCGGTCACCGAGCCGCCCGCGGGCGACTGCGGATCGCGGCCGTAGTTGGTGACGGTCAGCGTGTAGCTGGCCGTGTCGCCATCGTCCAGCGGGCCGGCGGGGCCCTGCTTGCCGATCCCCAGGTCCACGGCATTGCCCTGGCGGCTGGTGGAGGTGCGGTCGGTGGTGGTGTTGTTGACGATCACATCGCCGCCATTGCTCAGCCATTCCGTCTCGAAGGGCTTGACCGAGGCCTCGTGGTAGATGGTGCCGCCCGATGCCTTGTCGGGCAGGGTCTGTGCGCGCATCTTGAACTTGATGGTCATGCTCTGGCCCGGAGCCAGCGCCGGGATGGTGCACTGCAGCGGCCCGCTGGTCGCGTTCAGCGCCGGCTGCACGCCGCACCAGGATGCGGAGGCGCCGGGAATGCCGGCCAACGCCAGGCCGTTCTGGTAGCTGAAGGTGGCCGTGGAGCCCGATGCGGGGAACTTGTCGGTCACGACCACCTGGGTGGCGTAGGAGGGGCCGGAGTTGGTCACCGTGATGGTGTATTCGGTGTCCTCACCCAGCACCAGGCCGTCTGCAGTGTGGCGCATGCTGATGTTCACATCCAGCTCGGCACGCTTGAGCCGGGCCTTGGCCTCGGCCTGGTTGTTGGCCTTGGTCAGCTCCTCGGTGGTGGTGTCCACCGCCACGGTGTTGGAGATCTCCGTATCGGCCGCCAGATCGCCGCGCGAGCGCATCTTGTAGCTCACGGTGTACTGCTCGCCTGCAGCCAGCGGATCGGTCCAGGCGCATTCCAGCGTTCCGCCCTGCACGCCATCGGTGGCAGCCGGAGTGCAGGTGCCGCCGCCGGAGACCGTAGGCGTGCCGATGAAGATGGCGTCTGCAGGCAGCACGTCCTTGAGCGTGACATTGGCGGCCGACGAGGGGCCGTAGTTGGGCACCGTGACCGTATAGGTCAGCGGCTCGCCCGCAGCCGCCACCTTGGGCGAGACCTGCTTTTGCGCCGCGATTTCCGCGATGGCCTGCACGGTGATGCTGGCCGTAGAGGAATCGTTGCCGGGATCGGCGTCATGGATGTCCAGCGACTGGGCCGAAGCCGCGTTGGCATAGGTGCCGGTGGTGGCGCGCTTGGGGCGGATCTTGACCTCGATCACCACCTCGGCCTCCGGGGCCATGGAGGAGATGTCGCAGGTCAGATCGCGCGTCTCGCTGTTGACGCCGCCCGAAGGGGTGCCGCAGCTGGCGTTGGCCCCGGAGACGATGCGGCTGGAGACAAAGCCGCCGCCCGGGTAGGTGTACGGCACGGGATTGCCGGCCTCGTCCACCGGGTTGCCGCCCACGATGCGCACGCCGTCAATTTGCTTGACCAGGGACTGCAGCGCGTCGCGCACGCGGACATTCGTCACCGTCGTGCTGGCCGAGTGGTTCTTCACCACCAGCTGGTAGGTGACCTCCTCACCGCTCTTGATGGAGGCCGGCGGCACAGGGCTGACCACGCTCTTGACGATGCCCACATCCACCTTGTCGGCAGACACGGTGACGGTCGCGGAGGTGGTGGCCGACGCATTGTCCCGGCCGACCACGCCAGCGGAGGCGTTATTGGTGAAGTCCAGATGGCCCGAGGCCAGCGTGACCTTGGCCCTGACCGTGATCTGGCGGCTGGCGCCCACGGCCAAGCCCGCGGTCGAGGTGCAGCTCTGGGCGGCGCAGGTCCAGTCCCCCGCGCCGGTGCCCGCACCGGACATGCCGATGACGGTCATTCGGTTGTCCGCAGGGGTGTCGGATACGGTGATCAGCTGATTCGGCAGCACAGGCATGGGACCGTTGTTGGTCACCGTGATCGTGTACTGGAACTCCTCACCCGCCAGCACCGGGCGGCTGGGGCCGGCCTTGACGAGGCGCAGCCGTGCATCGTTGCTGAAGCTCACCGCCGCGCTATCGGTGTTGTTGGTCTTGTTGGGCTCGTTGAGTTCGGGTGGAACCCCGATCACGCCCTGATTGACCAGTTGCGCACCCGGCGTTCCACCCGCAGCCACGCTAGCCTTGAAGCGGATGGCCTGCATGTTGGCGTAGCCGGCCACCGGGTACTCGCCCGCGTGGGTGCAGGTGATGGTGCCGCTGCTGTGGCCGCAGTTCCAGGGCGCCGTGCTGCCGTCGAAGCCCGTGAAGGTCACGCCGGCCGGCAGGGTGTCGGTGATGGTGAGATCGCGCGGCACGAGCGAGCCGCCTTCGCGGCGCGGCTGCAGCGTGTAGGTGACCTCGGTCGCCTGCAGCGCATCCAGCACCGTGGGCGCCACCTGCTTGCGCAGCGAGACATCCACGAACTCGCTGCCGCTGGAGACCACGGCGGCGCTGGCGGTGTTGTTGCCGGACTGGCCGTCAGGCATCTCCGTGCTGGCGTCCTTGTAGCCCTTGACGCTGGCAGCGCCGGCAATGGTGCCGCTCATGTTGGCGATGGCCGGCACGGAGATGGAAGGCAGCACGGCGCCCGGCAGCACCGGGCCGCCGCGCGTGCAGCTGAGCTCGCCCGAGATCAGCGGATAACCCGAGGCCGGCGTGCAGCTCCAGCCGCTGCCTGCAGGCGCGCCGGTGATCACGGCCCCGTTGGGCACGGGAAAGCGCACCACGGTACGGCCACCGGCGGGCACCTCGGACGGGCCCTTGTTCTGCACGTCGATGGTGTACTGGAAGGCGCCGCCGTTGGCGACGCTGGCGGGAGCCGCTATCGCGATGGCCAGATCGGCGGCCTCGGTGGTGGTGAAGTTGCGATCGAGCTGCGTGTTGTTCTGGTCGTTGTCGTAGTCGGGCGAGGCCATGCGCGCGCTGGCCACGGCGCGCCAGTTGGTGCCGACGGTCGGCAGGATGACCTCGAAGCCCACGGACTTGAAGCCATCGGCGGGCGCCAGGTTGCCGATGTTGCAGACCAGCGTGTTGTTGCCTGCGGTGAGCACCGTGCCGGCAGCCGGTGCCGTGCAGGTGATGCCGCCCGGGCTGCTGCTGTAGCCCTGGAACACGGCGCCCACGGGCAGCACCTCGGTCAGGGTGACGCCTATGGCGTCGGGACCGATGTTGTTGTGCCTGACCTTGGCCACATAGGTGAAGTTGCCGCCGGCAGGGCCTGCCGATGCGTCCTGTCCGTCATAGAGACCGTCCTGGTTGACCAGGATGTCGGTGTCGGCCGGCGCCGCCACGGCAGCCGCTGTTGCCAGCAAGCCGCCGGACAGCAGCGCACGCGCCAGCCAGCCCTTTCTCGTGAAAGCCATACAAACCTCTCTTTTGCTTCGTTGACAGCGCCGAATGCCGCAGGCACGGACGCACGAGGTGCCCGGCTGGAACAGCTCTGTCAGAAAGCCGACTACCGGACGCACCAAAAGGAGGCATGATGGTTCTTTATTACCAAAAGTAAATATGATCTGGAATTTTTAACAAAAGTGAGTATTTAGAGGTATTTGTGAGTTTTTCGTGAGTCGACCTTTTCCGGTCGGTTTTCCTCACGGAACGCAGACGTGAAAAAGCCGGTGGCAGCTTGGCTGGCACCGGCTTGCAATGCTGATCTGCCGCGCGCTGGCGCGGCAGTGAGCAGGCACTAAGGCCTAGGGAATGCGGCGGGGCAATCCTTGTGAGGAACTCACGCCAGCAGCACGTTCACGCGCCTGACGTAGGCAGCCGGGTCCTCGGGCATGCCGCCTTCGGCCAGCACGGCCTGGTCGAAAAGGATGTTGGCCAGGTCATGGAAATGCACCGATCCGTCCAGCTTCTTGACCAGCGGATGCTCGGGGTTGACCTCCAGCACGGGGCGGGCGTCCGGCGCCTGCTGGCCGGCCTGCTTGAGCAGGCGCGCCAGCTGCAGGCTCATGCCGCCGTCCTGCACCACCAGGCAGGCGGGCGAGTCCACCAGGCGCGTGGTCACACGCACGTCCTCGGCCTTGTCCTTGAGCGCTTCCTTGAGCTTGGCCAGCAGGGGCTTGAAGGTCTCGGCCGCTTCCTCGGCGGCCTTCTTTTCCTCTTCGTCCTGCAGCTTGCCCAGGTCCACGGCGCCCTTGGCCACGGACTGCAGCGGCGTGCCGTCGAATTCGGTCAGGTAGCCCATGGCCCATTCGTCCACGCGGTCGGCCATCAGCAGCACTTCGATGCCCTTCTTGCGGAAGACTTCGAGCTGCGGGCTGTTGCGGGCTGCGGTCAGGGAGTCGGCCGTGATGTAGTAGATCGCGTCCTGGCCTTCCTTCATGCGGGCCTTGTAGTCGGCCAGCGAGACGATCGCCTCGTCCTGGCTGGTGGAGGAAAAGCGCAGCAGCTTGGCGATGCGTTCCTTGTTGGCAAAGTCCTCGCCCAGGCCTTCCTTGAGCACGGGGCCGAACTCGGCGTAGAACTGGCTGTACTTGCCTTCCTTGGCCTTGTCCTCTTCGCTGACCACGTCGGTGACGCCGTCGGCCGCCGCGTCAGCGGCAGCGTCGTGGCGATCGTGCTTGGCCAGGTCTTCCAGCATGGACAGCACGCGCTTGGTCGAGCCGTCGCGGATCAGGCGCACGTCGCGGCTTTCCTGCAGCAGCTCGCGGCTGACGTTCAGCGGCAGGTCGGCCGAGTCGATCACGCCCTTGACGAAGCGCAGGTAGCCGGGCATCAGCGCCTCGGCGTCATCCATGATGAAGACGCGCTTGACGTAGAGCTTGACGCCGGCCTTCTTGTCGCGGTTGTAGAGGTCGAACGGCGCCTTGGCCGGGATGAACAGCAGCTGCGTGTACTCGGTGTTGCCCTCGACGCGGTTGTGGCTCCAGGTCAGCGGGTTCTCGAAGTCGTGGCTGATGGCCTTGTAGAAGTCTTGGTACTGCTCGGCCGTGATGTCCTTCTTGGGACGCGTCCACAGCGCGCTGGCCTTGTTGATGGTCTCCCACTCGCCCGTCTTCTCCATGGTGCCGGGCTGGTCGTTCTCGCCGTCCTTCCACTCCTCTTTTTCCATGAGGATGGGCAGGCTGATGTGGTCGGAGTACTTGCCGATGACCTGCTTGATCTTCCAGGCGTTGAGGAACTCCTCGGCCTCGGGGCGCAGGTGCAGCGTGATGCTGGTGCCGCGCTGGGGGCGCTCGATCTGCTCGACCTCGAACTCGCCCGTGCCGCCGCTGGTCCAGCGAACGCCTTCGGAGGCCGGCAGGCCCGCGCGGCGTGTTTCCACGGTGATCTTGTCGGCCACGATGTAGCCCGAGTAAAAGCCCACGCCGAACTGACCGATCAGCTGCGAGTCCGACTTCTGGTCGCCCGACAGCTTGTCCATGAAGGCCTTGGTGCCGCTCTTGGCGATGGTGCCCAGGTTGTCGATGGCTTCCTGCTCGCTCATGCCGATGCCGGTGTCGGCAATGGTCAGCGTCTTGGCGGCGGCGTCGAAGGACACGCGCACTTCCAGGTTGGGCTGGTCTTCATACAGCGCGGCATTGTTCAGCGCCTCGAAGCGCAGCTTGTCGCAGGCGTCCGATGCGTTGGAGACCAGCTCGCGCAGGAAGATCTCGGGGTTGGAATACAGCGAATGCGTGACCAGGTGCAGCAGTTGTGCAACTTCGGCCTGAAAAGAATGGGTTTGCTTGCTCATGCAGACAGTGTCCTATGTCCTATGGGTTCACAACAGGGAAAAAATCAGCCCTCATCTCGGGCCTGCGAGCGCATTATCAAGACCCCGCCGCCCCTGTGGCGGCGCAGGCTCTGGACGATTGTTCACTTTTTCGCCCTCACGGCGGGGCTGGCGCAGGGCTATAACTGCGCCACTTTCCGCTGTGCGGCGGACGGTGCGCGCAGGGCCCGGGCGCAATGGCGGGCCTGCTTCAGGAGATTTTCCATGCACAGCTCTGTTCAAAAATGGTCCGCCGAATTCCTCGGAACCCTGTGGCTGACCCTGGGCGGCTGCGGTGCGGCCGTGCTGGCCGCCGCCTTCCCGCAGGTGGGCATCGGCCTGGTCGGCGTCTCGCTGGCCTTCGGCCTGACGGTGCTCACGGGCGCCTATGCCTTCGGGCCCATCTCGGGCGGACACTTCAACCCGGCCGTCTCCGTGGGCCTGGCCATGGGCGGGCGCTTTGCCTGGAGCGAACTGCCGGGCTACATCGTCTCGCAGGTGCTGGGCGCCATCACGGGCGCGGCCATCCTCTATGTGATCGCCACGGGCAAGGCCGGTGCCGACATCGGCGGCTTTGCCACCAACGGCTACGGCGCGCATTCGCCGGGCGGCTACGGCATGACGGCAGCCCTGGTCACCGAGGTGGTGATGACCGCCTTCTTCATCCTGGTCATCCTGGGCGCCACGGCCAAGCGCGCGGCAGCCGGCTTTGGCGGGCTGGCCATCGGCCTGTGCCTGACGCTGATCCACCTGATCTCTATTCCCGTGACCAATACCTCGGTCAATCCTGCGCGCAGCACGGGCCCGGCCCTGTTCGGCCCCGAGATCGCCATCTCGCAACTGTGGCTGTTCTGGGTGGCCCCCATCGTGGGTGCGCTGATCGGCGCCGTGATCTACAAGGCCCTGCTGGCCAACCCGGCCAACGAATAAGGCCAGGGACGGGCGCTGCAGGCGCCCCGCAGCAGACTCAAGCGGCTGGCGACAGCCGCTTTTTTCATTGAATCTTTGGTGAAACACGGTTTTCGTTTGTTGCATGGCGGCAACGCGAAGGACTTTCACCCGGCACAAACCGGCCAACTTTACGAAACAGAAACCGAACGCTAGTGATTCGCAATAACAATTCGCGGGCTTTCATCGGAGTGAACATGAGCAAAATCCAACAAATCCTCCCCCCCGCGAACGTCACGCAGCTGGCCCTTGCCGCTGCCCTGTGCCTCGCGGGCACCCCGGCCTTCGCGCAGACCAGCACCACGCTGGGCACCGTGAACGTGACGTCTTCGACCGAAGCGCCCGTCAAGACCGACAACGCCTCCTCGGCCAAGTTCACGGCCCCGCTGGTGGACACGCCCAAGACGGTGCAGGTCATCAACGAGGAAATCATCAAGCAGACCGGCGCGACCAGCCTGCAGGAAGCCCTGCGGTCCACGCCCGGCATCACCTTCGGCAACGGCGAAGGCGGCAACCCCTCGGGTGACCAGCCCTTCATCCGCGGCATGGATGCCCAGGCCAGCACCTTCGTGGACGGCATGCGCGACATTGCGGCCGGCACGCGCGAGGTGTTCAACCTGGAAGCGGTGGAAGTCATCAAGGGCGCCGATTCGGCCTATGCAGGCCGTGGCGGCGCTGGCGGCTCCATCAACCTGGTGACCAAGAAGGCCAGGAACGAGAACTTCATCAGCGGCGACGTGGGCCTGGGCACGGACAGCTACCGGCGCGCCACCATCGACGCCAACCGCGTGCTGGGCGAAGGCGTGGGCCTGCGCCTGAACGCCATGGTGCACGACGCCGACGTTCCGGGCCGCAGCGGCCCCGAGAACAAGCGCTGGGGCATTGCCCCCACGGTGACCTTCGGCATGGGCACGCCCACGGAGGTCTCGCTGTCCTGGCAGCACCTGCAGACCGACAACATTCCCGATGGCGGCGTGCCCTACCTGTACAGCAGCACGGCTGCGGCCGGCCTGCGCGGCGGCAGCGTGGTGCGTCCCACCTACGGCAACAACCGCGACAACTGGTACGGCCTGACCAGCCGCGACTACGAAAAGGAAAAGAGCGACCTGTTCACGGCCACCGTGGAGCACAAGTTCACCGACACCCAGAAGTTCCGCAACAGCCTGCGCTACAGCAAGACCGAACAGGACTACCTGTGGACCCAGCCCGACGACAGCAAGGGCAATGTCGTCAATGGCTATGTGTTCCGCCGCGGCAATGCACGCGTGGCCGACATCAAGACGCTGCAGAACCTCTCGGAATTCACGGGCAAGGCCCAGACCGGCAGCGTGGGCCACAGCTACTCGTTCGGCCTGGAACTGTCCAAGGAAAAGGCTGAATCCCGCACCGCCGCGCTGCAGACCACCAACACCACCTGCACGGCCGCCAGCCTGTGGTGCGCCTCGCTGAACAACCCCGACAGCAGCCCGCTGTGGAACCTGCCCGTGACGCTGGGCGACCCCAGCCACAACCAGATCGACACCGTGGCGCTGTACGGTTTCGACACGCTGAAGTTCAACGACCAGTGGTTGCTCAATGCCGGCCTGCGCATGGACCACTACAAGATCAGCTCCTCCGGCCCCGCCGGCCGCAACACGCCGGCCTATGACCTGAGCCGTTCGGACACATTGTTCAACTACCAGCTGGGCCTGGTCTACAAGCCGGCCACCAACGGCAGCATCTACGCCAGCATCGGCACCTCCTCGCGTCCCGGCGGCTCCATGCTGGGCAACGGCAACGAGGACCTGGGCATCTCCACCGACCAGCTGGCCAACCTCGCTCCCGAGAAGACCCGCTCGCTCGAGCTGGGCACCAAGTGGGACCTGATGGAAAAGCGCCTGGCGCTGACGGCAGCCCTGTTCCGCAACGACGTGACCAATGCGCGCATCACCGAAAACGGCGTCACCTACATGGGCGGCAACAAGGTGGTCAACGGCGTGGAACTGGGCTTCACGGGCAGCGTGCTGCCGGGCTTGAGCGTCTTCGGCGGCTACACCTACATGGACAGCGAGCAGAAGAACGCAGGCGCGGGCAGCGTGGCCAATGGCCAGCCCTTCCCCAACACGCCCAAGCACAGCTTCAGCCTGTGGACCAGCTACAAGCCCATGGCAAAGCTGACCGTGGGCCTGGGCATCTACGCCCAGAGCAGCGTGAACCAGAGCTACATCCTGTCCACGGTGGATGGCGGCATCGTCACCAAGGGTGCCAGCGGCTACGCGCGCTACGACGCCATGGTGGCCTACCAGATCGACCGCAACCTGACCGTGCAGCTGAACCTGTACAACCTGGGCGACAAGGTCTACTACAGCGGCATCCGCTCGCCCCACTACGCGACCATGGCCGCAGGCCGTTCGGCCGTGGCCTCGCTCAAGTGGACGTACTGATCTGCTGATCGCCCCGCGCGAACGCGCAGCGGCTTGACGCTGCGCAGATCACCGCAAAGCCCCGCAGGCCATCGCCGCCTGCGGGGCTTTTTTGCGGGACACTCATTGATTCCGCCCCTGAGGACCGCCTGCCATGATGCTCCGCATACCCGCCCTGCTCAGCCCCGACGAAGTGCGCCAGTGCCGCCAGGCGCTGGAGCAGGCCCCGTGGCAGGACGGCCGCGCCACGGCCGGCCCTCTGGCGGCCCAGGTCAAGGCCAACCTGCAGCTGCCGCTGGACAGCCAGGCCGGCCAGGCGATAGGCAACCTCATCCTCGACAAGCTGGGGGCCAGCGCGCTGTTCATGTCGGCCACCCTGCCGCTGAAGGTGCTGCCGCCGCGCTTCAACCGCTACGAGGGCGGCGGCACCTACGGCAACCATATAGACAACGCCATCTTCACCATCCCCGGCACGGCCATCAAGGTGCGCAGCGATGTCTCCACCACCGTGTTCTTCAGCGAGCCCGACGAGTACGAAGGCGGCGAGCTGATCGTGGAGGACACCTTCGGCCACCAGAGCGTGAAGCTGGCCGCAGGCGACGCCATCGTCTACCCCGGCACCAGCCTGCACCGCGTCAACCCCGTCACGCGCGGCACGCGCTACGCCAGCTTCTTCTGGACGCACAGCCTCGTGGCCTCGGACGAGAAGCGCCGCATCCTGTTCGACCTGGACCAGCAGATCCAGCAGTTGACGGTGCGCCACCCACAAGACCCCGCGCTTTCCGCGCTGTCCGGCACGTACCACAACCTGTTGCGGATGTGGTCGCAGGCCTAGTGGCACAGCCGCCAGGCAGCCGCATCAGAACCTGTAGCGGGCCGTGACCAGCACATTGCGCGGATCGCCATACACGCCCGTGCCATAGGAGCCCAGGCCCGGCATATAGGTCTTGTCGAACAGGTTGTTGACGTTCAGCGTCACCGACCACTGGCGGTCCACGTCGTAGCGCGCCATCAGGCCCACCAGCGCATAGGCGCGCTGGTCGGCGCGTGCATAGGGGGCGGAGGATTGCTGGTAGTAGGTCAGGCTCTGCCAGGCCAGCGACCCGCCCACGGTCCACTGCGGGTTGAGACGGTAGCTGGTGCTGAGCTTGAACAGGTGGCGCGGCTGGTTGGTGTTGACGGCGCTGAGGATCACATCGGGCTGGGCCGGTGCACGCGAGGTACGGTAGGTGTAGCCGCCGTAGATATTCCAGGCCGGCGTGATGCTGCCCGACACCTCCATCTCCACGCCCTTGCTGGTCACGCCGTCGATGGCCGCATAGACCTCTTCCCCGGTTTCCGGATTGGCGCTGACGTACTGCGCGGCATTGCGCTGCTGGATGTGGAACAGCGCCAGCGAGGCGTTGAGCCGGCCGTCCAGGAACTCGCCCTTCACGCCCACTTCGCGGCTGCGGCCGGTGAGCGGCGGCAGCGGGCTGCCGGCTGCGTCCTTGTAGTAGGTCTGCGGATTGAAGATATCGGTCTGGCTGGCGTACAGCGACAGCTGGCGGTTCAGGTCATAGACCACGCCTGCATAGGGCACGGTCTTGTGCGCCACGCGCAGCGCGTTGTTCACGCCGTAGCTGCCGTCCAGGCCCGTGGTGTCGTCCAGCATGTCGTACCAGCTCACGCGCGCGCCCAGGATCACGGACAGGTCGTCCGTGGGCCGCAGGCGCGCGGCGCCGAAGACGCCCTTTTCCACGATGCGCGTCATGCGGTGGTCGCGCAGCTGGAAATCGGGCCGGGGCACCTGGCCGTCCCATTCGAAGTAGTTGCCCACGGGGCCGTAGGCGTTGGTGTAGCCGGGCGCATGGCGGCGCTGGCGCGACCAGCTGGCGCCGAACGACAGCTCGTGCTCGCGCCCGAACAGCTGCAACGGCCCGGACAGCGCCGCATTCACGGCCTGCGTGGTGGCATCGGTGGGAATCTTGTTGGACAGCATGTTGATGCCCAGGCCGCTGACAGGGTCCACCATGCCGTGGGCGGCCACGCCGACCTCCACGTCGCGCGACTGGCGCAGCCGGCTGGCCGACAGGTCCGCCTTCCAGCCATTGCCGAAGCTGTGCTTGAGTTCGGCAAACAGGTTGGTGCTGTCGTTGTCCCAGTAGGACCAGCGCGCGGCCGGGTTCAGCGAGGTGGGGAAATGCGTGCGGCTGCCATCCTTGAAGAACAGCGGGATGTGGCCGAAGCTGGCCCCGTTGGCGCGCGTCTGCATGTGGTCAATGCCCAGGCTGGCCACCGTGCCCGGACCCAGGTCGGCCTCGATGATGCCGTACAGGCTGCGCACGTTGCGGCTGTAGTCGTCCACATGGGACTTGGCGTTCTGCGCCACGGCCACCACGCGGGCGCGCACGCGGCCGTCCTCTGTCAGGGGAGCGGAGATGTCGCCCACGCCGCGCAACCGGTCATGGCTGCCGATGGCCGCCTCGGCCGAGGCCTGGAAGGTCTTGGTGGGCCGCTTGCGCACCAGGTTGACCACGGCCGACGGATAGCCCGCGCCCGTGAGCAGGCCGGTCGCTCCCTTAACCACTTCCACGCGGTCATAGATGGCGCTGTCGGCCAGCGAGGTGGTGTACTGGTTGGCCGAGTCCATGGTGTTGGGCACGCCGTCGAACTGGAAATTCTCGATGGCATAGCCGCGCGAGTAGAAGGTGGTGCGCTCGCTGTCGTTGCGGCCCACGGTAATGCCGGGCGTCTTCTCCAGCACCTCCGGCAGGCTGGTCAGGCCCTGGTCGTCCATCAGCTGGCGCGTGACCACGCTGACGGACTGCGGCGTCTCGCGCTGCGACAGGCCCAGCCGTGTGGCCGTGCTGGACTGGCGCGTGGCGTAGGAGCCCGTGCCTTCGGAGACCGCGCTGCGCTCGGCAGCGGCCGTCACGTTGACCGTGGCCAGCGTGGCGCCTGCAGCGGCAGCGGGCACCACCTGCTCCACCCGCCGCAGCGCATAGGCGCCGCTGGCCTGGCGCACGGCCTGCCAGGCGGTGCCGGCCAGCAGGGCCTCGAAGGCAGCCTCCACCGTGTAGCTGCCGCGCAGTCCCGCGCTGCGCTGCCCGGCCGTCTGATCGGCCGTGAAGATCAGGGCCACGCCGGCCTGGGCGGCCGTGCTGCGCAAGGCGGCATCCAGCGGGCCGGCAGCGACGTCATAGCTGCGCTGGGCCTGGGCCAGCACGGCGGCAGGCATGAGCGCGATGGCCAGCGCCAGCGCGGGGCGGGGCATGAAAAGGGGTTGCATGGTCCTGGGTTCTCCCTGTGTTCCGATGTCGAAAATCAAAGCTCTCGGAAGCAAGGAAGCGCGGCGCGGGAAATCGGGTCACCCCCGGCGCAAAAAAAACGAAAAGGAAGAAAAAGCCTCAGCCGCGCGCCTGCGCAGGCTCCACCACCACCCACCAGCGCGTGCGCCAGCGCAGCTGCACGGGCAGCGCACCGGGCAGCATGGCCAGCACGGCGTCCGTGCCATCGATGCCGCCTTCGTCCAGCGGGAACACGCCTGAGAACCGCAGCCCGGCCACGGCCGGATCGGCGTGCAGCCAGCCGGGGCGGTAGCGGTTGAGCTCGGCCAGGAAGTCGTCCAGGCGCTGGTTGTCCACCCACAATTGGCCCCGGCTCCAGGCGTCGTCCGCAGGGCCGGCCGGCTGCACCGTGCTCCAGCCCGTGCGCGTGAAGTCCATGGCCTCGCCCGCCTGCAGACGCCGTGCGGATGCGCCTGTGCCGGCCGTGCGCAGTTCCACGGCGCGCTCGAACACCGCCACGCGCGCACCTGCATGGTTGCTGCGCACCATGAAGCGCGTGCCCAGGGCGCGCACGCGGCCGTGGGCGGTCTCCACCACAAAGGGCAGATCGCCCAACGGTCCTGCGGGATGGCCGGTGGTGAACAGCGCCTCGCCAGCCAGCAGGCGCAGCCGGCGTTCGCTGCCGTCGAACTGCAAGGCCACGGCGCTGCCGGGGCCCAGCAGCATGTCCGTGCCGTCGGGCAGGGTCCAGCGGCGGCGCTGCGTGCCCGTGGCGTAGTCGGCCGCCATCTGCTGCCACTGCGGCGTGCGGCTGGCCAGCCAGCCCGCGCCGGCCGCCGTGCCCAGGCCCGCAAACAGGCCCAGCAGGCGCCGCCGCGCAGCCCGGGGAGCGGCGGACAGGCTGCGATAGCCCGCGCCACCGGCGTTGAGCCCCGTCAGCGCGCCCGTGACGGCCTGCAGATGGGCCCAGGCGCGGCCATGGTCGGCGTCTTCATCGAGCCAGCGCTGCCAGCGCGCCCTGTCGGCGGCCGAGGCCTGGCCCGATTGCAGCAGCGCAAACCAGCCGGCAGCCGCCCGCGCCACGCCGGCCGGCAAGGGCCGGCCCAGCGCCTGGGGCGCCTGGATACTGCTGCCGGGTAGCGGCGCGGCGCTGGACAGGCGCCGAGGATCGGAAGGAGGCACCGGCGCCATCAGGACAGCGCCAGCACGAAGCAGCGCTCATAGCCCTGAGCCAGATAGCGCTTGACGCTGGTCATGGACACGCCCAGGCGCGTGGCGATGTCCGCATAGCTCAGGCCTTCGAGGTGGGCCAGCAGGAAGGCCTCGCGCACCTTGGGCGCCAGCGCGTCCAGCGCCTGGTCCACGGCCTGCAGCGATTCGAGGGCGATCAGCCGCTCTTCGGGCGAAGGGGCAAGTTCAGCGGGCAGCAGGGCCAGGGTGTCGAGATAGGCGCGCTCCAGCAGCCGGCGCCGGTGCTGGCGGATCACAAGATGGCGGGCCACGGTGGCCAGAAAGGGGCGCGGCTGCTCGATGCGGCAGGCCATGCCCGAGGTGATCACGTTGACGAAAGTGTCGTGCGCGATATCGGAAGCCTCGAACACATTGCCCAGCTTGCGGCGCAGCCAGCCTTGCAGCCAGCCGTGGTGTTCGACATAGAGGGTGTGTACGGGATCGGCCGGTGCGCGCATGAAAAGACGGACGCGCTCCGGACTGGCGTGCCGCAGCGCTGAAGCTCGTTTGAGAATGGTTCGCATTCTAAACACGAGCTGTGCGCTCACTGAAACCGGCGCGGCCCAAGACCAGAGACACCAAGCAAGGGCCGCCCCGCCGCGAGGGTGTCGTCCCCCTCCCCCGCGAAGCGGGTAGAGAGGGGGAAGCGGCGCAGCCGCTCAGGAGGTGCTAAAAATTCTCGTGTGCACCCAGGTAGCGCCACTGGCCCACAGGCAGGTTGCCCAGCGTCACGCGGCCGATGCGGATGCGCTTGAGGCCCACCACGCGCAGGCCCACCAGTTCGCACATGCGGCGGATCTGGCGCTTCTTGCCTTCGGTCAGCACAAAGCGCAGCTGCTCGGGGTTCTGCCAGTCCACCTTGGCGGGCTTGAGTGCCTCGCCGTCCAGCGACAGGCCATGGCACAGGCGTGCCAGCTGCTCGGCCGGGAACACGGATTGCACGTCGATGTCGCGGTCGCCGTAGGTCACGCGCACCAGGTACTCCTTGTCCATCTCCGAGTCTTCGCCAATGATCTGGCGCGCCACGCGGCCATCCTGGGTCATGACCAGCAGGCCCACGGAGTCGATGTCCAGCCGGCCGCAGGGCGCCAGACCCTTGAGCTGCGCGAAGTTGAAGCGCGTGCGGCTGGTGTCCTGGTTCCAGTGGTTCTGGGGCGTGACCAGGACCACGGCGGGCTCGTGGCCGTCCTCGGCCTGTCCGCTGACATAGCCCATGGGCTTGTGGATCAGGATGGTGACCTGCTGGTCCTGGCGCTCGCGCGCCTCGCGCTCGACCGTGATGCGGTCGGCCGCCACCACGTTCTGGCCCATCACGGCGAGTTCGCCGTTGACGCGGACCCAGCCCTTGTCCACCCACTCGTCGGCCTCGCGGCGCGAGCACAGGCCCATGTCGGCCAGGCGCTTGTTGATGCGCACGCCACCGGGAACCTGCTCCTGCAGCGGCTCGGGAGCACGCTTGACGGGGATTTCGCGGCTGGCGCCACCGTCGGCGGGACGGTAGGTGCGGATGCCGCTGAGCGGACGGTAGGCGGGCTCGGCCTGGGGCGCCTCGTCGCGGCGCGGGCCACGGGCGTCATCACGGCGGGGACCACGGGCGTCGTCGCGGCGCGGTCCGCGCGCATCGTCACGGCGGGGGCCGCGAGCGTCGTCGCGGGGACGGTCGCGGAAACCACCTTCACGCGGGCCGTCACGGGGTCCATCGCGCTGGCCGTCACGTTGGCCATCGCGTTGACCATCACGCGGACGCTCATCGCG